>CAYGMW010000103.1:6974-11185 GCA_964350975.1 uncultured Acidimicrobiales bacterium | reverse complement strand
GCATCGCGCAGCGCGAGGTCCGACAGCACCTCGGCCAGATCGGGCGCGGCGGCCCCGATGCACAACGCCGTGCCGTCAATGGCGTTGGGCCAACGCAGCTTGATCGGAGCAATGAAGCCCTGGTGGGCTGGAAACGTCAGCGGCAAGTGAGCCAATCTGCCACAACGCCGATGCCGATTGAGGTCGGCCCGCGACGTCTCCTCGGCGGCGGAACTCGGTCCGGAAAAACTTTTCGCGACTTTCTTCGGGCCTCCGACGTCAGAATGCCGACGTGATGCAGCACCCACTTTCATCCGTCGCCGACAGTTCCGGTGGTTCTGATGGCCTTCGCAAGATGCGCCATCGAGCCACTGGACTGCTCGTCGCAGCGGTGGCGCTGTATGTAGTGGCTCGATCGCTCGAGACTTCGGGCAATGGCTGGAGCTACGTACGGGCCACAGCTGAGGCCGCCATGGTTGGCGGCGTCGCCGACTGGTTTGCCGTGACGGCGTTGTTCAGGCACCCCCTCGGGCTACCGATTCCGCACACCGCGATCATCTCGAAACGCAAGGATGCCATCGGCGCCAGCCTCGGATCGTTCGTCGAAACGAACTTTCTGTCCCCCGAGACCATCACCAGTCGGGTCTCGTCTGCCGAACCGGCACAGCGGGTTGCCCACTGGCTCGACTCGCCCGCCAACGTCGACGAAGTCACCGGTCGCATCGCCAACATCGTCGCCCGGGGACTCGAGACGTTCGACGACGACCAGCTCCAACGAGCAATCGACGACATCGTCGCGGCACGCCTGAGCAATCTCGACCACGGCCGCAGCCTGGCCGAAGTGCTCGATGTCAGCCGCCGAGGACAACATCACGAGGTACTGATCAGCGCCCTGTGCCGGGTCACCATTGACTACCTGAACGACCAACAAGCGACACTGCGCCGGATGCTCGGCGACGAAAGTCCGTGGTGGGTGCCGTCGATCCTCGACGACCAGGTCTTCCACCGTTTGCATAGCGCTGCGGTTTCGACGTTGACCGACATCCGTCACGACATGGCTCACCCGGCCCGTATCGCCCTCGATCGCCAGCTCGACACGCTCACCACCCGGTTACGAACCGACGAGGCGCTCCGGTCGAAGGTCTCAGAAGCGACCGTCAACATGATCAATCACCCTGAGGTGCGCGACTTTTCGACCCGCATGGGCCGAGATCTCAAACGCCTCGCCATCGACGAGCTGACGAACCCAACGTCGGCCACCCGAACTACTGCAACCCGCGTCATTGGCGACTTTGGCGCCACGATGCGCGACGACGCCGACGTTCGCCAACGGGTCGATGCCTGGCTCGCGAACGCGGCCACCACGGCCACGAAGATCGCCGGACCCGAACTCGCATCGCTCATCGAGGCGACCGTGGCCAAATGGGACGGTCAAGAGACCGCCGACCGCATCGAGCAGCAGGTCGGCCGCGATCTTCAGTTCATCCGCATCAACGGCACCATCGTCGGCGGCCTCGTTGGCCTCACGATCCACACCCTCGGCGAGCTGCTTCTCTAGCTTCAAGCAGTTCCGGAAGCAGCGAAATGTCATCGATCGACCACGTCGGTTCGAGGGCGGTGAGAAAGTGCTCGTCGCGCAGGCCGGAATGGACCGCAACTGACTCAATGCCCAGTTCGTGAGCTGCGAGAACGTCTGACTCGGTGTCGCCGATCATCACGTCGCCCGCGGTGGCGAGGTCCGCAATCATCCGCGCCTTCGCGGTGCTGTCCCCCGGTTTCGCCGGTGCGCTGATCACGTCCGCGAGGTGGTGACGTAGGCCAAGTTGGTCGAGTTGTTCCATCAGGTTGTGACGATGCCAACGATGAGTGACGACATACACCCTGAACTGCGCAGCGAGCCCCTCGATGCAACCGGGTGCGAGTAACGAGTCGATCGCCAGGAGTTCACGCTGCTCGACAATGTGGGCGAACCGGCCGACGAACTCGGCTTCGTCCAGCTCGACACCCGAGCGTTCGAGCACGACGCCCCACCTCGTGCCGTTGCGCTTCGCGGGCCACACCACATCGCTCGGCAGGGCGGACCCACCCGCCGACTCGACAACTCTGCGATAGGTCTCGTAATGACGAGCTGCGACGTCGACGATGGTGCCGTCGAGATCGAAGAACAGGTTCACAACCCAGCAGGCTGATTGGCGACCGACTGTTGGATCTCGCGAAGGCGCTCGCGCGAACGCTCAACAGCCTCGACGGTGGTGAGTACCGGCTCGAAATCAACGCCACGGATCCACAACATGTCCGAGGGGCAGGGGTGCAGCTTCTGCGCCGGCCGTTCGAAGTCCTCACCGAAGGCCAGCTTCACGAACATGTAGGGCATGTTCACGCCAAGTGCCGTGAAGAACTCGTGGGTCGTGAAGAACCGTCCGATATTGATTTCGGTCGGCTGCGGCGTCCGGTTCCGGTCGTAGGCCATGTCGACCCCGAAGAGCCCGTGCGGCGTCGGGTCGATGGCAAGAACGGCTGCTTGAGCGACCTCGTCGAGATGGGGATCGGCGTGTGTGACACCAACACCAGTCACGCCAGTCACACCGCTCGGAGCAATGCGTGACAGCTCCCACCGAAGTCGCTCACGGCCTTGGGCGACGACCAGCTCACCTTCGTGCCACAACGACATCCAGGTCACCGTCTGCGGTTCGAGCAGTTCGGCGGCAGTGAAGTTGCCGTCCCACGCGCCGTTGCCAACAAGCTGCTGATGGTCGAGCCAGCTTTTTGCGAGCGGCACCGAATCGACGGCGAGCGAGCCACGGCCGCCCGCACCGGAGATGGCCCGGATCCACATAGCTCCGCCGAACCGGTCGAGCAGCTCCTCGAGATCGGTGTCGCGGCCGATCAGCACGGTGTCAGGAACCTTGATGCCTGCAGCCTGCCACTTGGCGAAGGAGACGAACTTGTCCTGACAGAGTCGCACCGTCTCGGCGTCGGGCAGGAACATCGGCGCCGCGAGGTCGTCACGGAACGTCGACAAAACCTCGATTTCCGCGTCGTTCTGAGCGTGAACGAACTCGATGCCCTCGCGGTCGATGATCTCATTCAGCACCGGGATGTAGCTGGGGTCCTTGGCGCTCGGAACGAGATAGTGCTCGTCGGTCTCGGCGCGCTGCAGCGAGTATTCGTCGGCGTCGGTGGCGACAAGGTGCATCGGCTCGCTGCTGGCGCGCAGCGACCTGATGAAGTTGGCCGACGGGGACCCGCCGCCGCCGGCAACCATGATGCGTTTCATGCGTTTTGTATCCTCGATACGTTGGGATGTGGTGCCGCCACGACCACGGACTGTATACGTCAACTACTCTCCATGGCGAACGGGCGTGGCAACGCAGCGATGACAGGACAAGGCGAACCATGGAACTGGGCATCGACGGCAAGGTGGCAATCGTCGCCGGCGGCAGCAAAGGCATCGGCCGTGCGATTGCACATACGCTGGCCACAGAAGGTGCTCGCGTCATCATCTGCGCTCGTAACGCCGACGAGGTCGAGGCCGCGGCGGCAGCCATGCGCGCCGACGGACTCGAGGTCGTCGCAGTGGCCGACGACCTTACCGCGAGCGGGTCGGGTGACCGCCTCGTAAACCAGACGCTGCAGCGGTTCGGCCAGGTCGACATCGTCGTGAACAACATCGGCGGCAACCTGAAGGGCGCTGCGGCCGAACTGACCGATGACGACTGGGTCGAGATCCTTGACCTCAACCTCTTGTCCTCGATGCGACTCGCCCGCGCTGCTGTTCCCCACCTCGTCGAACAGCAGAGCGGTTCGATCGTGTTCATCGCATCCATCTTCGGACGCGAGACCGGTGGTGCGGGTCGAGCCGCCTACACCACATCGAAGGCCGCGATGATCAGCGTCGCCAAGGTGATGGCACTCGAACTCGCTTCGAGCGGTGTGCGGGTCAACTCCGTTGCTCCCGGCTCGATCGCCCATCCCGAGAGCACATGGAAGCGCTACCTCGAACAAGACCCCGAGGGCATGGCTCGCTTTATCGAGGCGAACCTGCCACTTGGACGCTTCGGCACGGCCGAGGAAGTCGCCGACGTAGTGGCGTTCCTCGCCTCCGAGCGCGCCAGCCTGATCACCGGCGCGTGTTTGACGGTCGACGGCAGCCAGTCGCGGTCCGGCATCTGAACGCGGACACGAGACAACCCGCGCTAGCCCAGAGCGGCGGCGAGTGGGGCGAGGCGACC
>CAYGMW010000103.1:5266-6874 GCA_964350975.1 uncultured Acidimicrobiales bacterium | reverse complement strand
GCACCCATACCAAGCTCGAACCGGCCACCCGAGATGTGATCGAGGGTCGCGGCCATATTGGCCGTCACCGCCGGATGACGGTGGTGCATGCCGTTCACCATTGCTCCGACGCGGATCCGCGATGTCGCTTGAGCCAACGCGCCGAGCATCGTCCACCCCTCGAGATTTGGGCCGTCGTACGGCGGAGCCAAGGGATAGAAGTGGTCCCAGTTCCACGCCGACTCGAACACCTCGAGCTCGTCAGCCGCCTTCCACACATCGAGAAAGGCAGCCCACGTGTCGTGGTGCGGCGGTGTCTTGATCGCATGTCGTCCCATGCGTGGCGAACCTAGCGGAACTCTGATTCGAGTCGGGGG
Source organism: uncultured Acidimicrobiales bacterium (assembly GCA_964350975.1). Lineage (GTDB taxonomy): Bacteria > Actinomycetota > Acidimicrobiia > Acidimicrobiales > Poriferisodalaceae > JAADHX01. The sequence goes on along the minus strand of CAYGMW010000103.1, from coordinate 6,518 downwards.
GTTCAGTGGTTAGATATCCTCCTCGCGGTAAAGCTGAAGCATCCACCGGTGACATTGCGGCCGTGCACGAAGTCAACCTCCGGGTCGGCGAGCATCTGTGCGATCTCGCCAGTGATCGATGACCCCTCCGGCAGATGCCGTACGAGCGGATATGCGATGCGTTGATCGTGACCATATGGGCGAAGAACCATCGGTCGCTGATCGAGATCCTCTGGCAGAACCGATGATGCTCGCCACCCCTCACATCCATCGAGATGGACGAAGATCGGCCCTGTTTCGCGATACGGACCCTCCCACGGAAATGGCGACCAGGCGACCAGCGCGATCCGTTCGCCGACGTGGGAGTTGCGCAGACAGCATCGCATTGGCCATCCGCCCGAAGAGCCATCGAACTCGTGAACGATGTTCCCACCGTGGTCCACTCCACGGTGCAGCACGTTCGCCAACTCGGCGAGGTCGATCCCCTCGAAGACAATGGGTGGGTTCGGTTGTTCGGTCGTCGTCATGGTGAAGACCGTAGGTAGGAGGTCGGTGCTGCACGAGCCAGAAACGGACACGTTGCTGGGCCAAATCGGGCAACAGGCTGATGCGGATGCGGGCCTCGGCGGGAGATTCGGCGCGACGGCCTCGCAGGACGGCTTCCTTGCGGTCGAGCTTGACCGGCACACCGATCGCATCGCCCGAAGGTGCACCGTCTAGCGTTCGGTCCATGACGCATCCGGACCACCGCATCGCCGAACTGACAACGCTGGTGGGACCCTCAGGTGTGGTCGCCGACGACGACACCGCTTCGTATCTCACCGATGAGCGCAAGGTGTTCACCGGGTCGGCTATTGCGGTGGTTCGCCCGGCCTCGACCGCCGAGGTTGCCGCCGTCATGTCCTGGTGCTCGGCCAACAAGGTCGCGGTCGTGAGCCAGGGCGGCAATAGCGGGCTGTCCGGAGGCGCAACACCTGAACCAACGGGCGACAACATCGTGTTGTCGCTTCGCCGGATGAACACGATCGAGTCGGTCGACGTGGTTCGTTCAACGATGACCGTTCAGGCCGGTGTGATTGTCGAAGCCGCCCAGCAGGCGGCTGCCGACAATGAACGACTCTTTGCTCCCGACTGGGGCGCCCGTGGGTCCGCCACCGTGGGCGGAGCCATCGCCACCGATGCCGGAGGCAACAATGTGCTGCGCTACGGAAATATGCGCGACAACGTCATGGGTCTTGAGGTCGTCCTGCCCGACGGCCGCATCTGGAACGGG
>CAYGMW010000103.1:0-5166 GCA_964350975.1 uncultured Acidimicrobiales bacterium | reverse complement strand
TGGATGATCCGCGACGAGCTTCCTCCCACGCGCATCTACCCTCACCACGGCGCTGGGATGAAGCTCGATACCGCCGTGCCGCTCGACCGCATCACCGACTTCTATACCGGTGTGAGCGCGATCGCAGCCGACGTGGCCCCGAACGCGCTGTGCTACGGATTCGGCCATGTTGGCGACGGCAATATGCACATGATGATCCTGCCGCTCAACGACGCCGACCTGGCCGAGTTCGCCAGCCTCAAACCTCGGCTCATGAGTCGAGTCGACGAGCTGGCCTTTTCGATGAACGGAACGCTCAGCGCCGAGCACGGCGTCGGCGTCGAGCTGCGCGACCGGGTCCGGGGCCAAAAGCCCGACATCGAATGGGAGCTGATGGCGACACTCAAGGCCGCTCTCGATCCACAGGGCCTGATGAACCCGGGCAAGCTCCTGCCCCGCTGAGGCAGACAGCTGTGTGGACCTCCACCGAAGAGCGCGTTGACCACCGGCTCTTGGGCACGACAGTAAGGGTCGTAGTCGGTGCTCGCTCCAAGCGGCGAGCCGGCCATGGCGCCGAAGCCGCCCTCGACACAATGCGGCGCCACATGGACACCTTCAACGTCTTTGACCCGTTCAGCGAATTGTGCCAGTGGCGCGCCAATCCATCGCAGCCAGCGTCGACCGACCTGTTGGCCGTCATCGATCTGGCACGCGGTTGGCAGGCGGCAACCAACGGCGCGTTCTCGCCGTTCGTCGACCATCTGTCCGACCTGTGGCGACACAGCGCCGAACAGGGTCATGTCCCTGAACCAGCGCAGTTGTCGGCCCGACTCCACGACCTCGGCGCGCCCGAACCACCGTGGGGAGCGCTCAACTTGAACGCCATCGCCAAGGGGTGGATTGCTGACCGAGCAGTCGAGGTCGCCATGGGCGAACGCGGGGTGGCATACGCCTGGGTTGATGCCGGTGGAGACATTGCTCACCGCGGAAACCGGCCCATGGTCGTCGGCATCGAACGCCCTGATAGGCCCTATGACAACGAACCGCCCATTGCTCGGGTCGCGCTCCGCGACTCCGCGATTGCCACGAGCGGAATCAGCCGGCGAGCCTGGACCATCGACGGCCAAAACTATGGGCATCTGATCGACCCCCGAACGGGCCAACCGGTGCAGTCCACACACGCGGTCAGCGTGATAGCACCCGATGCAGCAACAGCCGACGCGTTAGCGACCGCGCTCGCGTTGATGGATCCGGCTCACGGCATCGAACTCATCGACACCCTCGCTGGTGTCGAATGCCTCATTGTTGATCAAGACGTACGAATACGCGTCAGCAGCAACTGGCACACCACCGCGGCTAGCTCACGGTCATCCAGATGAGCACCACAGCGGCCACTGCGCCAGCGGCTGACAGACCAAGAGCCCTCGATCGGCGCTTCTTCAAGAACAGCTGAATGCCCAGGCCCGTCAAGGAGATGACCACGAGCAAGCCAGCGCTGAGGTCAATAATCCACCGCCACAAGGTGCTGGCATCGCGACCCTTGTGCATGTCGTTCATGACCGCGACGAATCCCTCCTGTTGCACGGTGAGGGAGTACTCGCCGGTGTCGCTGTCGAAGAGCAACGATGCGCCATAGCCCGGTGACTTATATGAGATCGAACCCGACCCGTTCGCCAGTTGGAAGTCAGCCACATCAGCGCTGACCCCATATTCAGAACGCACGAACTCGCTCACCAACAACAGCTCGGTCTGATCGCCGGCGATCGCGTCGGCGGGCAGCACACCTGAAAAGGTCTCGATGCTGGTTTCGTCGCCGAACGTCCACGACGGATGGTTCAAGGTCAGGCCAGTGACGCCAAAGAACAACACGATGAGCAGGCTCGCCATACCGATGTAGGTGTGGGCCCAGCGAAGCCAATAGTGAGTCCGACGCTTCAGGTGGGCCGACGAATCGCGATGGTGCGCTGCATGTTCGACGCTGTCGTCGACCTCGGTTGGCATCTCGGTGACAGCCACGACTAGGCCACGCTGACGTCGGCCGAAACCAACTCTTCGCTGTCGGGAAGGTCGGCCATCACAACATTCCCGTCGAGGGTCAGCGCTTCGCGGATCAATGAATACGGTCCATGCTCACGCGCCGATTCGATGCAGACGTAGTAGTCCCCGGCCGGTATCGGTGAACCGTCGACCATGCCATCCCATGCCACTGAGTACGAACCAGCGAGCCGGGTTGCGCTCGACACCGCATCGGTTCCGCCGGCGGCCACGAACGCAGTGTTGGCACTAAACCAGCGCCGCAAATCAGAGAGCCACCGGGTGCCGTTGTTTGACTGCTTGCGCCACAGTTCGATCGTGGCAACCAGGTTGTCGTCGGCATCTTCGAGCCAGACCGCAACATAGGGCGGGACGTTCTTGCCCGCGCTGGTGGGCGAGTAGGTGAACGACACCACCATCTCGGCCCCCGTGGGCAGCGCCGGACCGGCCGACGCAACTTCAGCTTCACCAGCGGTAGTGGCAGTGGTTTCAGCCGTAGTGGTTGCCGGTGCGGCTGTGGTTGTCGGAGCGGTCGTCGCTGCTGCCTCAGTCGTCGACGCTGAGGCAAACACCTCGCTATCGCTCGTGCCACAGGCGAGTCCAGGGATGACAGCCACTGCGCCAATTGCGAGGCTGTTACGGATCATGGTTCGGCGAGAAACCAACGCGTGGCGCGAACCGTCTGGCCCGATGTGTAGTTCGTTGTTGTTCACTGGTGCAGCCTTGGAGCGAAGTACGTCTCAGCAGTGTGCATCTCAAAGCTGAAGAAACCCTGAGACGCACATGTAGGGCCCCGGTCAGGCGGCCGCGTAGGGTTTCGAAGTTCACGCCGGAGGTCCACACATGCTGTCCACGTACACCGAAGCCTTTCCTGGCCTCACGTTCACGAACCCCGCCGACGGGGTGCTGCAGATCACCATGGAGGGTCCGGGACTCAACTCGGTCAGCAGCGCCATGCACCGCGAACTCGCCGACGTGTGGCTGACGATCGACCGCGACCCCGCCGTACGAGTGGCGGTACTCGCCGGCGCTGGCAAGGGCTTTAGCTCCGGCGGCAGCTTCGATCTGATCGACGACATTCGAGGCGACTACGCAACCGCGCTGCGCGTCATGCGAGAAGCTCGCGACCTGGTGATGAACGTCATCAACTGTTCCAAACCCATCGTGTCGGCGATGTGGGGGCCCGCGGTTGGTGCTGGCCTCGTTGCCGGACTCCTCGCCGACGTGTCCGTCGCGGGCCGAACCACCCGGATCATCGATGGCCACACCCGGCTTGGTGTGGCTGCGGGTGATCACGCCGCAATCTGCTGGCCGATGCTGTGCGGGATGGCCAAGGCCAAGTACTACCTGCTCACGTGCCGAGACCTGTCAGGCGAGGAGGCCGAACGCATCGGCTTGGTCGGACTGTGCGTCGACGACGACCAGGTCCTCGACGAAGCCATGACGATCGCCATCGAACTGTCCAATGGCGCCCAGCAGGCAATCCGCTGGACAAAACGGACCCTCAATCATGCCTACCGCATGTTTGAGCCTGCCTTCGACGCGTCGCTGGCCTATGAGTTCATGGGCTTCATGGGCCCCGACTCGGGCGAGGGTGTCGCGAGCCATCGCGAGCGACGGGCCCCCGACTTCAGCGGCGGACCTACGAGTGAATGACTACTTGCCGTTGTCGGCTAACTCGTCGTAGGCCATGTGGTCACTCGTTGATGTCCGATGCACAGCCCGGAAGAGCAGATGGGTTCCGACGGGCATCGTGATCACCATCGCCACCGCCGTCACCAACAACAACGCGCCCGGTCCAGGGCCGAGCTCGATGGCTGCGCCGATAGCGATCAGCAAGAACGACACCGGGCTGGCCTTGCCGGCTGCGTGAAACCGGGCATACGACGACTTGAACTTCAACAATCCAGCACCGGCAAGCAGGGCAACTCCGCCGCCAGCGAGGACGAAGACCGCACTGATTGGGTTCATGTACCTGGTCCATTTCGTTCGATAAAGCTGCTCGCCGCCACGGTGGCGGTGAAGCCAACAACAGCAATCACGACGATCACCACCAGCGATGTCGTCGATCCACGCTCAGCGGCGTCGACCGCAATACCGGCCATCAAACACATCAGGCCAACATCAAGGGCGACCACGCGGTCGGCGAGTGCCGGCCCGCGATAGACGCGATACACCGCACACGCTCCGGCGAGCGCCAAACACACGAGGGCAATGTTGGCAATCATCGAGCCACCTTCGGCAGTGCGTCGCAACAGAGTTCGACCAGGCGATCGACATGGCGGACAACATCGTCACGGCGAGACTCGTGAAGGACGTGGAGATACATCACATCAACATCACGATCGATGGCCACCACTGCGGTGCCGGGAGTGACCGTGATCGCGATCGTGAGAAACATCAGGTGTCGCCGAGCCGCAGGGACGAATGGCACCGCGATCACGGCCTCTTCGGTGTAGTCCGTCGGCGTCAGCACTTCCTTGGCCACGGCGACCGTTGAGCCAGCCAGGTCGGCCAGCACCACGACGATGAGCTTTGCAAGGGCCAAAGGCCGCACTCCGTCGGCGGTAGGGGCCGCGAATCCAACGACAAGCGCACCCACGGCGAGCGCCACCCCTGACACGACATTGGCCGCGCTGATGTCGCCCCACAGGGCACACCACATCACCACCAAGGTGACGGTGAAGCTGAGTCGGCGAATGGTCAACGACGAGGTCATCCGAGCACCCCACTCACATAGGGCTGGATCTCAACGAGGTCGGCGGCAGCCCTCTGGCTGAGCTCCCAGATCGTTCCAGCCGAAGCAGCAACAAAGAGGGTAATTGCGACGGCGAAGCCAGTGACACCCATCATGGTCGGACGGTGGCCCTGACCGTGGGCCTCGACCGTTGCGCGAGCCGCATCGTCGTCGGGGTCCGTGCCCCAGAAGACACCGAGCCAGATCTTCACCATCGACAACAGGGTCAGCGCACCAGCCACGAGGGCGGCGAACACAATCGGTATCGAATTGGCTTCAATCGCCGCATCGATCAGTGACAACTTGGCCACGAAACCCGATAACGGTGGAATCCCAGCCAAGCTCAGCGCTGGAATAGCGAAGAGCAACGCTATCCATGGTCGCCGGGAGGCCATTCCACCGACACGGTCGAGGTC
>CAYGMW010000102.1:0-11380 GCA_964350975.1 uncultured Acidimicrobiales bacterium | reverse complement strand
CGGCCGGCGCGGTCTTGGCCATCGGCGGTCTCGTGCTGGTTGATCACGCCGAACCGGAGCGCAACGCTGCGCCATTGGGTGGCTCCAATGAAGTAGCTCACACCCACCATCGGCCCCGCGATGAGAGCGATGGTTTCGACATTGACGAGGGCGAGCACCGGATCAATCTAGTGATCGAAGGAACTCGATCACTTCGTGGCGGTGTCTGGTGCGCTTCATTGGTGGCAGGGCGTTGACGAGATCCCAGCGGTAACGGGCCGTGCCGAGACGAGGATCGAGCACGGCAACCACGCCGCGGTCGGTGCTCGTGCGGATGAGTCGCCCGGCGCCTTGAGCCAGCATGGTCGCAGTTCGGGGCAGGTCGATGAGGGAGAACGCCCGGCCCCCGGCTCGTTCGCGGCGTGCTTCAAGCAGTGGGTCGTCGGGTCGGGGGAAGGGCAGGCGGTCGATGGTGACGAGCCGAAGGGCTGCGCCGGGAATGTCAACGCCTTGCCAGAACCCCATGGTGGCGCACAGCACCGAGGTCTCGTCGTCGGTGAATGCACGGATGAGCGCCGGTTTGGGTAGTTCGCGCTGGTTCAAGACCCGATAGTCGACGCGGGCGTCGAGCTGTTCGGCGACATGGTCCATTGCCCGCCAAGAGGTGAACAACGCCAACGTGCGTCCGCCAGCGGCGTTCACCAAGTCGACGAGTTCGTCGCTGATGGCTTCGAGCCAGTTCGAGGCCTTTGGATTCGGCAGTGCCAGGGCGCAATACAACATGGCTTGGCGTTCGTAGTCGAACGGGCTGCCGACGTCGACCCGGTCGAACTCGTGGGCCTCTAGGCCCAAGCGTTCGGGGAGTTCCTTGTCGAGGGTTGCGCTGGCCATCACTACCGTGCGTTCGTCCCAGAGGTGGTCACGCATGAAGGACGCAACATCGATCGGGGCCATGCGCAACGACGGGTTGCGACCAGGGCCCTCGACCCACGCCACATGGGTCGAGGGGAGGCCCATCAGCACATTGAGGTCTGCTGCGAGGTGGCCAGCCTGGATCAGGACTCGTTGCTTGACCGGGCCATCGTCGCTGTCGTCGCCGACCTTTCGGGCCGCGGCTGCGACCTCGTTGACCTGTCTGACGGCGGTCGTGAGCACGTTCTGGAGCTGTTCGTCAAAGGACCGAACCCGGTCGCCGACACGATGTGCGAGCAGGTCGGCGAGGATCCCACCGGTCTCGGTCAGGTCACTCGCCAGGCTGGCGTCGATGATCGAGCGAGCGTTGCGGGACAACGACGCAAAGCGACCGGCGCCGAAGTCGAGCCCGGCCGCCGACGACACGATGTCTTCGAGCTGGTGGGCCTCGTCGATGATGACCACATCGTGGTCGGGCAGGATCACTCCTCCGCTCGACAGATGCAGTGCGTAGAGGTGGAGGTTGACGACGATGACGGTCGACGCTGCCGCGGCAGCGCGCGCCGCTTCGGAAAAGCAGTTGCTGCCCGACGGGCACTTGGCCGCTCCGGGACACTCCATTGGGCCCACCGAAACCGCACCCCAGACCTTGGCGTGAGGTTCGAAGTCGAGTTCGGCCCGATCGCCTGTCAGCGTCTTTTTTGACCAGTCGACGATCTTGCGGATCTGCACGGCTGCGCCACTGACCCGGGTTCCATCGTCGAGGTCGAGCTGATCGTCGTCGCTGGCCATCTCACTCATGCGTTGGCGGCACAGATAGTTCGACCGGCCCTTGAGCACCGACCACACCAAGGGTTCGTCCATGTGCTGCTCGAGGAACGGCAAGTCCTTGGTGGCCAGCTGGTCCTGCAGGGCTTTGGTTGCGGTTGCGACCACGACGGTCTTGCTCGATTCGATCGCGGGCACGAGGTAGGCCAGCGATTTACCCGTTCCGGTGCCGGCCTCGACTGCAAGGTGTTTCTCGCCGTGGATCGCGTCGGCCACTGCGATGGCCATGTCGCGTTGTCCGTCTCGGACCTCGCCTGCTGACAGCTGCCCAATGATCGCCTGGAGCGCAGCTTCGGCGCGTCTGGCCGCAGGAGAGGAACTCATCGCAGTGGACGGTACTCGCAGAGCATCGAGATCGGTGGCGTGCGCGGTCTGATCGTCGTGGGGCGGTAGCGTTCTCCACCGATGGATCTCAGCGGTGTCGACCTCACTCGTGTGCCACGCCACGTTGCGTTGGTGATGGATGGCAACGGCCGTTGGGCCACGCGCCAGGGACTCAAGCGCACCGACGGCCACGCCGCGGGCGAATCTGCCCTGTGGGACGTTGTCTATGGGGCTCTGGACCTCGGTATTGAGTGGATCACGGTGTACGCGTTCAGCACCGAGAACTGGAAGCGCAGCCCCGACGAGGTCAAGTACCTCATGAACTTCAACCAGCGACTGTTGATCGAACGCACCGAAGAACTCAACGAGCTCGGGGTGCGGATCAAGTTTGCCGGCCGCCGAAATTGGCGGGTGCCCAAGCGGCTGATCAAGCGCCAGGACGAATCGATCGAGCTCACCAAGAACAACCGCCGGATGACGCTGACGATGGCGTTCAACTATGGCGGTCGGGCCGAAATCATTGATGCCATGAAGGCCATGGTCGACGACGGCGTGGCGTCTGAAGACATCACCGAGAAGCGGCTCAGGTCATATTTCTACGACCCCGAGATGCCCGATCCGGACCTCATGGTCCGCACGTCGGGCGAGTTTCGGATCTCCAACTTCTTGCTGTGGGAGATCGCCTACAGCGAGCTGATCTTCGTCGACACCCTGTGGCCTGATTTCCGGCGCGAACATCTGCGCGACGCCATCATCGAGTTCCAGGGTCGCGAGCGTCGCTTCGGCGGCGTCCAAGAGGACTGATCTGGCGTGGCGCTCTATCGAGAGCGCGGCGTTGTGCTTCGCACCTACAAGCTGGGTGAGGCCGACCGCATCGTGTCGATCATGACCGAGGGTCGCGGCAAGGTGCGCGCTGTTGCCAAGGGTGTGCGCAAGACGAAGAGCCGGTTCGGGGGTCGGCTCGAACCGACGTCCCACCTGAGTCTTCAGCTCTACGAAGGTCGCGACCTCGACATTGTCACCCAAGCCGAGGCCATCGACTCCAACCGGGCGATCCGCAGCGATCTTGATCGTTTGGGCAAGGCCATTGTGCTGCTCGAAGCAATCGACCAGATCGCCCAAGAACGCCAACCCGCGCCGGGTCTGTATCGAATGCTGGCCGCCGGACTTCGCACCCTTGAAGCTGCTGACTCCGCGCTGATGGTGCCCGCGTTCTTGCTCAAGTTGTTGGCCCTTGAAGGGTTCGGTCCGGAGCTCGACCAGTGTGTGGTGGGAGGCGATGCCGACGCCGGTGTCGACCTCGTCGGGTTCGATATCGACCGCAACGGCCCGGTCTGCATCGATCATCGCCGAGGCGTGCCAACCCGACCCGAGACCCTGTCGGTCATGCGGGCCGTGTTGGGAGGCGGCTTGGCCACGGTGCTTGAAATCCCCGATGGCGAAGTCACCCACGAAGTCGATGCCCTGATCGGGCGTATCTGGGAGCACCAGGTCGAGCGCCGACTCCGCAGCGCCCACGTCATGGACCGGAGCTAGCGGTCCAAAGTTCCTCCGCTACGGTGAGGCCATGAGCATCAAGGTCGAACTCGACGCATTGGCCGACGAGGTCGCGGCCCGTCCCTTTGGGTACCTGCTGACCGCGGGCGACGACGGGCCACCGCACTCAGGAGCGGCGACGTTTACCTGGGTCGATGGGCGTTTGGTCACGGGAGCGGGCAAGACCACGCGTCGACACGTCGGCCAGCGCTCGACCGTGTCGTTGTTGTGGCCGCCGACCGAGCCGGACGGTTTCTCGCTCATCGTCGACGGAGACGCAACCATCGTCGGCGCCGACGACCCCGCGACGGCCACGGTCCACATCACACCGACCTGGGCCGTGCTGCACCGCCCCGCCTCCTAACCCACCCCACCATCGCGATCTGAACAACTTCCCGATCTGAATGCTGATTTTCGTCATAGTGACGAATATGCCCATTCAGATCGGGAGGGGAGCCCGTACGATGCTGCGCCATGGTTGAGACCCCCTCCAGCACCGAACCAACACCCGAACCAACACCGGACCCAGAGCTGTTCGACAAGATCGTCAACCTCTGCAAGGTCCGAGGTTTCGTCTACCCGTCGGCCGAGATCTATGGCGGCTTCCGCTCGACGTACGACTACGGGCCCCTCGGCGTGCTCATGTTGCGCAATGTGAAGGACGCCTGGTGGCGTTCGATGGTGCAGCTGCGCCACGACGTGGTGGGCCTCGACGCAGCCATTTTGAGCCCGCCCGCGGTGTGGGAAGCGTCGGGCCACCTGGCCAACTTCACCGATCCGTTGGTCGACTGCACCAACTGCAAGACCCGCCACCGCCAAGACAATCTCGACGACCCCAACACCTGCCCATCGTGTGGCAAGACGGGCACGTTCACCGAGGCTCGGGCGTTCAACTTGATGTTCAAGACCCAGGCCGGCCCGGTCGAGGGCGCTGGTCATGACGTGTATCTGCGCCCCGAGACTGCTCAGGGCATGTTCATCAACTTCAACAACATCGTCACGACGAGCCGCAAGAAGCCGCCGTTCGGTATTGCCCAGATCGGCAAGTCATTCCGCAACGAGATCACCCCAGGCAACTTCGTGTTCCGCACCCGTGAGTTCGAGCAGATGGAGATGGAGTTCTTCGTCCATCCCGACGAAGCCCAGCAGTGGTACGAGTACTGGATGGCCGAGCGATTCCAGTGGTACCTCGACCTCGGCATTCCCGAGCACATGATCATGCTGCGGCCCCACGACGACGACGAGCTGAGCCACTACAGCTCGGGCACCAGCGATGTCGAGTTCTTGTTCCCGTGGGGCTGGGGCGAACTCGAAGGTATTGCCAACCGCGGCAACTATGACCTCACCCAGCACTCCGAACACGCGAAGGTGAAGCTCGAATACTTCGATCAGGCTTCCGGTGAGCGCTACACGCCCCACGTCATCGAACCGGCCGCCGGTGCAACCCGTTCGATGATGGCGTTCCTGATGGCCGCCTATGACGAAGAGGTCGTCAACGACGACATCCGTAAGGTGCTGCGTCTGCACCCTCGCCTCGCTCCGTACAAGGTGGCGGTGCTGCCCCTGTCGAAGAAGGACACCCTCACGCCGCTGGCCCACGAAGTGCTGGCCAAGCTGCAGCCTCACTACATGACCGAGTACGACGAAACCCAGGCCATTGGTCGGCGGTACCGACGTCAAGACGAGATCGGCACGCCGCTGTGCGTCACCGTCGACTTCGACAGCCTTGAAGATGGTGCCGTCACGGTGCGAGATCGCGACACGATGGAACAAGAGCGTGTTGCGATCGACGACCTTGTTTCCTACGTCTCAGGCAAGCTGGGGTTCTAGTCGGCCACACTGGTGTGATGTTCGATCTTGCAGGCAGTGCTGAGGCGTCGACCATGTCGGGGCTGGCGGGCGAGCTGACGTGGCTTCATCAACGGGGATTCGACACGCCCTCGGGCTGGGCGATGAGCGCAGCCGATGGGGCCGAGCTGGCCGCGACCGGCTGGTCAGCCTCGCTGCGGGCCGAACTCGACGCCCACCTGGCACGGGTGCAGGCAGCAACCGGACGGATGCTCGACGACCCCGATCGGCCCCTGTTGCTCGCAGTGCGGCCGGGCCACCGCTCAGTGGCAACTGCGGTGTCCGGAACCCTGCTTGACCTGGGGGTGACGGTCGGCACGCTTGGGGGACTGATCCACCAGCTCGGCGACGAGCGAGCCGCGCTCGACATTCGCCGCCGGTTTCTCGAAGGGTACGCGGCCCTCGGCCTCGGGATTGACCGCTCACAGTTCGTGCCCGCGCTCGAATCTGCGGTAGCGCTCGTCGGTACCCCACACCTTCCCTCCGACGTGTTGCGCCATGTGTGCAACCGCCACGAGGAACTGATCGACCAGTACGGAGGGTTGCCGTCGACGTCTCGGGAACGCCTCGAGGTGGTGATCGAACACATGGCGCGCCGCTGGGTCGAACTTGCGGCAGGAGTGCAGCGGCGCAACGGTGCTGAGTGGTCGCTGGTGATCCAGGTCATGGCCTTCAACCGCCCCAGCGGTGGTGTGGTTCCGGTCAGCGTGACGAGCTGCGACACCGCGACAGGAAACGACGGGGCCAAGATCACCGTGCGGCACCAGCGGCGGTCGTCGTCCGAGGTCGATCCACAGGTGTTGCTGTCGCCAGCGGCTACTGAGCTCCTGATGGCGCTCGCAGCCCGGGTCGAAGCCGAACTGGGCTTGCCGGCGGTCATCGACGCCGCGGTGTTTGGCGACGAGGTCGCCATGGTCGGAGCTCGTGCCGCCACCTTGTCGGGACCGGCCGCGTTCCGGATCGCCCACCGCGAGGTCACGGCCGGCCGGATCACCAGGGCCGAGGCGCTGGGCCGAATCACTGCTGACCATGTCGAACAGGTGCTGCACCCAACATTTGACGTCGGCCAGTCGGCGGTGCCGATCACACGAGGTTTGGCGGCATCGCCCGGAGCAGCAACAGGCCGGGTCGCGTTCAGTGCCGACGACGCCGAGATGCAGACCGCCATGGGCCACCCGGTGATCCTCGTCGCCCAGGAGACCTCACCTGAAGACATGCACGGTATGCAGGCTGCTGTGGGCATCGTCACCACCCGAGGGGGCATGGCGTCGCATGCGGCCGTCGTAGCTCGGGGCTGGGGAACCCCAGCGGTGTGCGGCGCCGAAGGCATCTCCTTGGGCGACAACATGATGATGGTCGCAGGTGTCGATGGCACCACCATGGTGAGCGCCGGCGATGAGTTGTCGATCGATGGCAGTACGGGCGCGGTGTATCTCGGTGCGCTCGAGACCACGTCGGCAGAACCTCCGCCAGAGTTCGATGTGGTGCTCGGCTGGGCCGACGAGGTTCGGGCCGGGCATCTTGAGGTTCGGGCCAACGCCGACACTGCAGCCGACGCCGCTACTGCTCGAGCCTTCGGTGCCGAAGGTGTTGGCCTGTGTCGAACCGAGCACATGTTCTTGACCGAGGACCGGTTGCCGATCATGCGCCAGATGATCTTGGCGGCCACGCCGGCCAAGGAGAAGATGGCCCTCACCCGGTTGCGGCTGGCCCAGCGCGATGACTTCGTGTCGTTGCTGGCCGCCATGGACGGGCTGCCCGTCACGGTTCGTCTGCTCGACCCACCCCTGCACGAATTCTTGCCCGACCTGGAAGACTTGGCCGTCGCCGATGCGACGGGCCAACTCGACGCTGCGGGCCGGGAACTGTTGGTCGCGGCCCGGGCGTGGCACGAACAGAACCCCATGATTGGCACCCGTGGCGTGCGCCTCGGGTGGCTCAAGCCAGGCCTGTACGAGATGCAGGTCGCGGCCCTCGTCGACGCAGTTGCCGAACGAGTCGCGGCCGGTGGCGACCCCCAGGTCGAGGTCATGATCCCGCTGACCGTCACCGGTCCGGAGTTGGCCGGTGCCCGACGCTGGGTTGAGCGGGCCCTGGGCGACGACAACACCCGGATCACCATCGGCACCATGATCGAAACACCACGGGCGGCCCTGGTCGCCCAAGAGCTGGCGGCCCACGCCGACTTCTTTAGCTTCGGCACCAATGATCTGACCCAGCTGACCTTCGGGTTCAGCCGCGACGATGTCGAGAGCCGGCTGATGGGGGTGTATCTCGACGAGGGCCTGCTCGACGCCAACCCCTTCGAGCACCTCGACACGGTTGGGGTTGGCGCCCTGGTGTCTGCTGCGGCTCGGGCGGGGCGCGAGGTGCAGCCGGGCTTGAAGCTTGGCGTGTGTGGAGAACACGGCGGCGATCCGGCGAGCATCGAGTTCTTGTTGGGCGTCGGTCTCGACTACGTCAGCTGCTCGCCGTACCGGGTGCCGGTCGCTCGGCTGGCCGCGGCTCAGGCCGTGCTCAAACTGATGACGCCCGCACCGGCTAGCGGGTCGTGACGACGCCGAACGCAAGTTCGCCTCGCGTGTGGCACTGCTAGCGTCTGGGCTGACATGGGCATCAACGCTGATGACATCGAGAAGGTCCGCGAGGGCGCCGACATCGTCGGGGTGATCAGCCAGTTCGTCGCGCTCCGTAAGACGGGCAACAACTGGATGGGGTTGTGCCCGTTCCATGGCGAGAAATCGCCGTCGTTCTCGGTCAGCGCCGAGAAGGGCTTCTACTACTGCTTCGGATGCCAGAAAAGCGGCGACGTCATTGCCTTTGTCGAAGAAATGGAAGGTCTCGACTTCCCGGGCGCCATGGAATGGCTGGCGACCAAACAAGGTGTGCAGCTTCGCTATGACGAAAGCGGCGCCGACTCGGCTGCACGATCGCGCCGTAAGCGGCTGCACGATCTTGTCGGGCGGGCCGGCGAGTTCTATCACCAGCGCCTACTCACCGGTCCCGACGCCGGGAAGGCACGGGCCTACCTGCGCAGCCGGGGGTACGACCGGGCCATCGTGGAGCAGTTCCAGCTGGGGTACTCGCCCGACGGTTGGGATGTTTTGTCCAAACATCTCAAGGCACCCACCGCGGACCTCGACGCGGCCGGGCTCGGCTACCTGAATCGCCGTCAGCGCCAGCAGGACTTCTTCCGGTCTCGGGTCATGTTCCCGATCTTTGACGTCAACAACAATCCGGTCGGTTTCGGTGGCCGTCAGCTCCCCGAGGGCGAGCCTCCGAAATACAAGAACTCGGCCCAGAGCGACGTCTACGACAAATCCCGGCTCCTGTATGCCCTCAACTGGGCCAAAAAGGATGCGGTTGCCAAGAACGAGATCATCGTCTGCGAGGGCTACACCGACGTCATCGGCTACTTCCAGGCGGGCCTGCCGCGCGCTGTTGCCACCTGCGGTACCTCCCTGACCGAAGACCATGTGCGGCTGATGAAGAAGTTCGCAGCCAAGGTGGTGTTGTCGTTCGACGCTGACGGTGCCGGTCGGGCCGCGGCTGACAAGTTCTACGAGTGGGAACGCCAGTATCAGATCGAGGTCAAGGTGGCAGCCCTGCCCGACGGAGCCGATCCGGGTGAGCTGGCCCAGCAACCCGATGGTCCTTCGCTGCTGCAGGCTGCGATTGCCAACGCAGTGCCCTTCCTGGCGTACCGGATCGACCGGGTGCTCGCCATCGAGTCGCTCGACACCCCAGAGGGCCGGGCTCGTGCGGCCGAGGCGGCGATCGCGGTGGTAGCCGAGCACCCCAACGAACTGTTGCGCGACCAGTACGTGATGGAGGTCGCGTCACGAACCCGCACCGAGCCTCATCGGCTGCGCCAGATGCTGCAGCGTCTGCCGGTGGGCCGGCCCGCACCTCGACCAGCGGCCCGTCGCGAGACTCCTCGCGTTCAGACGCCGGTCGAGGCCATTGATGCCGACTTTGGCGACGGTGACGACGTTGGCGACGGTGACTATGGGCCCAACGAGCCGCCTCCGTACTATGACGACGATCCCGAACTCGGTGGTGCGCCCTCGCCCGTAGGCGGACGCGGTCGACAAGGTGGATATGCCGGGTCGTCACACGACAGCAATCATCGGGCCAGCGTGGTCGACCCGCGAGAACGCGAGCTGATCCGCTTGCTGATCCATCGCCCCGCCGACATCGCAGTACGAGCCCAGCCGTATCTGTTCACCTCAGCCGCGACCCGCCGCGCGTTTGAGTTGGTGTCAACCCCAGGGTGGGAGCACCTGCTCGGCGACGAACCTGATGCGATCGCCAACCTGTTGCGACGCCTCACGATGGAGCCCGTCGACGCAGACTCAAACCCGATCGAAGACCTCGGTTGGGTGGTGCGCGATGCTGCGGTGCGGATGCGTGCCGAACTCGAAGCGGACGCCGGAAGTGATTTTGCGGCCCATCGTGAGCTCCAGCCCTTGAAGCAATGGCTGAACGACCGTTTCGATGAGCTGCAGCGCGTCGACGTGCGGCTTGGGGCCGTCGATGCGTTGCTAGGTTGGCTCAATTCGTTCGCCACCGAACAGGACGGGGGGTGAGATGGGCGACCTGCTAGATAAGCGCAGAGCCCGTCGCGCCTCGCTGAGCCGGACCGGTTCGAGCGACCCGGTGAAGCAGTACCTCGGCGAGATCGGCCAGGTTCCGTTACTCACACGCGCCCAAGAGGTGGACCTTGCCAGGCGGATCTCGGTCGGAGTTGAGGCCAAAGCCCGGCTGGCCGAAGTTGACGCACCGGCCAGCTGCTCGATTGTCGACGCGGCAACGGTGCGCATCTGGCGCCAGGAGGCAGCCGACGGCGAGATTGCCTTCGAACACTTGTGTGCCGCGAATCTGCGCCTCGTGGTGTCCATCGCCAAGCGCTACGTCGGCCGGGGTATGGCCCTGCTCGACCTTGTCCAAGAGGGCAATCTGGGCCTGATGCGAGCAGCTGAGAAGTTCGACCACACCAAGGGCTTCAAGTTCTCGACGTATGCCACCTGGTGGATCCGCCAGGCGATTACTCGCGCTATTGCCGACCAATCTCGCACCATCCGCTTGCCAGCTCACATGGTCGATGTGCTGAACCGCATCACCCGGATCCAACGGGAGCTTGTCCAAGAACTTGGCCGCGAACCCACGGTCGAAGAGGTTGCCCTCGTTGCCGATCTTGAGGTTGTTCGCGTTCGTGACCTGCTCCAGATGGCGCAGGATCCCGTGAGTCTCGATTCGCCCCGAGGCGATGAAGACGACGCCAGCCTGTCGGACTTCATCAAGGACGACAACGCTGTGCTGCCCGTTGACGTTGCGACACGACACCTGCTCGAAGAAGAGGTCCGACAGGTTCTCGCCGAGCTCGACGAACGCCAAGCCGCGATTTTGGCCCACCGCTTCGGCTTGGGCGGTATCAAGCCCATGACCCTCGAAGACGTCGGCAAGGAGTTCGGCGTTACCCGGGAGCGGGTGCGTCAGATCGAGACCAAGGCCTTGGCCAAACTGCGTCACCCGAAGCAATCTGGCCGGCTCAAGGAGTACCTGGAGAACTAGGACTTCGGTGGTGATCGGTCGGGGCTCACCATCGAGTGACCAATAACTGCATTCGCGGTTCGTGACGACTGGTATATTCAACCTTCGCCATTCCGGGGTAGCTCAGCTGGCAGAGCGTCGGACTGTTAATCCGCAGGTCGTGGGTTCGAGCCCCACCCCCGGAGCACTATTGGAACCCCAGGTCAGGGAGCACCTCGTTGCTCTTGGGCCTGGGGTTCTGCCGTTTTCTCAGTGCGCTGATGATGGCGGCTGAGTCCTTGGTGCGTTGGGCCCGAACGAGACCACGTATCCTCTTGCGGTCGGGGCCTGTAGCTCAGTTGGTTAGAGCACGCGACTCATAATCGCTTGGTCGCGGGTTCGAGCCCCGCCAGGCCCACCA
>CAYGMW010000101.1:0-11592 GCA_964350975.1 uncultured Acidimicrobiales bacterium | reverse complement strand
ACGCCATCTCTGAGGGGGAACGTTCGATGCCAACCGGTGCCGATGTCATGTTCGAAACTGCGGTCGCGGCAGGTGTTGACACCTGTTTTGCGAATCCGGGTACCACGGAGATGGCCATGGTCGCGTCGCTCGATCGGGTTCCGGGTATGCGTGCGGTGCTGGCCCAGTTCGAGGGTGTGGCCTCCGGAGCCGCTGACGGGTTTTGGCGGGCGACGGGGCGGCCGGCCTTGGGTTTGTTCCACCTCGGCCCTGGGTTTGCGAACGCGTTGGCCAATGTCCACAACGCTCGGCGGGGCCAGTCGCCGATCATCAATCTGGTGGGCGACCAGACGACCTGGCATCTCGCCGCCGATGCGCCCCTGACTTCGGCCACCGAAAACCTCGGCACGTGGGGTGGCTGGCATCGTTATGTCACCTCCACCAACGACATCTCGAGCGACACGGCTGCGGCGTTGGCGGCGGCGACGTCCGGGCCCCAGGGGCCAGCCACGCTGGTGATTCCCGCCGACATCACGTGGGAGCAGGCTCCCGATGAGATTGCACCAACAACGTACGGTTCGTTGCATCACATCGCTGCCGACCGGATCGCCGAGGCTGCGTCCCTGCTCGGTTCAGGCGGGGCGACCCTCATCATCGGTGGTGCCTGGCTCACGGCATCGATGGCAGCCCACGCCGCAGCGATTGCCGAAGCGACCGGGTGTCGGGTCATCTCCTATCGGGTGCCGAACTTCGACGCCGGTGTTGGGGTGCGACGCATTTTCGACCTCCCCTACTTCCCTGAGCAGGCCACTGCTGCTCTGGCGAACACTCGCACCGCAGTCTTGTTGGGCACTCCGGAGCCGGTCACGTTCTTCGGGTATCCCGACATCGCGAGCACCTCACTTGCGGCCGATGCGCAAAAGTTCGAGCTTGGTGCCGCGGGTGCCGATGTGGCTCAGGCCCTCGCCGACTTGTGCGATCACCTTGGTGTCACGGCTGCTCCGGCCGAGCGGGTTGGGGTGGTAGAGGCTCCGACGGGGGCCTTGACGGTCGACACCTTGGGTCAGGCGACGGCCGCCGCGCTCAGCGAGGGCGACATCTTGGTGCAGGAGGGCGTCACGTCGGCGGCTGGGTTGCGTCGCCATCAGGGTTCGGCACTGCCCCATCGCTCATTCGGTCCAACGGGCGGCGCGATCGGTGGCGGCTTACCCCTTGCTGTCGGGGCTGCTGTTGGCGCCCCAGATGCTCGGGTCATTGCGTTCCAGGCCGATGGTTCGTCGCTGTACACGATCCAGTCGTTGTGGACGATGGCCCGCGAGGGTCTCGACGTGACGGTGGTGCTGTGTAACAACCAGCGTTACGCCATCCTCGAAGTCGAGCTGCTTCGGGCCGGTATCGAGGTTCCGGGGCCTAAGGCGGCGTCGCTCACGTCGCTGGCCAATCCAGCCGTCGATTTTGTGGCCTTGGCGAAGGGTTTTGGCGTTCCCGGCGAGCGGGCCACGACCGCTGATGAGTTGGTTGCCGCTCTTGCCCGAGGCAAGGCCAACCAGGGCCCCTACCTGGTCGAGGCCATGCTGTAGGAAACCAATGCTGTGCTGTAGGAAACCAATGCTCTAGGAAACCGATAACGCCCGCGATGGCTATGCTCTCCCGCGGCGACATCCTGACCGAACCCTGTCAGGCTGTTCGCGGCTGACGTCTGGTCGGCGTGAGGTTGGTCAATGACGTTTCGCAGGTTGTGGTTCCCGGGTGCCCTGGTGGTGGCAGTAGTGCTCGGTGGGGTCTTCGGGCTGGCCACGAACACCGGTACCAGCTCACCAGACGACCGGGCCGACTCGACGACCACTGCGCCGACGACGACCGACGATTCGACCACTGACGATTCGACTTCGAGCACGGCCGCTACTGATGGGTCGACCACCACCGACAACGTCACGACCTCTGGGCCCGAGTCGCCGACTGGTGTCGCGGTCGAGGTGGCGTTGTCGCACGAGTGGACCTTGTTGACCCAGGCCAGCCGCGAAATTCCGGCGCTGCAGCCCATTCCGCAGCAGACCGCGCTGGTGATCGCCGACCTCGATGGCGACGGGGTCGACGACATCGTCGGCGCTGGGCGCCAGGGCCTCAACGCCATAGAGTGGCTGCAGCGTTCGGGAGAGACCGGGCTTCCTCGCAGCATCGCGGCGCATGAGTTCGACATCGAAGCCGGCGGCACCGCGGGCGATATCGACGGCGATGGCGACCTCGACCTGGTGTTCGGTGGCGATTTCCGCTCCAACGAGGTGTGGTGGTGGGAGAACCCAGCCCCCGATTTCGACGCGGCCTGGACCCGTCGGACGATCAAGAACGACGGGGCGAACCAGCATCACGACATGTTGTTCGCCGACCTCAACGGCGACGGCGCCGACGAGTTGGTGTTCTGGAACAATATGGCCGAGCCGGCGACCTTGTGGGTGGCCCCGGTGCCGGCTGACCCGACGGTCGACGAGCCGTGGGCCTACAGCGCGATCTGGCTCGACAGTGGGCAGGCCGAGGGGCTCGATGCGCTCGACGTGAACGACGACGGCGACATCGACTTGTTGGCGTCAGGAACCCTCCTGCTCAACGACGGTACGGGCCAGTTTTCTGGTGTGGCGATCGTCGAGGGTGAGGGCACACGGCGGGGCCGTATTGGCCAGCTGATCGACGGTGGCGCTCCCGAGTTGGTGTTCAACTCCGGTGACGGTGTGGGTCCGCTCGTTTGGTACCAGTGGAACGGCGAGGAGTGGGTGCCAAACGTGCTCCTCGACCGGGTCGACCATGGCCATTCGCTCGATCTGGCCGACGTCGATGGCGATGGCGACCTCGACATTTTGGCCGCCGAAATGCGTCTGGATGCTGGCGATGCTGCGCGCCTGCACATTTTCTATGGCGATGGATCGGGCACATTCACCTCGGAGTTGGTGGCGACCGGGTTCGACAATCATGAGAGCCAGTTCGCCGATGTTGATGGCGACGGCGATATCGATGTGGTGAGCAAGCCGTTCAACTGGTTCACCCCTCGGATTGACATCTGGGCCAACAATCAGGCTGCTTCGTTGGCCCAGGGCTGGGACCGCGTGGTGCTCGACGCGGATCGTCCCGAACGGGCGGTGTTCGTGCTACCGGCCGACATCGACGGTGATGGCGATGCCGACCTGATCAGCGGGCCCGATTGGCTCGTCAACCCTGGTTCGGTCGAGGGCCCGTGGGAACGTCGCGCCTTTGGTGAGGGTCTCAACCAGGCGTTCATCTCCTTTGATGTCGACAACGACGGCGATCTCGATGTTGTCGGCAGTCGTGGTGTGGGTTCGGAGCCGAATCCGGGTTTGGTGTGGGCTCAAAACGATGGTTCTGGCACGTTCACGATTTTCGACAACATCGAACGGGCCACTGGCGACTTCGTGCAGGGCGCGGCGTTCGGTCTGTTTGGCTCCAATAGCTCTCCCCTGCTGTTGGTGAGCTGGCACGCGGGCGGCGATGGTGTGCAGACCTATGCGATTCCCGAGGACCCGACGGCGGGCCGTTGGCTGACGGGCAAGGCCAGTTCGGAATCTCAAGAAGAAGAGCTGACGGTCGGCGATATCGATCTCGACGGCGACCTGGACGTCATGATGGGTACCAGATGGATCCGCAACGACGGTTCGGGCGGGGCGGTACTCACCCTGCACGAACCAGCGACCGGGACTCCCGATCGCAATCGACTGGTCGATATGGACGGCGACGGCGACCTCGATGTGGTGGTCAGCTATGAGGACGCGGTCAATGGCCGGGTGGCCTGGTACGAACGGGGCACCGACCCGGCGGCGTTGTGGACCGAACACCCGATTGGCAATGTGACCCTCGGGCTGTCACTCGATGTGGCCGATATGGACGGCGATGGCGATCTGGACGTGGTGGTTGGCGAGCATTCGACCACCGACACCATCGCGATGTCGTTGTTGTTGTTCGAAAATGCGGGCGACAACAACACCTGGGTCCAGGGCCAGATCTCGGTGGGCGACGAGCACCACGATGGCGCCCAACTGGTCGATCTCGATGGCGATGGCGACCTCGACGTTGTGTCCATTGGCTGGACCCACGGCCGAACGCTGGCGTATCTGAACCCACTTCGCTAAGAAGATTCGTGCAATCACGCAGAGTGGTTACTAGCGTGCGTGCATGACTTCTCTTCGTGGTCTGGCCAGCCTGGACCGCAGCGGGCTGATTCGGCTCGCTCTTCCCGTTGTGTGCGCAGTGATCGGTTTCGTGGGCACCTACGCGTTCGTTTCCGCTGGGGCCACCACCTACAGCCACCAGGTCACGCTTGCCGCAACGAGCGATGGGGTGCTGGGGCCGAACCTGCAGCGCGAGCAGGCGGCTGCATTTCTTGATGTTGACTCGGGACGACCGGAGTCGGTGGTCGACGTGCGGGTTGAGTCCCGGGTGGGGTCATTGCTTGACATCATCGTGACCGCCGACACCCAGGACGTGGCGACCCGCTTCGCCGAGGAACTCGCAGACCAGGCCACCGCCGAACGACTCGAGGCCAGTAATCAGCCTCTGGTGGATGTCATGGAGGTCCAGCGGGCCTCGATCGATCGGGTTGGCGACGAGATTGCCGAACTCGAGGCCCAGATCGCCGCCGCGCAGGCAGCCGACCCGGTCGACACGCGGGCGGTAGAGGCACTCGAACGTCAGCTCGAGGCGAAGGCCGCGGTGCAGACAGCTGCGTTGACGGATCTCGACCTGAATCAGGGTCGGCTCGATGCCAAGTCGTCTCCGCTTCGGGTGGCGACCAGCGAGACCCTTGACTCCAGCCGGGCCAACCTTGGCCGCGATGCGGCTCTTGGTGCGCTCGTGGCCGCGATGTTGGCGGTGCTGACACTGGCGATGCTGCGTGCTGACGACTGACATCGTTGCCGGTCGGGCCTCGTTGCGGCCTCAGCGTTGGGGGGTGGCGGGTTGGTTGTCGTGGCTCGTGGTGGCCAGCTTCGTGTTGGTCGACCTCGATGTGAGCTTCATCGAGCGCGACTGGGCGTGGGCGGGCCGCGAACTGACGCTGGGTCGGGCTGCGATGTTGGTCGTGGTTGCCGCAGCCGGTGGCGGGTTGATGTTTGCGGCAAGCCGTCGGACGAACCCGCTGAGCTTGGCCCTCGGCGCCTTCCTCGGTTGGGCTGGGTTCGCGTCGCTCGTCGGCATTCATCCGGTCCGCTCCATCGTGGCGTGGCTGGTGCTCGCTGGAGCCGCGTGTGCGGCGGCGGCGTGTGTGCGCATCGCGGGCGACCGGGTTGCGATGGTGGGCTTGGTTGTTGGTGCTCTTGGGCTTGCAGCGGTGTCGATTGGTCTCGATGCGACAGGCCAGCTGGCCAGGTATCAGGGTCGGTTGTCGGGCTTGACGCTCGAACCGAACATGATCGCCCACGTCTGTGGTGTGGGTCTGGTGGCTCTTGGGTATCTCACGACTCGCCGGACGCCTGAGCGCCTCGTGCTGGCGGCGCCGTTGCTCTATGCCATCTACGAATCGGACACCCGCACGATCGCTGGTGCTCTGGTGGTGGCGGCGGGGGTTGCCGTTGTGCAACGGGCCCCTCGACTGGCCGCCGTCGGCGCGGCGATTGCCGTGGTGCTGGTGATTGGTTTTGATGTTGGCAGCCAGTTCCAGTCGGCTGCTCAACGCAGCGATGGGGAGGATTTGTCGGAGTTCAACGGCCGGTTGGGTATCTGGGAGCTCTCGCTTGAACGCATTGGTGCCGACCCGTTCACTGGCGCTGGTTTGGCGTCGGGCCCCCAGGAGTTCGCCCAGTACGCCGAAGCCAGCGGGGTGCAAGTTCCGTCGACGAGTTCGCACTCGCTTCCCCTCGAAATCGCCCGCGAGACCGGAGTTGTCGGTCTCGGGTTGGCAGCGATCGCCGCCGCGTACGGCCTCGCTCGGCGACGCTCGAAGCTCTTGCCCCTCACCGCGTACCTCGTGGTCTCGGCCCTCACCATGCCCATGTCAGGGTTCGCGGGCCTGGTGACAGTGGCCTGGTTCGTGGTCTTGACTCCCCCGGCCCAAGACCTCGACGCGGCGTCGAAGATGTCGCCTGGGTGAACTCCTCCTGACGGTGCTCGCCCCGAGGTCGGTTTGGTCGACAGGTGTGGTTAGGTTCAGGCCGAGGGAATCCATGAGCACCGACGTTCCATATCTCAATCGCGAACTCAGCTGGCTCGATTTCAACGCGCGCGTCCTCGCGATCAGCGAAGACCCCGAAACGCCTCTGCTCGAACGGGCCAAGTTCTTGGCCATCCATGGTTCGAACCTCGACGAGTTCTTCCAGGTCCGCGTTGCTGGCCATATCAACCAGATCGCAGCCGGTCTCGGTCAGGCAGGCCCCGACCTCATGACCTCCCGCCAGGTGCTGGCGGCGGTGCGTGACGAGGTGGCGACGCACTATCGCCGCGTCGAAGCGGCCTGGGACGAGCTGGTTCCGTTGTTGGCCGATGAGGGCATCGCCTACACCAACTGGGACGACCTCGACGATGACGATCATGCCTACCTCGCCGACTTGTTCTACGACCAGATGTTCCCGGTGCTTACCCCGCTGGCGGTCGACCCGGCCCACCCGTTTCCCTATATCTCCGACCGGTCGTTGAACCTGGCCGTGTTCTTGCGCCACCCCGATGGGGGTGCCCTCCAGTTCGCCAGGGTGAAGTTGCCGTCGAACCTGCCTCGCGTCGTGGCGTTGCCTGATGGCATCACCTTCATTGCCCTTGAGCAGGTATTGGCTCATCACCTCGGGGCACTGTTTCCGGGCCTCACCGTCGAGCAGTACTTCACGTTCCGGGTCACTCGCGATGCCGACTTGTCCATCGACGACAGCTCGGCGGACGACTTGTTGGAAGAGATCGAAAGCCAGCTGGCTCGGCGTCGTTTCGGCGAGCCGGTGCGTCTCGAGGTCGAGGACCATATCGACGCCGAGTCCTTGCAGCTGCTCGAACGAGAGCTCGAGCTCGACCCGAACGAGATCTTTCTGACGAGGGCCCCGCTCGACAAGCAGGCCCTCTGGGCGTTGTATTCGCTCGATCGGCCCGAGCTGAAGTACCCGTCGTACACACCCCAGATTCCGCCCTCGTTCTTGCGGGCTCGGGCTGCGGGTCGGTCGATCTTTGCGATGCTGCGCGACAACGACGTCATGGTGCACCATCCCTATGAGTCGTTTGCGTCGTCGGTCGAGGAGTTCATTTCTCGGGCCGCTCGCGACAAGCGGGTGTTGGCCATCAAGATGACGATGTATCGCACTGCGCCCGACTCGTCGATTGTTCGGTCGCTCATCGAGGCCGTCGAGGCCGGCAAACAGGTTGCGGTGCTCGTCGAGATCAAGGCTCGCTTCGACGAGCAGGCCAACATCGAGTGGGCCCGTCGCCTGGAGCGCTCCGGGGTGCACGTCGCCTACGGCTTGGTCGGGCTCAAGACCCATAGCAAGACGGCCCTGGTCGTGCGCCAAGAGGGCGACGAGATCCGTCGCTATTGCCATATCGGCACTGGCAACTACAACGCCGACACGGCCCGTATCTATGAAGACATTGGCTTGTTTACTGCCGATCCTCAGATCGGTGCCGACCTGACCGAGTTGTTCAACTCGCTCACCGGTTACAGCGCCCGTCATTCCTACAAGAAGCTGGTCATTGCGCCGCACAGCGTGAGGGCGTCGATTCTCGAGCTGATCGATATCGAGTCGCATTTTGCCGACGGCCACATCTTCATGAAGATGAACAGCCTGGTCGACCCCGAAATCATCGAGGCGTTGTACGCCGCCAGCCAAAAGGGCACCCGGGTCGATCTTGTCGTGCGTGGTATCTGCTGCTTGTTGCCGGGTGTGCCTGGATTGTCGGACAACATCCGGGTCATGAGCGTGGTGGGCCGCTACCTCGAACACAGCCGCCTGTTCCGTTTCGGGTCAGACGAGCGGGGCAAGAGCTATCTGATTGGTTCGGCCGACATGATGCAGCGCAACCTCGACGGTCGCGTGGAGGCGCTGGTGCCCATCACCCAGAGCCACGAGACGCAACGCCTCGACCGCATGATCGACCTCTACCTCAACGGCGACATCAAGCACTGGCGTCTCGACCAGGTCGGTGCCTGGCACCGGGTCTATGGAGCCGACGCCCTCGATGTGCACGTGGCGCTACAAGAGGGCGCCGCCGCGGCGGTCATCCCCAACCGGGCCGACACTATTTAGCCGAGCAACCCGGGCCGGGTGGGGTTCAGCTTTCCTCGTTGCCGTAGGAGTAGCCGTAGCCGTAGTAGGACTCGCTGGCGTCGACGGAATGGGTGATGACGATGCCTGCGACCTCGACCCGGTTTTGTTCGAGCTGGGTGAGGGCCTTGTCGAGGTCGCGTCGGGTGGTCTTGCCCATGCGGACCACCAGGACGGCGACGTCGGCGGCTCGGGCCAACACCATCGAGTCGCTCACGGCCAGCACGGGAGGGCAGTCGACCACGATGGTGTCGTAGATGCCGGCCAGGCGGGTCATGCTCTGGGACACCTTGTCAGATGGGAGCTCTTGGCGGCTGGTGGCCAGGGTGCCTCGTTTGGACACCATGAGGTCGACGTTCTGGCCCGAGGTCGCCACCTCGTGCCACGGCTGGGTGGACGGGTCGACGTCGCCGTTCATGAGGGCCAGGAAGGCGTTGTCGCCTTCGGCACCGAAGAGGTCGGCCACCGATGAGTTCAGCAAGTCGCCATCGAGCACACAGACTGACCTGTCGGCTCTCGCGGTCGCCAAGGCGTAGTTGCCTGCGGTGACGGATTTGCCTTCGTTGGCATTCGCGCTGGTGAAGGCCACGACGACGGGCGTTTGCTGATTGGTGGCGACCTCGATGGAGGTACGCAGGTAGCGGAACGCTTCGGCTTCTCGACGGGCGTTGCGTTTGCCGACGACGAGGGCGCTTGCGCCCGATCGGTACTTCTTGCGGAACTTGGGCACGGTGGCGAGGATCGGCACGTCGGGCCCAGCTACCGCACGAACCTCGTCGAGCAGGTTGAGCTTGCCGCGCAGCCGGTTGAACAGCACCGCGCCGATCAGCGACAGCACCAAGACCAGCACTGCCAGCTGCAAGGGGCGGGCAATGCGGTTGGCGGCAACGCTGGTGGCAGGGCCGGCCGGGTTGACAATACGAACCTGGCCATTGGCGCTGTCGGCGAGGAACTCGCGTTCTTGGATGGCGGTGTCGTACTCGGCCAGGCGGTCGAGGGCTGACTTGGTGCGCGTCTCGAGGATCGAGATCTGGTCTTGGGGCGTATCGGCCGCGGCGCGCAACACTGCGAGCTCGGCGGCGAGATCGTCGATGGTTTGTTCTTGTTCTTCGCGTTGGCTTCGAAGCGAGGTCAGTTCGGCTTCGAGGCTGGTCCGCAGTTCGTTGTCGCGTTCGGCGACGAACAACGCAATGGCGGTGTCGACGCCGGCTCGGGCGGCTTCGGGGGTCGATGCGGTGCCCGTGATGGTGATGACCGGGGTTTCTTCGCGGGCCGTGGCATCGATGGAGCTCAGCTGCGACGCCGCTGGTTCGCCCAGCGTGGTGGTGACGAGTTCGAAGAACTCAAGGCCGCTGAGGCGTTGGGTTCGGCCGTCGATTTCTTGGAGCGCATCGCTGCGGGTGCGCGACGTGTTGATGCCGGCCGCCCGTTCGTCGGTGAGTTCGACGGCACCTTCTGACTGGTACTCGGGGTCGCTTTCTCCAATGAGGAAGTACGCCGCGATGAACACGAGCACCGTGGCGACCAGGGCGAAGGGAGCTGCGCCTTTGAGGGCCCGGATGGCACGCCTCGTGATCAGCTCGTCTTCGTTCAGGGAGTTGTCGGCCACCAAGTTTCCAATCGCTGGTACTGCAATAGCAATATCGGTCGAGCAAACAATGGTAGCCGTCGCAGTTGCGCAGGGGTAGTGCTTCTCGTAAGCTTGTCGCCGTGACGTGCTTGTCGTTCGAGCTTCTTCTTCTCATGTAGGTGGGTGCCCCCATATAGGCACCTGCCGAACCTCCTGCGCCCTCGGGCCGGGAGGTTCTTTTGGTTTTCTGGGTCAACTCCAACCACGCCACGAACCTTTGATGTCAACACTCCTATCGAGGACTGTCATGCAGAACCCACAACGTTCCAGCAACATGCCGTTCGACAAGTATCGGCCGTACTCCTATGCGCCGATGCTCACCGACCGCACGTGGCCCGACCGGCCCATCACGGCCGCTCCCCTGTGGTGTTCTGTCGACCTCCGCGACGGCAACCAGGCCCTCATCGACCCCATGGACGTTGAGCGCAAGCAGCAGATGTTCGAACAGCTCGTG
The DNA here is from genome assembly GCA_964350975.1 of uncultured Acidimicrobiales bacterium. Lineage (GTDB taxonomy): Bacteria > Actinomycetota > Acidimicrobiia > Acidimicrobiales > Poriferisodalaceae > JAADHX01. The sequence continues at coordinate 1,292 of CAYGMW010000101.1, read as the reverse complement.
GCGATGGGGTTCAAGGAGATCGAGGTCGGGTTCCCGGCTGCGTCTCAGCCCGACTTTGACTTTGTGCGCCTGTTGATCGAGGACGACATGATCCCCGACGACGTCACCATCCAGGTACTCACCCAGTCCCGCGACGAGCTGATTGCCCGCACCTTCGAAAGCATCGCGGGCGCGGCCAACAGCATCGTGCACCTCTACAACTCGACGTCGACCCTGCAGCGCCGGGTGGTGTTCGGCCTCGACATGGAAGGCATTGCCTCCATTGCCGAGGCTGGTGCGGCCACCTGTCAGCGCCTGCGCGAGGCCAGCACGGGCGGCAATATTCGCTTCGAGTATTCGCCCGAGAGTTTCACCGGCACCGAGATCGACTACGCCATCGAGGTGTGCGAGCGGGTGATGAACGTGTTCGGCAGCTCGGCCGATGACCAGTGCATCATCAACCTGCCGGCCACCGTTGAGATGTCGACACCCAATCTGTACGCCGACATGATCGAGTACTTCCATCGCAATGTGGCCAAGCGCGATGCAGTCATCTTGTCGCTGCACCCCCACAACGACCGCGGCACTGCAGTTGCCGCAGCCGAGTTGGGTGTGATGGCCGGCGCCGACCGTGTCGAGGGCACCTTGTTCGGCAATGGCGAGCGCACCGGCAACGTCGACTTGGTGACGTTGGGCCTCAACCTGTTCAGCCAGGGTGTCGACCCCATGATCGACTTTGCCAACATCGACCAGGCCCGCCGGGTGGCCGAGCATTGCAACCAGCTGCCCGTGCACCCTCGCCACCCCTACGCCGGCGACCTTGTGTACACCGCGTTCAGCGGCAGCCATCAGGACGCCATCAAGAAGGGGTTCGAAGCCCAGCCGGCCAACTACGACGAGTGGGCGGTTCCGTATCTGCCCATCGACCCGGCCCACGTGGGGCGCACCTATCAGGACGTCATCAGGGTCAACAGCCAGTCGGGCAAGGGTGGCGTGGCCTATGTGTTGAAGAACGACTACGGCATCGACCTGCCCCGTCGGCTTCAGATCGAGTTCAGCCGGGTGATCCAGGGCATCACCGACGACGGTGGCGAGATTCTGCCCGAGTCGATCTACAAGACGTTCGAAGAGACCTACTTCCACACCACCCGCCCCCTGACCTATGTGGCCCACAAGTCGACATACGACTCGAACGTGTCAGAAGAGTGCGAAGTCGAAGCAACCGTGATGCTCGATGGCGAACAGAAGGTGATCAAGGCCATCGGCAATGGCCCACAGTCGGCGTTCAAGTACGCACTTGAGCGCGACTGTGG
>CAYGMW010000100.1:0-11609 GCA_964350975.1 uncultured Acidimicrobiales bacterium | reverse complement strand
CCAACCACCAACGAATCGTCGGCGGTCTTGGTTTCTTGGAGCACAACGACGTCGGGTGCGTGTTGTTCGACCCAGCCACTCACTCGGGCCGTTCGGCTCCGAATCGAGTTGACATTCCACGTAACAACACGCACCCAGGGACCCTAGTTGGCCCCCACGAGACCCCTGTCCGCCGAACTAGCCGACTTCGCTGTGGGTGACGGGCTCTTCGCCCATCCACTCACGCAAGGTGTTCTTGAGCTTGGTCTGCTGGATAAACAGGTCGTGCTCAATGTCGGTGGAGCCGCGCTGCTGGGGCGCCTTGAGGTAGAAGCTCAACCATTCCTGGACACCGGATTCGCCAGCTCGAGCCGCGAGGTCCATGAACAGGGCCAGGTCGAGCACGATCGGAGCGGCCAAGATCGAGTCGCGGCACAAGAAGTCAACCTTGATCTGCATGGGATATCCCAGCCATCCGAAGATGTCGATGGCATCCCAACCTTCCTTGTTGTCGCCACGAGGTGGGTAGTAGTTGATCCGCACCACATGGTCGATATTGCCGTAGAGGTCGGGATACACCTCGGGCTGCAAGATGGTGTCGAGAACGCCGAGCTTCGACACTTCCTTGCTCTTGAAGTTCTCTGGAGCGTCGAGCACCTCGCCATCGCGGTTGCCCAAGATATTGGTCGAGTACCACCCCCGCATACCCAGCATCCGGGCCTTGAAGCCTGGAGCCAGCAGGGTCTTCATGAGGGTCTGGCCCGTCTTGAAGTCCTTGCCCGCGATTGGCACACCACGGGTGTCGGCCAGTTCGAGCATGCAGGGCAGATCGACCGACAGGTTCGGAGCACCGTTGGCAAAGGGCACATCGCTTTGCAGCGCGGCATAGGCGTAGATCTGGCTCGGCGCAATGGCCGGATCGTCAGCTCGCAGACCGGCTTCAAAGGCCTCGACGGTGTCGTGACACGGTGCCGGTTCGGAATATGCCTCCGTCGATCCACACCACACCATCACGAGCCGGTCGCAGCCGTTGTCGACCTTGAACCGTTCGATGTCGTCCATCAGGGCCATGGCTTGGTCCCACTTCGACATCTGGGCCTTCACCCTGACCCCGTCGAGTCGGCTCACCCAGGTCTGGTCGAACACGGCGTCCATCGCAACAATGCCTTCGAGCTCCGCCGCCATGGGCGCGAGGTCCTTCTCTTCGAGCACGCCACATGTCCGGGCTGCTTCGAGCACATTGGCCGACAACGGATCCCATCCCCCGAACACGAGATCGTCAAGTTCGGCGATGGGCACGAAATCCTTGATCAGCGGGTTGCGTCCGTCGGCTTTCTTGCCGAGCCGGATGTGGGCCATCTGGCTCACCGAACCAATCGGTGGGCACAAGCCCTTGCGGGCTGCGATCACGCCGGCGATAAAGGTGGACGACACAGCACCCATGCCGGGTGTCAGCACACCAAGCTTTCCGGATGCGGGAGAGATAGTTCGAGCAGTCATGAATCGCACCCTAAGCGAAGCTGAATCTTCACTCGATACACTTCATTATTGCTGAACTATTTACGCCTATCGGTGAAGGACGTGACGTCAACGATGAGCACTCCGCCCAACCAACCGCCCTACAACAACACAGCTCCTCGAAACAGCACAGCTCTGCCAAACATCACGGTCCAGCAGCTGGAGTACCTGGTCGCGGCGGTCGATCACGACACTCATGCCGAGGCTGCAGCTGCGATTGGTGTGTCGGCTTCGGCGCTGAGCCAAGGCCTCACCGAACTGGGCCGCAAGCTCGGCATGGAGCTCTTTGGCCGCGATGGCCGGTCCATGGTCTTGCGCGGTGATGCCAGCGTTGTGCTCGACCATGCACGCCTCGTCCTCGCCCAGACCGCAGACTTGGCCCGATATGCAACCAACGTCAGCTCAGGGCGGGCTGGTCGGGTGCGCATCGGCATGATTGATGTCGCCGCGATCCACCATTTCGCTCCGGTGCTGCATGACATCCGGTCGAACCTTCCCGAACTGGCACTGCATCTGACGGTCGCACCGTCGAGTTCGCTGCTCGACCAGGTCAGCGCCGGTGCCCTTGACCTCGTGGTGGCTGTCCGACCCGAAGCCGGTCGCGCTGACCTCGATGTGGTCGACCTCGTCGACGAGCCACTGCACGTGTACGTGGCCAGCGCTCCCGTCGGACAATTCACCGTGGTACCGGACCGTGGCAATCCGGCCAGTTGGGGCCCGTGGGTAGGTTTCCCGCCCAACTCGCGAACCCGACGGGTCATTGCGGCGGCCCTTCGGGGCTTGGGTGCAACCTATGAAGTCGTCGCCGAATCACACCAACCCGAAGTACTCAAGGAGATGACAGCACTCGGCATCGGCTGGGTGGTGCTGCCCCCGGTGCAAGCCGAAGCCGAACCCAGACGCCTACGGCGGGTCACCAACGAGCCGCTGACATTTCGCACCTTGGCCGCGGTCCGGCGAGCCTCGGCTCCTCCGAGTCCATCGATCACGATGGTGCTCGATCGCCTGGTGACAGCTACGCGACAGAACCGATGACCTGAAGCGATCAACATACAAATGTGCTTGAATCACCTCATTGCGTGAACGCGCGGTGGACTGGCGCGTGGTTCGTTGCGATCTCCAACGGTGGACAGACGCAGCGATGGCGGACCGTTCTACGGACTGCCAGCTGTCGGCCCTTGGGTCGACAGCGCGCCCTGACCGAGACGGCTACGGCCGAGACCTGCGGTACACCTCGGTGTGGTCCGGCTCAGCCATCGGTCGTCCCAAGATCGCGTCAGCGGCCCGTTCGGCGATCATCATCGTCGGCGCGTAAATGTTGCCGTTCGACACCACGGGCATCACCGACGCATCGACCACCCGAAGCCCCTCGACGCCTCGCACCCTGAACGACTCGGGGTCTACCACAGCCATGTCATCCGTGCCCATCTTGCAGGTGCACGACGGATGGAGCGCAGTTTCGGCGTCGCGCGCAATCCAGTCCAAGATCTCTTCGTCGGTCGATACTGACGGCCCGGGCGACACCTCGCCGCCGTTGTACGGGGCGAACGCGGGCTGATTCAGGATCTCGCGAGCAGTGCGCACCGCCTCGACCCACTCCTTGCGATCGTTGCCGGTCGACAGATAGTTGAACTGCACCGCCGGGTGCTTGCGAGGATCGGTTGAGGTGATCTTGACCGTTCCGCGAACGTCTGAATACATCGGCCCCACGTGGACCTGGTAGCCGTGATCGCCCTCAGGAGACGAGCCGTCGTAGCGGATCGCGATCGGCAAGAAGTGAAACATCAAGTTCGGATAGTCGACCTCGTCGTTGCTGCGAACAAAGGCACCGGCCTCGAAATGGTTGGTAGCCGCGGGCCCTCGCCTCGCCAACCACTGGAGCCCGATGAACGGCATCCGCCACTTGGCGAGGTAAGGCTGCATCGACACCGGCTGGCGGCACGTGTACTGGATGTACACCTCAAGATGATCTTGCAGGTTCTCCCCTACCCCGGGAACGTCGGCGACGACATCGATACCCAGGCTGCGCAGATGCTCCGGGTCGCCGATGCCCGACAGTTGCAACAGCTGGGGCGAATTGAACGCGCCTCCGCAGGAAATGATCTCCTTGGCTCGCACTGTGTGCACCTTGCGACGCCTGGTGTAGGTGACTCCAGTGGCCCGATTGCCCTCGAAGTTGACCTTGTTGACCATGGCCATCGTCACGAGGTCAAGGTTCGGGCGATCGAGCACCGGGTGCAGATAGGCCCGAGCCGCGCTCAAGCGGCGACCTCGCACGATGTTCTTGTCAAAGACCGCAAATCCCTCCTGGCGGTACCCATTGACGTCGTCGGTTCGGCCCCATCCACCTTGCTCGCCCGCCTCGAGCCAAGCATCAAACAGCGGGTTGTTCGCGGGCCCGGTTTCGAGCTTCAGTGGACCAGCATCGCCGCGGTAGTCGTCACCACCGACGAGACGGTTTTCCATGCGTTTGAAGTACGGCAGACAATGGGCGTAGTCCCACGATTCCATGCCCGGTTCGCCAGCCCACTTGTCGTAGTCCATGGGGTTGCCGCGCTGGAAAATCATGCCGTTGATGCTGCTTGACCCACCTAAGACCTTGCCTCGGGCGTGGTAGACGCGCCGGCCGCCCATGAAGGGTTCGGGCTCGCTCTCGTACTTCCAGTCATAGAACCGACTGCCGATCGGATAGGTGAGCGCAGCCGGCATATGGATGAAGACGTCCCACTTCCAGTCCCGACGACCGGCCTCAAGGACAAGGACCTTGTTGGCGGGGTCGGCGCTGAGCCGATTGGCCAGCGCACATCCAGCTGAGCCGCCTCCGACAATCACAAAGTCATAGGTTTGGTCTGACATCACATCTCCAAGGGTCCGGACCATCATTCCAGACGAGGAGACGGGGCCGAATGCGCACCTTAGGCCTCGATCTGGGTTGCGCGACTGTGATAGCAACATGCGAGCGATGTGAGGGGTTGTGCTGCAGTGGAATTCGACGGATTCGTCATTACCGAAGTCATCGGGTCCGGCGGCTTCGGTTCCGTGCATCTCGCCAACGACGTCCAGCACGGCCGCAAGGTTGCGATCAAGGTCCTCAACGACGCACCCGACGAGGACGCGACCCGGCGTTTCGACCGCGAACGTCGGGCTATGGGTTCGCTGTCGGGCCACCCAAACATCGCCGTGGTCCATCAGTCCGGCCTCACTGGCGATGGCCGGTTGTACCTCGTTATGGAATACCTCTCCGGCGGATCATTGGCTGAGCGAATCCCATCGAGCGGCCTACCCGTCGGGGACGTGGTCGAGGTCGGGGTTGCCCTCAGCAGCGCTCTGAGTCGGGCCCACGAGCTCGGCGTGCTGCACCTCGACCTGAAGCCCGAGAACGTGCTGTTTTCCGAGTTCGGCACTGCGAAACTGGTCGATTTTGGCATCGCAGCCTTCCTCAACGACCAGCAGATGACCACGACGGTGAGAGCCACACCGGCGTACGCAGCCCCTGAGGTCCTCGACGGCCGCCCCCCGACCGTTGCGACAGATGTCTACGGGCTTGCCGTGACGCTGTACGCCATGGCATCAGGGCGGGCCCCTTATGGCTCGCCAGACACCGGAGCGCTCTCGGTCATCCGGTCTGTTGCGCTCGACCCAGTGCCGACGCTGACCGCCGGCGAAGTTCCGCCAAGGCTCGCGTCTTTGCTCGAAGCTGCCATGTCGAAAGAACCAGAGGGCCGGCCCACGATGGCCGAGTTCGGCCGCCAGCTCAGCGAACTGTCGACCCAACCCATCGATGTGGCCTCAACCCCGATGGCAGGCATTCCCACCGTCACCGTGGCCCCGGCCGGCGAGGTGGCGCCAGCGGGTGCAAGCGGGCCACCGACCCTTCCACCCGTCTCGACAGGGCCGGTGTCGGGGGCTGATGACCACTCCGCACCCAATCGGCGGAACCTGTTCGTCGCTCTTGGCGCACTCGCGGTCGCGGCCCTGATCGGGATCATCGTGCTCAGCAGCGGCGGCGACAACGGGCCGAGCGACACCACGGAGCTGGCCCAAACCACCGCGCCACAGACCACCGCGGTACCCGAGACCACCACGCCCGGCGAAGCCGAGGTGGCAACGCCGACGCCGGCCGAGTCGACCATCGCGACCCTCGACGATCTCGCCACCGCCACGGTTCAGATCCTGCTGTTCGACGGCGACAACGTCGTGTGCACGGGCAGCGGTGCCATTGTCGATGCCGACGGCACGATCCTCACCAACTCCCACGTCGTCACTCTCGCTCCTCCGTGTGGGCATGATCGCATTGCCATCGCGGTCACAGGGTCGCCAGACGCCCCAGCCGAGGTTCGCTACGACGCGTCGGTGATCATCGACGACCCTCAGCTTGACCTCGCGGTCTTGAGAGTCAACGGGCCAGTTGATCCACCTCTGGCGACGGTCGAGATCGGCACTGCCACCACCTTGAGGTTGGGCGATCAGGTGCGCGTGCTTGGCTATCCCGCAATCGGCGGTTCGACCGTGACCGTCACCAGCGGCACGATCAGCGGTTTCGTCAGTCCTGTGACCGCAGCCGATGGGGGCTGGGTGAAGTCTGACGCCGCAATCTCGGGCGGGTCGTCTGGAGGGCTCGCAGTCGACGACGACGGGCTCCTCATCGGCATCCCAACCCGGGTTGGTACCGGCGACGGGCCCATCACCGATTGTCGGGTGCTCAACGACACCAACGGCGACGGCCGCACCGATCAACGAGACGCATGTGTGCCCGTCGGTGGTTTCATCAATGGCATCCGGCCCGTCGATGCTGCGATTGACCTCATCGCCGATTCGATCGGCGCGGCGCCACTCGATCGTTCGGTCGCTACCCCGCTGGCCCCGTCGACGGTGATCGTGAGCGACACCTTCTGGAGCGCTGACGTTGTCGACTTCGAGCCCGTTGGCGATGCAGTTGCGTTGCCCGTCGGAGCACCAGCGCTGTGCCTCAACTGGTCGTACGAAAACCTGGCCTTGAGCGCACCGTTCGATGTGGTGTGGTCCGTTAACGGGGCGGTGTTCGCCGATTTGGGTTCGACCGGAACGAACCAAGGCGACACCTCTGGACGCTTCTTTGCCTGCGCCCGACCCGCCCAAGGGCTCACCGAGGGCATCTATGAGATGAGCTGGCTGATCAACGGCGAGCTGGTCTTCACCCATGCGTTTAATGTCGGGCCAACGCAGGGCGTGACCATCTTCGTGGACAACCTCACGACGTCGCCGATGTGTGTCATCCAGCTTGGCCCCGAGGGTGCCTCAACGTTCGGGGTGAACCGAATCAACTCACCGCTCGCTGGTGACGGTGCCCCCGGTGGTGCTTATCCGATCGGTGTGTCGGCTGGCAACTGGCGACTCCGGGTCGTCGATTGTGACGGCTTGCTGCGTTACGAGGCAAGCCTTCCCGCGTTCGAAGATGTGACTGTCGAGATTCCCTAACCCCGACTCGCTGGCGACGCGAGGTCGCTGAGGGCCCGCTCGTACAGGGCTTCAGCTGTGGCCTCATCGTCGGGTCCCATTCCAGCAAGCTCGAGCATCACATAGCCGTGCACGGTCGCGAACAAGTGGAAGGCCGCCGCAGCGGGGTCGTCGGATCGGCCGGCAGCGAGGTGGACACGCTCGACGGCTTCGGCCAGCTTGGCGAACGAGATCACGGCCCTGGTGAGCGCGTCATCAGACGGTTCGAATTCCGGCACCGCTCGACCGAACATGACCAGATACTGCATCTGGTGGGCCAAGGCGAACCTGCGATATGCCCGGCCGGCGCCGAGGAGGTCATCCGCGTCCAAGTGGGGATCGAGGGCGCGATCGAACGATTCGAAACCGTCGACGAAGATCGCCTCGACCAGGCCGTGCTTGCCACCAAACCAGGTGTACACCCCGGTGGTCGAACACCCGGCCCGTTCGGTGATGTTGCGCACGGTCAACTTGGCGGCCCCGTCGCGCTGGAGCACCTCGAGTGCAGCCTCCACGAGGGCCAGGCGCATGTTCGGACTTGCGTCAGCGTCGGTCACGTAACTATGTTATGCCATAACTAAGTTACGCACCTCGCCGGAACACCAAGGCCCTCGAAAGGACCATCCGTGCCCACCAACCACTACCTGACCGGTAACTTCGCCCCCATCACCGACGAGATCACCGCCTTTGACCTCCAGGTTCTTGGCGAGCTGCCCTCCGAGCTGTCGGGCCGCTATCTCCGCAATGGCCCAAACCCCATGACTCCGGTCGACGCGGCGACCCACCACTGGTTCAGTGGCGACGGCATGGTCCACGGGCTCCGCCTTCGTGATGGCCGCGCCGAGTGGTATCGCAACCGCTACGTCGGTTCGTCCCAGATCAGCGAAGCGCGCGGCGAACCCGACATCGCCGGGCCGAACTGGAACAACAGCACGACGGGGCCAAACACCAATGTTGGCGGCTTCGCCGGGCGCACGTGGGCCATGGTCGAAGCCGGCGGCACACCCGTCGAACTCACCTATGAGCTCGACACCGTTGCCCGAAACGACTTCTTCGGCACCCTGCCAGGCGCATTCACCGCCCACCCCAAGATCGACCCGATGACCGGTGAGATGCACGCCATGGTCTATGCCCCCGCCCAATGGATGGACCACATCCAATACGTGATCGTAGGCACCGACGGCAGGGTGAACCACACCGTCGACATCCCTCTGGGCATGACCATGCTGCACGACATGTCGCTCACCAGCCGATACGCGCTGGTCTATGACCAGCCATGCACCGTCGACCTCGACTTGGCGTTCGCCGGCCGTTTCCCCTTCCGCTGGAACCCGGACCACGGCAACCGCGTCGGGCTGCTGCCACGCAGCGGCGGGGCCAGCGACATTGTGTGGATCGATCTGCCACTCGGGTATGCGTTCCATCCCATGAACGCCTACGACACCGACGACGGGCGGGTCGTGGTCGACATCTGCAACTACGACAAGATGTTCGATGGCGACCTTCTTGGGCCATTCGGAGACTGCTTGCCCCGACTCGAACGCTGGGAGCTTGATCCGGTGCGCCGCAGCGCGTCGATCACCATCATCGACGACACCCCGAATGAGTTTCCTCGGCACCGCGGTTCGTTGTCCACCAAGCCGTATCGATACGGCTACTCCACTGCCCCAGCCTCGGACCACACCACCGGGTGGCCCACGCTCAAGCACGACATGACCACCGGCGAACGAACTGTCTTCGACCACGGCGCCGGCCGCTGCGCTGGTGAGCCAGTGTTCGTTGCCCGCGACAGCAACACCGCTGAAGACGACGGATGGCTCCTGACCCTGGTGCACGACCTCGGAGCCAACAGTGCCGAACTGGTCGTGTTGGACGCCGCCGACCTTGACCGTGGCTATGTCGCCCAGGTGAAACTTCCCCAGCGGGTGCCCTTTGGTTTCCACGGCAACTGGGTGAGCGACCACTCCGTGCCCGAGGAGGCCTGATGCCAACCTTGAGGCCAAAGACCCACGGAGCGGGGCCCGCGGGGTACCGATTCGACAGCGCGTTGCCTGCGGCCTCGCTGTTGGCAATGTTGCCGTTCTTTCGCCCGGCCTTTGCGATCAAGCGATCCCTTGACGCCGCACTCGAAGCCAACGAAGGCGTTGTCACCTACACCCTTGTTGCCGACCTCGGCCGCCGCGAGTTCAGGGTTGCCTCCACATGGGTCGACCAGGCGGCGTGCCACAGGTGGGTAGGCACCGAGGTGCATCGCTCCGCGATGGCGGCACTGGGACCCCGAGTCCGTGGCGCGACCTTCGATGCGGGACCAATCGAACCCTGAGCCCCTCGCCTGGCGGTCAGCGAGTGTGGTGCTCGTGATACACAAACGAGCGATCGCCGAGAAAGACCTCGTCGGCATGGCTGATGACGACCTTTTCGCCGCTCGCCAGTCGCCGAGGCTCAGCCTGGTTTCGGGTCCGGACAAAGGTCCCGTTGGCTGTGCCGAGGTCGCTGACGAGCAGGTCCCACTCGCGTAGTTCGAGCAACAGGTGGCGTCGCGACACGGCCGCCTCGTTGTCGCCGAGGGCCAAACCAGCCGCGGTACCAGACACAACACGTTCGTCAAGTTCGGGGTTGCGTCCGACCACGGTGTCCCACTTGATCGTGTAGCTGGTGCCGTCATCGAAGCTGATGACGCCCAGCGCCGGCCGTTCGCCTTGGACGAACGCCCTGGTGTGTGACGCCCCGATCTTGACGCCGCTGCGGCTGCAATAGCGCGCTTCGGGGTGGTTGAAGAACCCGCGTGGCGACAACACCCCAAGCACTGGCACCGGTCGGGCATACAGCGGTAGCGGGCCGGTGTCAGATGCAGTGCCGCCGGCCTCATCAGCGGTCTCGCCATCGTCTGTTGCGGCACCATCGGGTGCACCAATGGCGAGCGGCATCATGTCGGTGTCGTCCAAGGAGGCATCGAGGTCGATAGCCACAAAACCTGACGCCGGCGTGATGTCGGACGTGAACAGCGACGTGCCCGACGATGCAACGACTGGTTCGGCGGGCGGGTCGGCAACCGCCGGCGCGGCCGCCACTGACACATGACCAATGGGGTCAGTGCCCGCCGATGCCGCTACCACCGTGAAACCCGACGCCGCCACCGAACCAAGCTCAAGGGCTTGCCACGACAATGGGGCGCTGGCGGCCTCGGCGACGACCCCCACTAGCTCGCCCCGTTCGAACTGGCGCGACAAGCTCACGATTTCTTCTGAGGCACTCAGGCGATTGTTCGTGGTCAAGATGTCGACTGGGCCGAAGGCGAACACCTCGTCAATGTCGCCGGTTCGGGCCACTACCGCAGCGCTGGTGAGTTCGCGACGCAGCAGGTCGCGTCCGAGCACTCGGATCGCCGCTGATGGGTCGAGCCCGACCACCAGCTGGCGCACATCGGCGATCGATCCAACCGCGGCGGCACCGGTGAGCAGAGCGACCACCGGGCCCGCAGCAATGAGCACACCCTCGCCTGGAATTGGGGCTACAAACATTCGTTCCATCATCGCTCCTGTGCCGCGCCGGAGGCGTCGGCGATCGATTCGAGGTCCTCGGCAAGCTCCAGGGCCGTCTGGTAGCGGTCGTTTCGACGAGGGCCGAGGGCTCGGTGCAGTATTTCAGCGATTGGCTCGCCCACCAGGTCGCTGATGGTCGGCTGGTGCTGGGCAACGTGGCGCAACGCGCCAAGCGCCGACTCACGAGGCAGGCCAGGGTGGCAGCTCACGCCGGTGATCGCGACGTGCAGGGTCACCGCCAGGCTCCAGACGTCTGATGTTCGTCCTGGTAGATCTCCAAGCACAACCTCGGGCTCCATGAACTCGACCGAGCCAATCGGGCCTACGCCAACAGTCGCCGTTGCCAGCGATCCCACTGATGCCAAACCCATGTCGGCCAACAGGCCGCGACCGTTGCGCACAAAAACGTTGGCGGGTTTGATGTCGCGGTGCACGACCCCGATCTCGTGCAGGTCGTGGGCGCCGCGGGCCGCGTCTGCCACCACCGCGATCGCGACATCGGGGCTATGCGCGTCCGAATTGAGCGACCCGCCATCGTGGTGCGGAACCACATAAAACAGCCGCCCATCGACTTGGCCCGCGTCGAGCAACGGAGTGAGGTACTGCGAGCGGGCTGACGCGATCACCCTCATTTCGTGGGCGAATCGTTTGAACTCGTCGTTCGATGACGACCGGTCGAGCACCTTGAGCACCACGTGTTCGTCGTCGACGCCGAGGCGCGCTGGCGGCCGAGCCAGGTGGAACGAGCCATGGTTGCCGCGCCCGAGCACCGAGATCAGTTCGTAGTCGCCAATGGAGGTCACTCGTCGTCCCCGGAGAGCTCGCGGCGAAAGTCCGGACCGACATCGAGACGCTTGCGGGTGAACGCTGCATCGAGGTCGACGGGTGGCAGACCAAGTAGTGCCCGTCTATGCGTGCGTATGAGCAGCAGCCCTGTGATCAAGATGATGCCGCCAACAACTCCGTAGGCAATCAAGGCTGGGTCAGGATCGACGAGGAGCCCGTTCAAGAACACGACGGTGCTGACAGTTTCGGTGACTGCGAGCAGCACCACGAACCGCACCAGCTGACGGTCGGTAACCCGCGAGCTCACCA
>CAYGMW010000099.1:0-11616 GCA_964350975.1 uncultured Acidimicrobiales bacterium | reverse complement strand
CGCGAGGACCGCAGCCATGTCGCCCCCGTCGCGGAGTTCGACCCGGTCGCTGACCGTGTCTCAAGCGATCTCGACAACACCACCGTGTATGACGGGCTGGCGCTACTGACGCCGGACCAGCGACAAGCTGTCACCCTGGCGTACTTTTCGGGATACTCCTATCGGCAGGTAGCCGCCGTGCTCGATCTGCCAGAAGGAACGGTCAAGACTCGGATCCGCCTCGGGCTGGCCACATTGCGCGACCACTTCGGAGTCAGCTCATGAACAACGAATTGCATGAGCTCGCCGCCGCGTATGCCCTCGACGCCCTCGACACCGACGAACGGGCGGCCTTCGAAGCCCATCTCGCGACCTGCGCCTCGTGCCCCGGCGAGGTGGCGGCGTTCGCCGAAACTACAGCCCAACTCGCCACCATCGCGGCAACCAGCGCGCCGGAGTCGATGCGCACCAACGTCCTCGCGGCCATCGGTACGACCGGCTCGGTTGCAGGCGCGACCGACGAACTCGCCAAGCGGCGCTCCCGCAGCCGTTCGCGCCTTCAGATCATGGTGGCCTCGGCGGCCGCTGCGGCGCTCGCGGTAGGGGTGACTGCAGGCATCGCGAACCGCGACGACACTCCTGACCCCGCCGCCGAGGTGCTCGCAGCCGCCGATGTCCGGATCACCACGCTCGCTGGCGACACGGGGGTTGTCCAGATCGCGTGGTCGGCCGCGCTCGACGAGGTGTCGGTGTTCGGCAATAACGTCGACCCGCTCGCCGACGGCCAGACCTTCCAGCTGTGGTTCGTATTCGACGACGGATCGGTGAACGGAGCCGGCCTGTTTGGTGAAACCAACGGAGTGGCCCGCCGGACCTGGTCAACGCAGGACCTCGAACCAGCGAGCTGGGGAGTCACGATCGAACCCGAGGGCGGCAGCGATCAACCCACGAGCGACATCGTGTACTTCGGCAGCCTCGACTAGCCGACCGACCCCGCTATCTGGCGTTCGATGAGCCGAGCCCACTCGACGGCGTATTCCATGGGCAAGGTGCGTGTCACCGGCTCGATGAAGCCGTTGACGATGACGCCCAGGGCCTGGTCGTCGGAGAGGCCCCGGGTCATCAAGTAGAACAGCTGTTCAGCCAAAACGCGAGACACCGTCGAGGCGTGATCGACCACGGCGTCGGCCGCCGCGATCTCCTGCTGGGGTTGGCCGTCGTGGTGGGAGTGCTCGTCGAGGATGAGCGCATCGCAGTCGACCTCGCTCGTTGCGCCATGAGCACCGGGCTCGACGGTCACCACCGCGGCGAAGGTAGTGCGGCCACCATCGGCGCTGACCGACTTCGACACGACCTTGGAGGTGGTGTGCGGTGCTGCGTGCACCATGTTGGCACCGACATCTTGGTGCTGACCGGCTCCGCCGTAGGCGACCGTCAGCACCTCACCATGAGCCCGTGGGCCCATCAGGTACACCTCGGGACACGTCGTGGTCTGACGACTGCCGATATGGCCGTCGATCCATTGACAGCGGGCGTCTTGGTGCACCAGCGCCCGCTTCATGACCATGTTGTCGACGTTGGGCGACCAGTTCTGAATCGACGTGTAGCTGATCTGGCTACCCTCGAGAGCCACCAGTTCGACCACCGCGCCCCGCCACTGATGTGGTGTGTACACCGGGGCCGAACAACCCTCGATGTAGTGCACCCTGGCTCCCTCGTCAGCCACGATCAGGGTTCGCTCGAACGGGCCAGCAGGCCCAGCGCCCAACCCCAGGCGTGTCTGGAGCGGCAGTTCGACCTCAACACCTGGCGGAACGTAGATGAACGAGCCGCCCGACCACAGGGCCGACATGAGCGCACAGAACGTGCTGTGCTCAGGAGCGAGAACCGTCCCCAGAAACGGACGCACCAGGTCGGGGTGTCGGCGAACCGCTGAGTCCATATCGGTAAACACCACCCCCCGGGCCGCCAGGTCGACCTGCAGCTGGTGGTCTACTCGGCGGTTGGCGCGGTGAGCGTCGAGCGTGAACCCGGCCAGCTTGGCCGCCCACGTTGAACTCGGCGACTCGGTGACGAGCTCATAACTCCGGAGCCGAAAGTCGAGCATCCACGCAGGCTCGGCGTTGATCCGTGACAGCTCCCGGATGGAGTCGGCGTCGAACAGGTCCATCGCGATGCCCTACCGCAGGGGCAGGTAGCCCGGAACCCGGTCATGAGGGGTGTCGAGGTAGACCTTGGCTTCGGGCGATTGGCCGAATCGACCATGGCTCCAGCGAATCTCCACATGGCCATCCACCGAGCCGTCGAGACCAGACTCGTGGTCGCGAACTGTTGCCTTCCAGCCCACCCGAGGCTGGCCCGCATCGTCGCCCCAACACTCGAAGTCTCTGAACTCGAAGCGCCGACGCCAATCCCATGGTGTGGTGACCCTGACCCTCAGGGTCCGATCAGCGCTCGACCCCAAGATGAAATACGGAGCCGAACTGATGCGAAGTAGCCGCCACAGCATGGCCTCGCGTTGACGTTTCGTGCCAAGCGAGGCCCGCCAACGCGCCGCGGAGGCCCGTCCGACCTCCAAGCTGAGCTCCCGGTAGGCAGCCAGACACTCGTTCGACCACTCCTCGAGTCCGGGCCGAAGTCGAGCCCGATGATGCTTGGCCAAATCGGTGACAAAGGCCGGTAAGTCCGAGTCGCCAACATGGTCGCGGGCCGCGAAATACAAGGCTTGATGCTGGGCCGGTGCGACCTGGTCGAACCAGTCGCCCGTCGCCACCTCACCGTCAAAGAGCTGGGCCGGAGCGGAGTTCAGCAAGATCTTCGACGCGTACTTACACGACACCAAGAACACATGGTCGACCCGAAGATCGACCGGCACCGATTCGGCCCCTGGGGCTTTGTGGCCGCCCTTCCATTCGACACTGAGCGGGACTCGGCCCCGCAGGCCGTCCACGCTGTTGAAGAACGCTTGGCCGTTGCGCCACGCTCCGTACACGTCGGCGCGAAACTTCGGGTCGTCTGCTGCGTCGACGATCCGCCTCCACGTGTCGGCGGGGACGTCGCTCAGAGCGTCAGGCTGATGGACGAGCGCTCGCTCGACGGAGTCGTGGCCCAACATGCCCAACCCGGTGAGCACCTCGGTGATCTCTGTTTTGAGTGACGGCACGACCAGCGACGCTAGCGCGACCTCAGTCGAACGTGATTGCGACCGTCACCCGAATGGTCTGGCCGGCGAAAGCCTGCACGGGACCAATCTTGGTTGCCGTAAAGGTCGAGTCGTCCGACACCTCGAAACCATCTTCGACGACGTGGGTCTCGAATCGGGTCAGTTCGGTGTCATCGACCATCGGAATCTCGGCCATGAGCACGACGCCGCGGCCATCGTCGGTGGGTTCGGCAGCAAACAGCTCGGAGGTCATCGCACCGCCTCGGTCCATCGGCAGGCGAATCGCCCACGAGTTGGAGCCGAAGCCACCGGTGAGCATTCGCGCCAAGATGGTCTCGCCGGTCTCGGTCAGGTCGTTGTTGAACTCGCGTCGATCGATCAGATTGCCGCTGGCGGAAAGGACATCGACCGTCCAACGGCCGTGAACGTGTGTTGCTTCGATCAGGGGTTCGCTCTTGGATCCCCAGTCGGTTGTCGCAGCAGCCAACGAACCGTTTCCGAGCCAGGTTGCACCAGCAGCGGCCGCGAGCAGCAACACCGAGAGCACCAAGATGGTGCTGCGTTCGATTTTGCGCACTGAACCACCACCTGGATCTACCGGACTGGTGTGGCTCCGGGCGGAACCATCAGGTATCTCGTCGGATGCGACAAGTCTGACCTAAGCGCAAATGAATAGAGATTCATTGTTGAGCACCGATCCAGGCGCTGTAGAGGGACGCATAGCGACCCTGGGCCGCAACAAGCTCGTCGTGGGTGCCGAGTTCGGCGAGACGCCCATCGGCAACAACGCCGATTCGATCGCATCGAGCCGCCGTGGTGAGCCGGTGGGCAATCACGATCGTGGTGCGGTTGGCCATCAAGGCATCCATCGCCCGCTCGACCACGGCCTCCGTGCCCGGGTCGAGCGACGACGTCGCCTCATCGAGGATCAATACGGCCGGATCGACCAGCGCGGCCCGAGCCAATGAGACCAGCTGACGCTCCCCCGCCGACAAGCGCGACCCACGTTCGTGCACCTCAGTGTCGACGCCGTCGGGCAGGGCCTCGAACAGGTCAAGCACACCGATTCGACGCAACGCGGCGTCAACCTCTTCGTTACTCGCCCCAGCCCGCGCCACCCGAATGTTGTCGCGCACCGTCCCATCGAAGAGATGCCCTTCTTGTGGCACCACGATGATCCGCTCGCGCAACGTGTGCATCGACGCCACCCTGAGGTCGACCCCGCCGAGCGTGATCGCGCCCACGGTCGGGTCATAGAGCCGGGCGATGAGCTTCGCCAGAGTCGACTTACCAGCACCGGTTGGCCCGACCAGGGCAAGCCGTTCGCCAGAGGCAATGTCGAGCGAGACGTCGGAGAGCACCGGTGCGCCCACCGCATAGGAGAACCCCACGGCGCTCACCACGAGGTCGCCTCGATGGGGCAACTCGAGCGGGTTCGCCGATTCAGGAACCTCGACGGGTTCGTCGAGCAAGCCATAGAGCTTGTGCAAACCAGCCGCGGCGCTCTGCAACATATTGAACAACTGGCTGAGCTGTTGCACCGGCTCGAAGAGGTTCTGCAACAACAACACGAACGCCACCACGGTGCCGATGCTGATCTGGCCATCGCGGGCCATCCAGCCGCCGACACCGACTGCGATTGCGGTCGTGGCAACACCGGAAAAGTCGACGATCGGCAGGTACCAGGCAGCCACCTTGGTCGATCGCATGTGGGCTCGGTAGAGCTGCTGGTTGACGTCGTGGAAACGTTCGGCTTCGACGGCGTTGCGACCATAGGCCTGCACGACCCGGACCCCGGCGAGACCTTCTTGAAGCCGAGTCAATGTGCCCGCAATGCCGTCGCGGACTGCCAGGTACGCGGTGTTGGAATCGCGTCGGAACTTACGGCTCGCGAACCACAACAACGGCACCGAGACCAAACACACCAAGAACAGCTGCCAGCTCAAGATGGCGAGCACGATCGCGACGCCGATGAGCAAGAGGCTGTTGGCCAAGAACATCTGCAGGCCGAACTGCACCACCTCGGCCAATGAATCGATGTCTGAGGTCATCCGGCTGACGATGACACCGGCCTTTTCGCGGTCGTAGAACGGCATCGACAACCGCAGCAGGTGACGAAACACCCGTCGACGCAGATCGCGCAGGAACGACTCGCCGACGCGGGCCAGATTCATGATGGCTGCGCGCCACAAGAAGTAGTTCGCAACAGCGATCACGACATAGGCCACGATGGTTCGGTTGAGGCTGGCTTCGTCGCCAGCATCGATGGCGTCAACGGCGCGACCAAACAGCACCGGCAGGGCCAACAGCAGCGCTGTCCACACCACCAAAAGCACACCGGCAGCAACGAGCGGCCACTTGTACGGACGCACCATCGACGCGGTGCGACGCAGCACATGAGAAGCCGCTTCGCGATCCAGACGATCGTCTTCGTCGACCCCGCCGGCCAACCAGCCCGCCATCAGAGCACTTCCTGTGGGTCGTCGAGCTGGGCCAGCACGGCCCGGTAGCGGTCGTTGCTGGCCAACAGGTCCTCGTGGCGGCCTTGGGCCACGACGCGGCCCTCGTCGATCAGCACCACCCGGTCAGCGAGGGCGATGGTTGCAGGCCGGTGGGCGATCACCAGGGTGGTTCGCTTGTCCATGACCTCAGCCATGGAGTCGCGGATCTCGTGTTCCTTGGTGGGGTCGACCGCCGAGGTGGCGTCGTCGAGAATCAGCACACGGGGGTCAGACGCAACAGCGCGGGCGATCGCGAGGCGCTGGCGTTGCCCGCCCGATAACGAAAACCCCCGCTCACCCAACTCGGTGTCGTATCCGTGAGGCAGGGCCGCGATGAACTCATCAGCGCCGGCCAGACGAGCGGCCCGCTCGACGTCGGCTTGGGTCGCGTTCGCGGCACCAAAGGCAATATTGTCGCGGACCGAACTGCTGAAGAGGAACGTCTCTTCGAACACCAGGCCGATCGATCGACGAAGATCGTCGACCCGGGCTGAGCGCACATCGACGCCATCGATTTCGATGCTGCCGGAATCGACGTCGTAGAAGCGGGCGAGCAGGCGGGCAATGGTGCTCTTGCCCGAACCGGTACGGCCCACAATCGCGACCGATTCGCCAGGTGCGACGTCGAGGTTGAACCCATCGAGCACGGGCTGGCCATCGGCGTAGCTGAAGCACACATTGCGGAACGAGACGCGGCCGAGCGGCCCAGACGACGCAAGATCGACCGGGTGTTCAGGGTCGACAATGGCGAGCGGTGTGCCCAACAACGAGGCCACACGGGCTCCCGCGGCAGTGGCCCGCTGGAAGTTGGCCACGATCATGCCAAGCATGCGAAGGGGCTGGATGAGCAGCACAACATAGATGTTGAACAGCACCAGCTCGCCGACCTCGAGGGTGCCGTTGAGCACCTGGTGGCCGCCGTAACCAAGCACCGCCACGAGGCCGATGTTCGGAACCAGCTCGAGCGCTGGCAAATAGGTGGATCTGGCCTTGGCGGCCAGCAACGACTGGTCGCGCACATCTTCTGCTTCGACGGCCAAGGCATCAAAGCGGACCTGTTCGGCACCGAACCCCTTCACGACCCGGATGCCGGCAACGGTCTCGTCGACCACATTGGCCAGCTGGGCCGACTCTTCTTGAATGCCTCGAACCGCAGGGTGCAGCACGTTGGCAAACCGGCGGCCGAAGTAGTTCGCCAACGGCAAACCAGCCAGGGCGAGCAAGGCCAAACTCCAGTTCAACAACAGCAGCACGATGCTGGCCAAGATGACCGTCAACAAGTTCGCGGCCGTGATGGGCAGCATCGTGATGAAGTTCTGGAACTGCTGCAGGTCGGTGTTGCCGCGGCTCATCAACTGGCCCGACTGATACCGATCGTGGAAACCAAAATGCAGGCGCTGCGCGTGGACGAATACTCGGTCGCGATAGTCGGCCTCCACGGCCCGAGCGTTTTGGAAGGCGACGTATCGCCGGGCACCGGTCGCCACACCCGACACCGCGCCGGCCACGACGATGGTCAACGACCAAAACACCAGCGAACCGTCGCCGCGGATGCCGTCGTCAATAGCGCGTTGGATCAGGATTGGCACCGTCACCTTCGACACCGTCCACACGACGCCGATCGCCATACCGAGCGAAATGCCTTGCCAGTGGGCGCGCATTGCCTCGCGCAGTAGCCGCCAACCCGCGGCCGAGTCCTCTATTGGTACCGGATCGCTCACGAACGCTCGACAAGCGCTGGAGCCAGCCGACGCCACCCCTCGCGAACCGAATCGGTGTCAGCGCGGTGAGCGCTCAAAATTTGGACACAAACATGGTCGGCACCGGCTGCGTGATGTTCGGCGACCCGATCGGCGATCGCTTCTTCGTCGCCCCAGACAACAATGGCGTCAACCAAACGATCCGAACCGCCGTCGGCGAAGTCGTCGTCGGTGAATCCGAGCCGTTTCAGGTTGTTGGCGTAGTTCGGCAGGGGCAGATACACAGCCATATTGGCCCGAGCTGTTGCTCGAGCCGACTCGGGGTTGGTGTCGAGTACCGCCATCTGTTCGGGCGCCAGCAGTGAGTCAGGACCCATGATCTCGCGGGCCTGGGCCGTGTGTTCGGGCGTCGTGAAATAGGGGTGGGCACCAGCGGTGCGGGTGGCTGCGAGCTCAAGCATCTTGGGGCCAAGAGCGGCAAGGACAGCGTTGTTCGGCAGCTCGGAGGATCCAATAGCGGCCCGCCACATCGATGCGTCCATGAAGTCGAGGTAGTCGCGCATGTACGACAGCGGCTTGGAGTAGTCGTGCTTGCGAACCCAGTTCACCAAGGTGTGGTGGCTGACCCCGAGGCCCATCAAGAACCGGCCCGGGTGGGCTTCTTCAAGCGTGCGCATCACGTTGGCCGTGGTCATGGCGTCGCGGGCATAGATATTGGCAATGCCCGTCGCCAGAACAATCCGCGGCGTCGCGTCGAGCAGCATGGTGGCCAGCAGGAACGGATCGCGCCCCACTGTTTCAGGGATCCACAACGCCCCATAGCCAAGCTCGTCGGCCTCAAGGGCCGCCTCGCGAGCCGCGGCGATAGGCAAGGCATCCATGATGCCGGTCCACAAGCCGACTGTTCCGATGTTGACCGTGCGCTGAACCATCCAAACGACGCTACTCAGCCAGCGGCCTGAACGAACAATCGATTTCAGTCAATGCGACGAAGCTCGGCCCGGTAGCGGTGGCCGCGATCGACATAGCTGCGAGCGCCGAGGGCGATCATGGTGTCGGGGTCGACGGCATCGAGGCGAAGCTTGGCTGGCACACCGAGTGCCATCGCTCGCGCCGGCACCTCCATGCCTCCTGGAACGAGAGCATTGGCTCCAACGAGGGCGCCCGTACGCACCACGGCGTTGTGCAGCACCGTTGAGTTCGAACCAACAAGTGCGCCATCTTCGATGGTGCAACCTTCGAGGTGAGCGAGGTGACCAATCACACAATCGTCGCCCACCGTTGTTGGGGTGAACGGGGTGGTGTGCACAACTGTTCCGTCCTGGATCGAGGTACGCGCGCCAATGGTGATGATGCCGTCGTCGCCGCGCAACACTGCACATCCCCACACGGTCGATTCGGGCCCAATCGTCACGCTGCCGATGATGATCGCCTCCGGGTGAACGTAGGCGGAGGGGTCGATATCGGGAGTCTGGTCGCCCAGTGCATACACAGCCATAGGGCGACGCTACCGTGGCGGCCTCATGACCGAAGCAACCGGCCTCACTCCCCCCGCCCCCGAACCGCCGGTAGCGCCCCAGCGCCAACACGAGCGCACCGTGCATGGCACGACCGTGAACGACCCGTGGTTCTGGCTGCGCGACAACGACGACCCCGAGACCATTGCGTATCTCGAAGCCGAAAACGCGTACGCGGACGCCCTGCTGAGCCCGCTCGACGAGCTCGCCGGCCAGGTCTTCGAAGAGATCAAGAACCGGATCAACGAGACCGACATGAGCGTGCCGGTCCGCAAGGGCCCGTGGTGGTACCTCACCCGCACCAAGGAAGGTCTCCAGTACCCGGTGCACGTCCGCCAAGCCGACGTCGACGGCCAACCCAGCGGCATTGACGAGATGGTCTTTGACGAAAACATCGCTGCAGGCGACAGCGAGTATTTCGCCGTGGGCGACATGCTCGCTAGCCCTGATCACCGACTGCTGGCCGTCAGCACCGATTACGACGGCGACGAGCAGTACTCGCTCCAAATCATCGACTTGGCCACCGGCGAGGCCCTCAGCGACCACATCGAAGGCCTCACCTATGGCGTGTCGTGGGCCAATGACTCAGCCACGCTGTTCTACACATTGGCCGACGATCAGCAGAGATCAGATCGGATCATGCGCCACCGTCTGGGCGACGCAGTCGAACACGACGACATGGTCTTTCACGAAGCCGACGAACGGTTCTGGGTTGGGGTCGGCACCACGAGGTCGGAGCAGTACGTGATCATCACGTCGGACTCCAAGACCACCTCAGAGTCCTGGGTGATCGACGCCAACGAGCCCGAGTCAGCGCCGCGTGTCATCGAGCCTCGTTCGGAGGGCCACGAGTACCGCGTCGAGCACCACGGCGATCGCTTTTTGGTCATGTCCAACGACGAGGCGCCCGATTTTCGGCTCTTCGAAACTCCCGTCGACGCACCGGGGCGGGCCAACTGGGTTGAGCTCATCGGGGCCGAACCAGGCGTGCGACTCGACGACGTCGACGCATTTGCTGACCACATCATCATCACCCGCCGCAACAACAACACCCCCCAGGTGACGGTGTGGTTGCTCGATACCGACACCCAATTCGACCTGGGTTTCCCCGAGACGATCTTCGAGACTGCTGGCGGCTCCAACGTCGAGTGGAACACGACGAAGTACCGGTTTGGGTACACGTCGATGGTCACCCCCAACTCGGTGTTCGAACTCGATGTCCGCACCGCAGAGCGAGTGCTCCTCAAGCAGCAAGAGGTCGTGGGTGGTCATGATCCGTCGGACTATGTGACCACCCGACTGATGGCTCCAGGGTCAGGTGGCGTCGAGATCCCGATCAGCCTGGTCGCCCATCGCGACACCCCCGTCGATGGCACCGCCGCAGCACTGGTGTACGCCTATGGCTCGTACGAAACCATCATGCCGGCCGGCTTTTCTTCGGCCCGCCTGTCACTGCTCGACCGGGGCATCGTGTTCGCCATCGCCCATGTGCGAGGTGGCGGCGAAATGGGTCGGGCCTGGTACGACGGTGGCCGGGTCGAACACAAACAGAACAGCTTCACCGACATGGTGACCGTGATCGACCACCTCGTCGAGACCGGTTGGGCTGCCCCGGACCGCATCGCCATCCGGGGTGGTTCGGCCGGCGGCCTGCTGGTCGGCGCTGTGTTGAACCAAGCCCCCGACAAGATCGCGGCGGCGGTCGCCGAGGTGCCCTTTGTCGACAACGTCAACACCATGCTTGACCCGACACTGCCGCTCACCATCACCGAATACGACGAGTGGGGAAACCCCGAACACGAGGCTGACTACGCGTGGATGACGGCCTACTCGCCCTATGAGAACGTGGCGGCCATCGACTATCCGCCGGTCTATATGACCGCCGGACTGAACGACCCGAGGGTGTCGTACTGGGAACCCGCCAAATGGCTGGCCAAGCTCCGACACACCGCGGTCGGTCGTCGTTGGTTCGTACTGCGCACCGAGATGGGCGCCGGCCACGGCGGCCCGTCGGGCCGCTACGACGCGTGGCGAGATGAAGCCCGAATCCTGGCCTTCGTGATCGACGCCCTCCGGCTCGATCGCTAGCGACGTCGCCGATCGGGGCCCGACCAGGAACGGCCAGATACCCGGGAGTCGGTCAGGTCGATGACGGGTTCGTCGACCGCGCGCCGTGACTCATCGAGGGCTGCCGCGTTCAAGACATCGAGGATCTCGGTACCGATGAGTTCTTCGCGTTCCAACAGTGCGTCGCGCAAGGCTTCGACCAGGTGCCGATTACGGCCGATCAGCTCCTCAACGCTGGCCTTGCGGGCCTGGAGGATCTCTTCGGTGGCATCACGGCCATAGTCAGACGACAAGACCTTGGCGACGAGATCGGCCCCGTTGCCCACGTTGGCGGCTTCGAGCGAGATCAACATGGGGCCCATGCCCAGGGCGCCGACCATGGTCGCGGCGGCCTTGGTCGCTGCGGCGAGGTCGCCCGACGGTCCGCTACCGGACTCGCCAAACCACTGTTCTTCGGCCACCATGCCGCCAAAGGCAATATCGATGCCCTGTTCGATCTCCGAACGGGTGCGAGTGAAGCGTTCCTCGTTATCGCTGTGGGCCAGCAGGCCGAGTGCTTCCTTGCGCTTGATGATCGACAGCACCTCAAGGGTGCGGCCCTTGCCCACGAGGTGGGCCACGACGGCGTGCCCGGCTTCGTGGGTGGCGATCGTGCGGCGCTCGGCTTCGGTGTAGACCACGCGCTCGGT
>CAYGMW010000098.1:8616-11683 GCA_964350975.1 uncultured Acidimicrobiales bacterium | reverse complement strand
GCGTACTTGGTTAGCTGAGTTGACGAGTTGGCCGCTCGGGGTGTAGATCTCGCCGCGGGCCAGACCTCGTCCGCCCGAAGTCGACAGCGGCTGCTGGTCGAACAGCAGCCATTCGTCGGCCCGGAAGGGGCGATGGAACCACATGGCATGGTCGAGGCTGGCCATCATGACTTCCTCGCCCCAGCCCAGACCGTGGGGGCCCAACGTGCTGTCGAGCAGGGTCATGTCGCTGGCGTAGGCCGCGATGCACTGATGGATGGCCAGGTCGTTGGCGAGGGTGCCATCGGCTTTGAACCACACTTGTAGGCGGTCAGACACTGCCTTCGATCGGCGTCGCTCGATGGGGTGCTGGCCAACGAAACGGCTGTCGATCGGGCGAGGTCGGTCGTACCACTCGCCCATTTGCTCGCGAAACGGTGCCATCCGGGTCTCAAAATCGGGCAACGACTCTGCAGCCGGCACCTCGGGCATGGTCAGCTGATACTCATACCCCTGTTCAACACGCTGGAACGACACCTGCAGGTTGAAGATGGCTCGGCCATGTTGGATGGCAACCACTCGACGGGTGACGAAGGACCGGCCATCGCGAATGCGGTCGACCTCATAGAGGATCGGTGCGTGTGGGTCGCCGGCTCGAAGAAAGTACGAATGCAGGCTGTGGGCGGGGAGTTCGGTGTCGACGGTCTTGATGGCCGCCATCAGTGCTTGGGCCGCGACCTGGCCGCCAAAGACCCGCTGGCGATTCTCGTCAGGGCTATTGCCTCGGAAGATGTTCACCTCGATCGGCTCGAGTTCGAGCAATTCGACCAAGTCATGCAGCGCCGTCACAGTGAGGCATCGTAGGAGTCGGCGATGGCTGTCGTCGATCTAGACTTGATCTTCGTGTCTGTTGTCGATCTTCCAGCCCGCCTGTGGCAGGTTCGAACCAGGTTGATCCGCTTCGCTGGCGTATCTGTCGTTGGTGTCGTGCTGACCCAGGTGATGTTGGTGCTGCTGAAGGGCGGCCTCAACTGGTCAGGAGTGGCCGCCAACATCGTGGCAACCGCGGCGTCATCGGTCCCGGTGTTCTTGCTGAACCGTCGTTGGGTCTGGAACAAACGAGGAGATCACTCGTTTTCTCGCGAGATGGCTCCGTTCTGGGCCTACACGTTGGCGGGTCTTATCTTGTCCACAGCATTGGTCGCCGTTGCCGACGATGTCTGGGGCACCACGATCGCGGTGAACCTGGCCAATCTCACCGGCTGGGGCTTGTTGTGGGTGTGCAAGTTCTGGTTGCTCGATAAAGTCTTGTTTCGCGAAGTCGACATGACCCTCAGGCCAGACGCGTCGGTGGCTTCTGATGTCTGACGGCGACGAGATCTTCGTGCCCGACATGGAGCCAGCGCTGCTGGCATCGGCCCGAGGTGCTCGGGGCTTCATGCCCGACGACGAGGGTTTGGCGTTGTATCACGCCGCAGCCATCGCGGGCCCGGGCCCCATCATCGAGGTTGGCACTTATTGCGGTAAGTCGTCGGTGTACCTCGGTGCTGGCGCCCGCCTCAGCGGCACCGTGGTGTACACGATCGACCACCATCGTGGGTCAGAAGAGATGCAGTTGGGGTGGGAACACCACGACGCCGAATTGGTCGACGCAACGGGCCGGATGGATTCTTTGCCCCTCTTTCGTCGGCTGATTGACGAGACCGGCCTGGGTGATGTTGTCATCGGCATCGTTGGCCGTTCCGAAATCGTGGGCCGAACATGGGGTGCCGAAGCGTCGCTCATCTTCATCGATGGCGGGCACGGGCCGATCCCGGCTCACGCCGACTACGACCTGTGGGCCCCTCGCGTCGCGCTCGGCGCCATGTTGGCCATCCACGACGTGTTCCCCGACCCCGCCGACGGCGGACGGCCACCGTTTGAGATCTTCGAGCGGGCGCTGGCAACTGGTGAGTTCGTCAACGAAGAAACCGTCGGCTCGCTGCGGATCTTGCGACGGGTCGCCCCGGCCGGCTGAGGACCTCAGCTACTGAGGTCGGGCAGGCCTTCGCCGCGGAAGATCCCTGACGCAGGCGTCAGGCGGTCGATGGCGTCAGCGGCCAGGATGATCGCGGCGCTGGTGTAGGTCGAACGCTCGGCTTCGGGGAATCGGATCAGGTCCGGGTACACCGTGCCGGTGAAGTACGCCCCGTCGCTGTCGCGGAAGTCTTGGACCGATTCGAACAAGCGGATGGCCTCGTCGGTGTTGCCGACGTTCAGGTATGCCATGGCACATTCGCAGGTTTCGGCTGCGGTGACCCACGGTTGATCAGACACACATCGCACCCCGAGGTCGGGCATCACGAACGTGTCTCGTTTCGATGCCATCCGGTCGATGGCGGCCTGGCCGGTGATGGCTCCAGCGAGCACGGGGTAGTACCAGTCCATGGCCCAGCGTTCTTTGGGCTCGAACGCGTGGGGTTCGTGGGCAATGGCGTGGCCCAACTGGACTGCGGAGAACTCCCAATCGGGCCGGTCCTGGCCCACGGCTTCGGCGACCTGCAGCGCACAGCGAAGCGAGTGATAGATCGACGACGAACCCGTGAGCAGCGCATAGGTCCATGGTGTGCCGTCGCGGTGGCGGGCCCAGATGATCTCGCCGTTGGCCTTTTGCATGGTGAGCACGAAATCGATGGCCCGTTCGACCACCGGCCACATGGTGTCGAGAAAGCCCCGGTCGCCGGTCAGTAACCAGTGATGCCACACGCCAGTGGCGATATAGCTGCACACATTGGTGTCGATCTTGGCGTCTTCGATGCCGTTGGCGAGGTAGTAGTGATGCCACCAACCGTCACGGTGCTGGGTGTCGACTAGCCATTGGTAGGCCGCTTCGGCTTCGGCGATGCGCCCCCCAATTGCGAGCGCCATCGCGGCTTCGATGTGGTTCCACGGGTCGCAATGGCCGTTCGGAAACCACAAGATCATGCCGTTGGGCTCTTGCAGCGCCGCGATCGAATCGGCGGTCTGGCCCAGATCGGTATCAGTGAGCAGCCTGGTGGATTCAGGCTGCACGGGCAGACTCCGCGGTTTTGGCGGTTGGTTTGTCGGC
>CAYGMW010000098.1:0-8516 GCA_964350975.1 uncultured Acidimicrobiales bacterium | reverse complement strand
GGCGGTTGGTTTGTCGGCATAGTGGACGACGCTCTTGCCGATCAGCGGGTTCAGCAGCTTGTCGGCGATGCGGGTGATCTTCGGGGCCTCGACGATGTCCCAGGTCAGCAGTCGCAAGTACTGCTTGACGAGTGGATTGTCGTTATTGGTGGGCCCGACCGCACACTTGAGCCACCAGTACGGCGAATGCAGCGCGTGGGCTTGGTGGGCGCCACGCATCTCGAAGCCCTTGGACCCCAACAAGGCTCGCATCTCGCGTTCGCGATAGATGCGAACGTGTCCGCCCACGGCGATGGGAGCGTGGTATTCGTCGCTGAGCTTCCAGCAGATCTGTTCGGGAAGCCAGGCCGGAACGGTGACCGCAATACGGCCCCCAGGCTTGAGCACCCGGAACAGCTCAGCCGCAGCCGTGCCGTCGTCGGGGATGTGCTCCATGACCTCAGAGGCGATGATCCGGTCGAAGGTGTTGTCAGGGAACGGCAGGCGTAATGCATCGCCCCGAGTCGCGGTGCCAGCGCCCTGGACCGCGGCCGAGTCGGTGAGCTCGCCCGCGATCTCCATGGCGTAGTAGGTCGCCATGCAGTCTTTGAGCTCTGGAAGGCTGTAGTCGAACGCCACGATGACAGCGCCGCGGCGGCGGGCCTCGAAGGCGTGGCGACCGGCACCGGCGCCCATATCGAGTACCCGATGGCCCGGCTTGAGGCCGAGGCGATCGAAATCTACGGTCAACATCCGCGTTCCTCCAGCAAGAGGCGGTACTGCTCAACGGTCTTTTCGGCCGTGGCCCGCCACGAGAAGTTGTCGACTACGCGCTGGCGCCCAGCTGCGCCGACGGTGTCGCGCAGCTCGGGATGGCGCAGCACATGGCCCACCTTGGCCACCAAGTCGTCGGCGTCGCCCGGGTTGACGTGGATGGCAGTCTCGCCGTCGACTCCCACGACCTCTGGTAAGGCTCCGCCGGTCGTGGCGACGAGGGGAACACCGGTCGACATGGCCTCGATGGCCGGCAACGAGAACCCTTCATACAGCGAGGGCACCACAGCAACCGTGGCCTCGTTGTACAGCTCGACGATGCGTCGATCGGTGACACCGGTGACGAACTCGACGGCGTCGCCGAGGTTCAGGTCCTTGATGGTTTGGGTGGCCCGGCTGTCGTACTTG
The DNA here is from genome assembly GCA_964350975.1 of uncultured Acidimicrobiales bacterium. GTDB lineage: Bacteria > Actinomycetota > Acidimicrobiia > Acidimicrobiales > Poriferisodalaceae > JAADHX01. The sequence continues at coordinate 7,355 of CAYGMW010000098.1, read as the reverse complement.
GGTTTGCCAATAACAACGAGGTGGGCCTCGGGAATCTCGACCCTGAGCTTGGCCAACGCCTCTAGGAGGTATGCCAGGCCTTTCATAGCCACGTCGGCCGACGCGGTGGTCATGATGCGGCCCGGTACCCGCTCGATTTCTGGCAGGGGGATGAACTGCAACGGGTCGACCCCGACGTGCACGATGTGCAGGCGATTGGGGTCGATGCCATGGCCTTCGACGATGTCGCCGAATGAGTTCGACGACACGGTGATGATGCGCGTGAGCTGTTGGGCCACACGCGACTGCATGCCGGTGAAGGCGTAGAACCGGTCCTTGGTGAACCGTTTCCATCGGGTCGGGGCGTGTTTGGTTTCGATGACCCGATCGACGGTGATGGGGTGGTGGATCGTGCCCAGCACCGGGATCATCTTGTCGATCGTGGCAATACCGGTGCCGAGGCACTGGTTGTCGTGAACAATGTCGAACTGGTCGACACGCGACTCGAGGTAGCGGGCCGCGCGCAGGCTGAACGTGTAGGGCTCGGCGAAGGTGGCACACGCAGTGATGAGGTACTCCATCACGTCGATGCGGTCCTTGTACTCGCTCAGCTTCGGAAACCGGAACGGATCCGGGCTGCGGTACAGGTCGAGGCTGGGCAACTCGGTCAAGGTGACGCCGTCGTCGACGTGGGGATATGGCGGTCCCGAAATCACCTCGACCTGATGGCCGAGTTCGACCAGTTCGCGTGACAGGTGCCGAACATAGATGCCCTGGCCGCCCGTGTAGGGGTGGCCCCGATAGGTCAGCAGGGCGATGCGCAGTGGTTTGTGCTCGGCCAAGGTCGCTTCGTCCTCCGTGCTCGAGAGTCGCGTTCTCGCCTGAGTGGGGAGGGGCGACCAATTCGGCGGCGTTAGGTTACCGGCGGTTTAGTTGGCGGCCAAGGGCAGGGCGGGGAGTGTGACCCTGGTCACCTCCGGCCGGGTCAGCTCACCCCTAAGGTGTGAGCCATGCGAGCAGTGGTGCAGCGGGTCAGTCGAGCCCAAGTGACCGTCCACGGAGACGTGGTTGGCCAGATCGGTCACGGCTGGTGCGCCCTCGTTGGCGTCACCCACTCCGACACCGAAACCCAGGCCCACAAGCTGGCCGACAAGATCGCCAACCTGCGCATGTTCGACGATGACAACGGCGTCATGAACCGATCAGTCACCGACATCGACGGCGCCATTTTGGTGGTCAGCCAGTTCACCCTCTACGGCGACGCCAGCAAGGGGCGTCGGCCCGCATGGGGTGCTGCAGCGCCCGCTCCGGTTGCCGAACCGCTGGTTGTGGCTGTCGTTGACCGGTTGTTGGCGCTGGGCCTGACGGTCGAAACCGGACGCTTCCAGGCCGACATGGTGGTCGACATCACCAACGTCGGACCGGCCACGCTCGTTATCGACGTCGACTGAGGCTGGCCGAACCGAACTGGGCCGAACCGAGCAAGACCGCGAGCGCCACGATGGTGATGGGCAGCTTGCCGGTTCGCATCGGCCAGGTCTGGCCGGTGCGCAGCTCGACTTCGGCGGTGATGACGCGTTGTTCTTTGAGGCCCGTTCGTCCAACCACATGGCCGTCGGGGTCGACGATGGCTGAGTAGCCGGTGGTCGATGACTGGATCACCCACCGGCCGGTTTCGACGGCTCTCAGCCGAGCCGAGGCGAGCGATTGTTCGGGCACGTGGGTGGTTCGGTACGACGACGCCAGCGTTGGGTTCACGACCAACAGCGCATCAGCGTCGACGATCCCGCTGCGCACCCTCTCGGTGAAGTACACCTCGAACGAGATGGCCACGCCAACCGGACCGATCGGTGTGTCGACCACTCCTGGACCCGAGCCCGCAACAGCTTCTCGGGGAATCAACGACAGGTCGGCGAAGCGGTCAACAAAGGAACGCAACGGCACATACTCACCAAAGGGCACCAGGTGCACCTTGGAGTATTCGTCAATCACGCGTCCGTCGGGGCCAATGACCACAGCCAGGTTGTCGAACACACCCGGACCGCTGGGCAAGTCGCGCCGCTGGGTGACACCAACGATGAGGGTGAGGTTGCGTTCGATGGCCAGCGCGCTCAGCTCGAGCTGTTCGCGGCTGCCGTCGAAGTCGTTGTCGACGGTGACTGCCGATTCGGGCCACACGACCAATGCCCCATCCGGAACATCGGCAGTCGCGTCCAGATGTCGGTCATAGACACTGCCGAGATCGCTGTTGACGGCGTTGGTGCCGAGGCGTCCTCCGCCCTGCACGGTGGACGCGGTGATGGTGTCGACCGCGGTGCCGGACGGGGCCACGGTGCCAATGGCCAGAGCAGCCGCGACGACGGCGGCCAACACGACGGTGGATCGGGTCGGTCGGCGTTCGCCGTCGGCAAGCGACAGCGCGAGCTCACCGACTGCGACCGCAGCCATTGCCAACACGGCAATGAGCCCAAGAGCCCCAAACGCCCTGGCTACCACCATGAACGGCCCGTCGACTTGTCCCAGCGCCAGATTGGCCATCGGGACACCGCCGAACGGGAACACCCACGACCACGCCTCAGCGACCACCAAGGCCGCGGGAAACATCAGCACGCGTGCTTGAGGGCGGCCAACCACCGCGAACGGGGTGGCCATCACGGCTGACAGCACAGGTATCGACACCACATACCCGGGGGCGGTGAGGTCGACCATCCAAGCCAAGCCCAGCACGTGATAGCCGCACATGAACATCCACGCTGTTGCCCACCGCGACCTTCGCGACACGATGTCGACGGTCGAGTGATGCAGCCAGGCCAAACCAATGATCGCAAGCGGCCACCAGCCCCACGGACCCAATGACAACGCGGTAACAACACCAGCGGCGAGGAGCCCGACGCTTCGTAACGTCGGGACTCGTGGCCTGAAGGTGCGCCGGGTCATTCGGCGCTGAAACGATCGATGATGCGGACCGCAGCCTCGTTGCCCTGACGGATGCAAGCCGGGATGCCGACCCCGCGGTACGACGAACCGGTGAGCTCGATGCCGGGCGCGGCGGATGCCAGCGCGGCTTCAGCCCGTCCGACGATTTCGCCATGGCCCGGGCGGTACTGGGGGAACGATGAGGGCCAGCGAGAGACCCTCCACTCGAGGACCGGGCCGGTGATGTCGAGCAGCTGGGCAGCCTCGCGGGCGAGCGTGTCGACCAGTTCGTCGTCGTCGAGGTGCATGGCTCGGTCGTCTCCATAGCGGCCCGCCGAGATCCGAAGCACCACCCGATCGGGGTTCGCCCTTTGCCAGTGCGGCCACTTTCGATGGCCAAAGGACGCCGCGGTCATCAACAAACCTTCTGGCTGGGGCACCAGCAACCCCGACCCGTCGAGATCGACCCCGACGTCGGTGTTGCGGAACGCCATCGTGACCAGGGCAACCGATGCGTACTCGATCGTTCCGAGGATCTCCGACGCTGCCGGAGCAATCGAGGCAACCAGCTTGGAGGTGACGTGGGCTGGTGTTGCCATGACCACAGCGTCGGCCACGATGGTCTCGCCGCCAGCGGTGATGACATAGCGGCCGGTGGCGTCGGTCGACAGCGCTGACACCGCGGTGTTGGTTTTGAGATCGACATCCGTGAGGGCCGCCACGAGCCGGTCGACCAGCAGGCCAACACCGGCTTCGAAGCTGTAGAACATCGGCCCACTCGACGCGGTCTGCTTCGACTGGAGCTCGCGCAGACCCATGATGAGGCTGCGATGTTTGCGGGCCGCCTCGGCGATTTGGGGAGTCGACATCTGGGCACTGAGCTCGAAGGTGTCCGACGCGTTGATGCTGCCAACTAGGGGGTCGACCAGCCGCTCGGCGACCTCGCGACCCATCCGCCGGCTGATGAGGTGGCCCACCGACTCGTCGTGACCGTTCCAGCTGTCAGGCAAAACGAGGTCGAGGCCGGCCCTCGCCAGACCAAGGGGCGAAACAATGCCCGACATCGCAACCTGTCTCAGGCGCGTCGGCACACCCAACATCAAGCCATCGGGCAGGCGACGCAGCTTGCCGCGGGTTGCGATGAACGCACCCTTGCTGGCAGGGCTGATGAACGCGCTGTCGATGCCAAGTTCTTTGCACAAGTTGATGGCGTCAGGCACCCGGGCCAAGAACGCATCGGGGCCCTCGTCGACGTTCACCCCGCCAAAGGGGCTCGAAACGATCTTGCCGCCCAGGCGGCTCGACGATTCGAGCACCGTGACGCGGGGCGCGTGGGTTGCCACGTTGAGCCGATAGGCCGCGGTGAGGCCCGAAATACCGCCGCCGATGACAACGACATGCGGAGCGCTCATTGTGCTGCCTGACTGGCGACCACACCTTCGCGATGCACCAATTCGACGACCTGTTGCAAGATGTCCGGGTTGGTCTGGGGCAGCACACCGTGACCGAGGTTGAACACATGGCCGGGATGGCCATCGTTGTCGTCGAGGATTGCCCTCACGGCGGCCTCAACCCGGGGCCACTCCGCCAGACACACAGCGGGGTCGAGGTTGCCTTGCAACGCCACCCGGCCGCCGGTTCGGCGGCGGGCCTCGCTGAGCGGGATACGCCAGTCAACGCCAACGACATCGGTGCCAGCATCAGCAAACGCAGTGAGCAGTTCGCCGGTACCGACACCGAAGTGAGCCGTCGGCACGCCAAGTTCGGCGACTTCTGCGACCACCCGAGCGCTGTGCGGAAGCACCATTGAGCGATAATCGGCCTCGCTGAGCGCCCCGGCCCAGCTGTCGAACAGCTGCACTGCGCTGGCTCCGGCCAGCACCTGGGAACGCATCGAGGCAATGGCGAGATCGGCCAGATTGGCCATGAGGTCGTGCCACAACTCAGGGTCGTTGAGCATGAGTGCCTTGGTCTTGGCATAGTCGCGCGACGGGCGCCCCTCAACCAGGTACGAGGCCAGGGTGAACGGTGCCCCGGCAAAGCCGATCAGCGGAATGTCGAGCTCGCGGACGAGGATCTTGATGGTGTCGAGCACGTGGGCGGTATCGACCTCGGGGTCGAGGGGGCGCAGGCGGGTCAGATCAGAGCGCGACTCAAAGGGGTGTTCGATGACCGGCCCAACGCCAGGCTTCACATCGACACCGAAACCGACACACTCGGCCGGAACCACAATGTCGGAGTACAGGATCGCCGCGTCGACGCCGTATCGGCGCACCGGTTGGAGCGTGATCTCGGCTGACAGCTCGGGGATGCGGATCGTGTCGAGGATGCTGCCCTCGCGGCGCAGCTCGTGATATTCGGGCAGGCTGCGCCCTGCTTGGCGCTGGAACCAGACGGGGACCGTCTCGTGGGGCAGGCCACGACATGCCGCGAGATAGGCGCTGTTGGCCAGTCGATGCGACGGATGATCGGCGGGAAGACTCATGAGGGGGCTCTACTCGGCAGGGAACGAGGGGGCGCTATGGCGAGGTAACGCTAGCGATATCGGGCGCCTCGATGGCCAAACCAGCCGATTCACCGATAGATTTATTGATTCCCCGGATCTGGACTACTGCGTGAGCGAACACCCGGAACTGGAGGCCGAGCAGGCCTACATCGACCACGCGTATGCGTGCCTCGAAGCCGCGCGCCAACGCGCCACCAAGCTGCGAGACATGGTCGAAGTCGGTCGAGGCGGCACGACCCAGGCCCGATACGAACGTGATGTCATCGAAGAGCAGGTCGCCGCGCGCCTGTCGCAATTGCAGCTGGGATCGTCCTCGCTGATCTTTGGGCGCATCGACACCGACGACGACGAGGCCTTCCACATCGGCCGTCTCGCGGTCGCCGACGAGGCTCAAGAACCGGTGGTCGTTGACTGGCGTGCGCCAGTTGCCGAGGGGTTCTACCGGGCGACCGGCCGCCAACCTATGGGGCTCATCCGTCGTCGACACTTCGTGAGCCGGGGCCGGGTTCTGCTCGACATGGAAGACGAGCTGTTCGATCTCGACCGCCTCGACGACAGCTATCAGGGTCATGGGGCGCTCATCGCGGCCCTCGAACAAAACCGCGACGGCCAGTTGCGCGACATCGTTGCCACCATCCAGGGCGAGCAGGACGAGATCATCCGCGACGACCTCAAGGGTGTCGTCATCGTCCAAGGCGGTCCTGGTACGGGCAAAACCGTCGTTGCCCTTCACCGCGCTGCGTATCTGCTCTACACCCACCGCTTCCCGCTGGAAGGGCAAGGGCTGTTGGTGCTCGGCCCCAACCGCTTGTTCTTGCGCTACATCGAGCGGGTGTTGCCGTCGTTGGGGGAGGCCGGGGTACACCTCATGGTGCTGGCCGACCTCTTCACCGACATGTTCCCCCACGTTCAAGTGCGCCTGGCCGACACCACCGAACAGGCCGCGCTGAAGGGCAGCCTCGACATGGTCGAGGTCGTCAAGAAGGCCATCCGCGATCGCGAGCGCAGGCTGCGCGACGACATAGTGATTCCCTATGGACTGGGCCGTTTGCGACTCACCGTCGACCAGTCGGCTGCGATCATTGGTCAAGCACGGCGCCGATTCCGCCATCACAATCGCGCTCGAGCCTTCGTCGAAGCCGAGTTCTTCCGGCTGCTGGCTGGCAGCCACCGGTCGATGCCTGAACCCGACGTCGTGCGCGACCGCCTCGGCATGCACCACCAGGTGCGGGCCGCCCTCGAATGGATGTGGCCGATCCTGACCCCTGCCGAACTGTTGCGAGACATGTACGGGTCGTCAGGGTTGCTGCGTTCGGCGCTGCGGGCCGGGTTCCACCCCCTCGAAATCGACGATGCCGTCAAGGTGCTACGTCGCCCCCGCGGCGACGATGTTGACAGCTACGCCTGGACCGACGCCGACGTTCCCCTGCTCGATGAAGCCCACGCCATCTTGGGTAGTCCCTCGTCGCGTCGAGACGACGAAGAGATCCGAACCTATGGCCATATCGTCATCGATGAAGCCCAGGATCACACGCCAATGGCGCTGCGCATGTTGGCCCGGCGCTCGTTGAACGGCTCGTTCACCATCGTGGGCGACATTGCCCAAGCCACATCGCCGGGTGCCGCCGACGATTGGGACGACGTGTTGCGTCATCTGCCCTTGGGTACCAAGCAGCCTCGGGTGCGAGAGCTGACCTTGAGCTACCGGATCCCGGCGCCCAATTTGCGTGTGGCATTGAGGGTGCTGGCTCATGCCGCGCCGGGAGTAACTCCCCCGACCGCAGTCCGATCAAGGGGAGAGGATCCTCGCTTTGTGGCGACCGAACCCCACCGTCTGGCAGGCAAGGTCGTGCAGGTCATCGGCGAAGAGATCGAAGCCCTCGACGGTGGCAGCGTTGCTGTGATCGCACCCGACTCCTTGATCGACTCGATCGACGAGGCACTGACGGCGGCT
>CAYGMW010000097.1:7159-11691 GCA_964350975.1 uncultured Acidimicrobiales bacterium | reverse complement strand
GAGTTTGAGGCCAACAAGCAGATCTGTTTCGAGCTTGATCTTGGCTGCGACGCCCCGTGACCGGTTCGATATCGATCACGGGCGCCACCCGGCTCGCCGCTGTTATCGGCGACCCCGTCAGGCACTCATTGTCGCCAGCGCTGATGAACGCGGCCTTTGCCGCCACCGCACTCGACTGGGTATATGTGGCACTGCCGGTCAGTGCAGGTCAGGCCACTTCAGCCCTCGAGGCGATGCGAACGCTGGGCATTGGTGGACTGTCCGTCACCATGCCGCACAAGCACGATGTTGCGGCGGGCGTCGACCGCACGTCGGCTGCAGCTCGAGCTCTCGGGGCGGTGAACTGTGTCCGACGCGATGGCGATCAATTGGTGGGCGAAAACACCGACGGCGACGGGTTCGTCCGGTCATTGGTGGGGGAGTTGGGGGTGTCGGCTGCGGGCCTGCGATGCGCGGTTGTCGGCGCCGGAGGTGCAGCAAAGGCCGTGATTCGCGCCCTGGGCGTCGCGGGCGCCGATGAGGTGGTGGTGATCAACCGCACCCAGTCATCGGCCCAAGTCGCGGCCGCTCTGGCAGACGGCGTCGGTCGGGTCGGGACGATTGCCGATCTCAGAAACGTTGAGCTCATCGTGAACGCAACCTCAGTCGGCATGGGCGATGGCGCTGTGCCGTTCGATGTGGGAGCCCTGTCGAGCGATCACATCGTTGCCGACCTGATCTATCACCCACTCGAGACTCCGCTGCTTGCTGCCGCGGCTGCAATCGGGGCCCAGACGATGAACGGGATTGGCATGCTGCTGCATCAGGCTGCGATCCAGTTCGAATTGTGGACTGGTCACACTGCACCGATCGAGGCCATGCGCGACGGCCTCGAAGCCGAGTTGGCCCGACGTTTGGCTGCTTAGCTCCCCTGACCGCTGGCCGACAGGCCAGTCATGGCTCAGACCTCCTCGCGCCAACTTGGCGAACTGCTCATCAACCGCAAGGTGCTCTCACGCGACGTCCTCGAGGTCGTTCTCGACCGCGAGGCTCGTGAAGGCACCCCGATTGCGGCTCTGCTCGTCACTGAAGGCATCGTTGCCGAAAAGGACATGATCGCGGCGGTGGCCGAGCAGGTCGGCTTGCCGTTCCTTGACCTCGCCACCCATCCGGTTCGACCCGATTTGGAACAGATGATTCCTGCTGATGAGGCCCGACGCCTCAAGGCAGTGGTGGTCGACAAGGACCATCGCGGCTACCTAGTAGCGATGGAAGACCCCCACGACAGCGCTGCGGTTGCTGCGGTGGCGAGCAATCTCGATGGCGAGTTTGTTGCCTGTTTGGCGGTTCGTAGCGAGATCGACCATGTCATCACTGTGACCTATGGCGTCCCGATGCTTGGCGAGGTGGTCGGCACCACCCACATCAACGAGATGCTCGAACGAGTGATCGATCTCAAGGGTTCTGACCTTCACCTCTCGGCCGGTCTGCCGCCTGCAGTTCGCGTCAGCGGCGACGTGAAACACCTCACCGAGTTCGATGTGCTCACCCCGTCTGAGATCCGACGCCTCATGTACGACGTGTTGACCCAAAAGCAGCGCGAAAAGTTCGAAGCTGAGCTCGAACTCGATACCAGCCACTCGATCCCCGGTCGGGGCCGATTCCGCGTGAACGTGTTCCAGCAGCGCAACGCTGTCGGAGCGGTCATGCGAACCATCCCAGACACCATTGTTCCCCTCGAGACCTTGGGCCTGCCTGAATCGGTGAAGCAGTTCACCACCTTGCACCGCGGCATGGTGCTCGTCACCGGCCCGACGGGTTCTGGTAAGTCAACCACGCTGGCGTCAGTGATCGATGTGGTGAACTCGACCCGGGCCGGTCACATCATGACCGTCGAGGACCCGATCGAATTCATCCACAAGCACAAGAAGTCCATCGTCAACCAGCGCGAGGTCGGCGAAGACACCCGTTCGTTCAGCCAGGCACTCAAGCATGTTCTGCGCCAAGACCCCGACGTCATCCTGGTCGGCGAAATGCGAGACCTCGAGACAATCCATACGGCCTTGACTGCCGCCGAAACCGGTCACTTGGTGTTCGGCACCCTCCACACCCAGGACGCTCCCCAGGCCATCGACCGCATCATCGACGTGTTCCCGTCGCACCAGCAAGCCCAGGTTCGGGTGCAGCTGTCTTCGTCGCTGATGGGTGTGGTCACCCAGCAACTGGTGCCACGCTCGGATCGTCCGGGGCGCGCCGTGGCCTGCGAGGTCATGGTGGTGACCCCTGCCATCCGAAACCTGATTCGTGAAGGCAAGACCCACCAGATCTACTCGTCGTTGCAGTCTGGCGGCTCGTTTGGCATGCAGACAATGGACCAGTCGTTGGCTCGACTCGTACGGCTGGGGCAGGTCGATATGGCCGCTGCGGTCGACCGTTGCACCAACGAAAAAGACCTCATGCGCATGATTGCGCAGGGCTGACGTCGTGATCGTCGACGAAACCAAGACACGGATCTGACGGGACACCACACAAGATGGCAACTACATACGCCTACAAGGTTCGAGACAAAAAGGGAGCCCTTGTTGAGGGCACCATCGAAGCCGAATCAGAGAACCTCGTAGCGACCCGGCTACGCGAGATGGGTTACGCGCTCATCTCCATTGACGCCCAAGCTGACTCGGCGCTCAAGAAGGAAATCAAGATCCCGGGCTTCGGCGACCGGGTGAAGCTGAAGGATCTGTCGATCTTCAGCCGCCAGTTCGCAACGATGATCAACTCCGGTTTGTCGATGCTGCGTTCGCTGTCCATCTTGGGAGACCAGACCGAGAACCCGGCGTTGAAGCGGGTGCTGGTCCAGGTCGGTCAAGACATCGAACGTGGCATGTCGCTGTCGGACGCAATCGCCCAGCACCCCAAGGTGTTCGATCGCCTGTATATCGCCATGGTTCGCGCCGGTGAAACCGGTGGTGTGCTCGACTCGGTACTGCTGCAGCTTGCGGTCACCATCGAAAAGCAGGTCGAACTCCGGGCCAAGATCAAGTCAGCAATGACCTATCCGATCGCGGTGCTGTTCCTCGTGATCGGCATCTTGGCCGGCATGCTCGTGTTTGTGGTTCCGATGTTCGAGGCCATGTACTCCGAGCTCGGTGGCACCTTGCCGTTGCCCACCCGGGGCCTGCTTGCCATGTCGAACATGGTGACGTCATACCTGCTCTATTTGATCGTTGCCGGTGGTGTGGCCATCTTTGGTTTCAAGAAATGGATCGCGACGCCATCGGGTCGGGCCAACTTCGACAAGATCCAGCTCAAGGCCCCGGTGTTCGGCGGCTTGGTCCACAAGTCGTCCATCACCCGCTTCGCTCGCACCATGGAAGCCCTGCTCAAGGCAGGTGTGCCGATTCTTGAGGCGTTGGAGATCACCCAGGAAACCGTCGGCAACCACGTCATGGAAATGGCAGTGGCCGACGTCCAGAACCGGGTGAAGCAGGGCGAGTCCATGGCGGCACCGATGGCCGACCACGCCATCTTCCCGCCCATGGTCACCCAGATGCTCGCCGTTGGCGAAGAAACCGGTGCCGTCGACACCATGCTCGACCGCGTCGGCGCCTTCTATGAAGCCGAAGTCGAGGCCACCGTCGATGCTTTGACGTCGCTGCTCGAGCCACTGCTGATTGTTGTCCTCGGCGGAACCGTCGGTGGCATGGTGGTTGCGCTCTACATGCCGATGTTCAACATCGTCAACCTGATCGAGTGACGGTGCGCGATCGTTAGCACGTGACTTGTGAGACCTTTGCCTCAGGTTTGCCGCTGGTGGGTCCGATGGTTTCGTGTGGCCGCGATTGGCGGCTGCACATTATTGAACTATCAGGAGATAACAATGCTGAAGCAGCTCAAAGAGCGGCGTGAGAACGAAGAGGGTTTCACCCTCATCGAACTCATGGTCGTTGTGCTGATTATCGCGATCTTGATCGCGATTGCTGTGCCCACCTTCCTTGGCGCTCGTGAGCGTGCCCAGGACCGTGCGACCCAGTCGAACCTGCGCAACGCCTTGACCGCTGGCAAGGTCCTGTATGCCGACGATGGCAACTACTCCGGCGTGACCGCGGGTATTGCTGGTGTTGAACCGGCTCTCACATTCCAGGCTGCCGCGTCGGCTGCTCAGGGTGTGGTCAGCTTCAACGTGCCAAGCGCGACTGAGGTTGTGTATGCAGCCCTGTCCGACTCGGGTGACTGCTGGTACTTGCGTGACCGTGTTGGCAACACCACGGCCACGGTTGGTACCCAGTTCGCAGTTCGTGCACAGGGTGTGGCTGGCGCTTGCCAGGGAAGCAACACCACTGGCCTGACCTGGGCCGCGGCTTGGTAAACCTGAGCTGAGAGCAACGCTCTTGGTTCATACAGCACCCTTCAATCCAGTTCGAGCAGGGTCCGTTCCGTCAGGAACGGGCCCTGCTCGCGTCCTGCCTGGTTGTGTCGGGCTCGCGAGTCGGAAGAATCTTGAGACCTTTGCCTCAGGTTTGCCGCTGGTGGGTCCGATGGTTTCGTGTGGCCGC
>CAYGMW010000097.1:0-7059 GCA_964350975.1 uncultured Acidimicrobiales bacterium | reverse complement strand
GGCGCTTGCCAGGGAAGCAACACCACTGGCCTGACCTGGGCCGCGGCTTGGTAAAGCCACTTCTCAGCGCAACGCCGCTGAGACGTCATATTTAGCTTCGAGCAGGGCCCGTTCCATGAGGAACGGGCCCGCTCGCGTTTGTTGCGAAACTTCTCCAGTGCCCGGCCGACGACCCTAGGGTGATCGTTCCCGTCATCTCTGGGCTGTATGGCCTCATCATCGGCTCGTTCTTGAACGTTGTGGTGTATCGGGTGCCGGCCGGCTTGTCGGTCAACCGGCCTCGGTCGCGGTGCCCTCAGTGCGAGCACGCGATTGCCTGGTACGACAATGTTCCCGTTATGTCGTGGCTGATTCTCCGCGGCCGCTGTCGTAACTGCGCCACGGAGATCTCGAGTCGTTATCCAGCCGTTGAGGCGCTCACGGCCGCCCTGTTTGGTGTGGTCGCATGGTCGATCGGATGGTCCTGGGAACTGCCGGCGATGCTGGTCTTTGTTGCTGTTTTGGTTGCCTTGAGCGCGATCGACATCGACACCCGCACCCTTCCCAACAAGATCTTGTACCCGGCTTCGGCTGCTGGCGCAGTGCTGCTCACCATCGCCGCGCTGCTGTCTGATGATCCGAGCCGCCTCATCTGGGTTGCCGCCGGAGGAGCCATGGGGTTCGCGATCTTGTTCGCAATCTGGTTTGCCGCACCCGGAGGTATGGGGTACGGCGACGTCCGACTGTCGGGCTATCTGGGCCTGCACCTGGGATATTTGGGCCTTGGGCATGTGGCTGTAGCGCTCTTCGTTGGCTTTCTTGCCGGAGCGCTCACGGGTGTTGCCGTGATGCTCGCAACGGGCCGAAGTCGCAAGTCGACCATCCCGTTCGGGCCCTTCCTCGCACTCGGCGCTCTCGTTGCCCTGCTGTTCGGCGACGCCGTTATCGATCTGTATTTGGGCTGAAACATGTACCGACAACAACGACCTGCTTATCCGACGGCCTTCGTGGCCGACCGCACCATCTGTCCATCGCACATCAGGTCACCCCGACCTGGTGCCGGGGAGCACACGGTGACTTGTATCCACACCACAACCCAGATTCCGCCAACACCAGCTGCTGTTGATTGTTTGGCGTCAGTACACGACACGGGGGTGTTGTCATGACCCAGCGCGTGATTGGTCTCGATATCGGGACTCATGCTGTCAGTGCTACTGAGCTTCGGCTCGGACGCGGCGGGCAGGTCACCATCAGTCGATTCGGCCAGGTCGCTATCCGACCAGGTGCCGTCAAGTCCGGTGAGGTCATTGACACCGCTGAAGTGTCAGCGGCGATCAAGCGTCTCTGGCGTGAGGGTGGTTTCACCTCCAAGCAGGTCATTGTCGGTGTTGGCAACCAGCGGGTCGTGGTGCGACCCACCGAGATGCCTGCCATGGAAATGGAAGATCTTCGGTCTGCCGTTGAGTTCCAGGCCCAGGAGCTGATCCCGATCCCGCTCGATCAGGTGATCCTCGACTACCAAGTCCTCGAACGTTTCATCAATCACGACGGTGCTGAGATGCTCCGGGTGCTGATTGTTGCCGCCCGACGCGACATGGTCTCCAACGTCATGAGCGCCGTCGACGACGCCGGCCTTGAAGCCACGCTGGTTGACCTTGTTCCGTTCGCCCTCTTGAGGTCGCTGGTCGATCTGTCGGCGTTCAACGAACTTGAGGTCGCCGATGCCTACGGCGAGGCAATCATCTCCTTTGGTGCTGGCATCACGACCATGGTCGTGCACGAGTTCGGCATTCCACGCTTCATCCGCACGCTCGGCATCGGCAGCCAAGAGATCACCCAGGCAATCGCCGATGACCTTGAGGTCTCACTCGACGAAGCCGAAGGCCTGAAGCGCCAGGTATCGCTCGGTATCCGCGGCGTCGAAGCCGTCGATCGAGCTGCAGCCGCAATCACCAGCCGCCTCGATCCGTTCATCGAAGAAGTCAAAGACTCACTGGAATTCCACACCAGCCAGGCATCGAGCGCTCCGCTTGGCCGCGTGATCGTGACCGGCGGTGGCCGCCGGGTCCCTGGGCTCATCGAACGTCTCGAGTCCGGTCTGGGCTGCGAAGTTGTTGTTGGTGCACCGTTCGCTCGCTTCGAGATGGGCCGGCTGAACCTCACCCCAGACCAGCTTCGCGTCGCTGAGGATCTCGCCGCGGTGTCGCTTGGTTTGGCCCTTGCTGGTCGCCCGGTCGAACGTGGGGCGCGCCGCCTCACCCTCATGCCGCCAGAAGTCAACGAACGCAAAGAGCAGCGCCGCAATGCGGTGCTGGTTGGCGCTGGTGTGCTGGTGTTTGGCGCAGGCTTGTTCTGGATGGGTCAGTCACGCCAGTCCAAGGCCGATGAAGCCGAAGCTCGTTCTCAGCGTGAACAAGCCATCGTGATCGATCTTCAGGAGCAAGTGACCTTGCTGCAGCCGGTTGCGTTGTTCGAAGCCGAAGTCGACAACCGCCAAGCCTTGATTGAACAGTCGCTCCAGTACGACGTCACATGGACCAAGCTCATCCAAGAAGTCGCCACGGTCATGCCCGACGATGTGTGGATTGACACCTTCGTCGGCAGTGCCCCGAACCTGACGGAGAACGGTTCGTTCACGGTCACCGGCGCCGGCATGGACCACACCTCGTCGGCGAGATGGTTGCTGCGTCTCGACGCGTTGGAGTCGGTCTCGGGCCTGTGGGTTCCGAACTCAGTGCGAAAGCAAGACGGCGAGTTCGGCGAACTCAGCGAGGTCAACTTCGCTTCGACCGGTGTTCTGACTGACCAGGCGCTGTCGACCCGGCTCGAGCGTTATCTCATCGCCGGATCGGACGACGTGACACTCGACGTCGACGAGGCGTCGGTACTGACGGACAGCGAAGTTGTCGTCGAGGAGGAGGGGTCATGAATCGCAAGCTCACCCTGATTGCAGCTGGCGTCAGCTTGTTGATGCTGCTCGGCTGGTGGTTCTTGATGTGGAGCCCAGCGGGGTCCGACATCGCCGCTGCTGACGTGCAGTTCCAGGCGTCGCAGGCCGAAGCTCAGAGCTTGCAAGTCCAGCTCGAACGACTTCAGGCCACCGAAGCTCGCATGCCCGAACTGCAGAGCCGCTTCCAGACGCTCAACGCCGCGATTCCGGACTCGCCGGACATGGCCGAGTTCAGCTTCCTCGTGACCCAGGCGTCCGAAGCGAGTGGTCTTGACTTCTTGACCCTGACCGCCACCCCGCCTCGTGGCGCCGATGGCATCAGCGGCCTGATGGCCGTCGACATCCAGCTCACCGGAGTTGGCGGCTATTTCCAGATGCTCGACTTCATCAACCGTCTGCAGGCCTCGTCGAGGGTGTTCGTCATCAACGACTTGACACTCGCATCGGCGCCAACGACTGAAGAAGAAGAACTTGCCGGCCCGACGGACCTCAACGTCACGATCAGCGGCCAACTCTTCGTATCCGGCGACTTCAACGCCGAGGGAGCCTGACATGCGTCCAGAACCCATGATCCCTGATGCCCGACCTGATCGGCTGCGTTCGGCCCTGCGCCTCGCAGCCGGCCTGGCTCTGCTGGCCTTCTTTGCTGTTGCGGCAACCCCGTTGTTGCTGGACCCCAACCAGGGTGAGTCGCTTGCTGCGCCGGCCCAGACTCCCTCGGTCGTGGTAGCCACCGCGTCGAACAACTCTGGTTTGTCCTCCCAGCTTGCCGCCGCCCAGGTCATCGAGACCTTCGAGGTCTTTGGTGGCAAGAACCCCTTCGAACGTCCCGCGGTGTTCCCGACCGGGGCGAGTCGCTTCGACGAGACCACCACGACCGCGGTGCCAGGTGGGGCTACTGCCACGACGACTCCGACCGGAGACGGTGGGGCCGATGGCGAAACCGGCGACGGCGCCACGACAACCGACGGCCAGACTGACTCAACCACGTCGACCACCACCCCAGTGCAGGTCGACCCCGTCCGCAACCAGGCCGTTGCCCTCGTCGAGGTATTCGATGATGGCGGCACCGTGACGGCAACCGTCAAGGTTGGCAGCACCGTGTATCGGGTCACCGAGGGCCAGGACTTCGAAGGTGCATACCGCGTCGTATCGCTCGACCTCGGAACCGGATGCGGCAGCTTCGTCTACGGCGACTCTCGCTTCGACTTGTGCGAAGGCCAAGAGATCCTGAAGTAGGCGGTTATAGGCTGACGCGGTGCTCATCAGCGTCGATGTCCCGGTAGCCGAACGGTCGTATCGCACCCTCGTTGGTGATGGTGCCATCGAGGCGCTGTCCGATCTCATTCCCCAGCGGGCTAAACGGGCCGCGATCGTCACCCAGCCCGGCATCGATGTTCAGGCCGATCCCGGGATCGAACATCGGGTGTTCGAGATTCCGCCCGGCGAGGCCGCCAAGACGTTGTCCACGATTGGCGACCTGTGTAGCCGCTTCGCCCAGTGGGGACTGACCCGGGGCGATGTGGTCGTTGGTGTTGGCGGGGGAGTGGTCACCGATGTGGCGGGTTTTACCGCGGCGTCGTATCACCGAGGGATTCCCGTGGTGCATGTTGCCACGACCCTGTTGGCCCAGATCGACGCGGCCATTGGCGGCAAGACCGGGGTGAACCTACCTGAGGGCAAGAACCTCGTGGGTGCCTACTGGCAACCCCACGGCGTGATCTGCGACACCTCAGTGTTGGCGACCTTGCCGCCTCGCGAGTATCGGTCCGGTCTCGGCGAGATGGCGAAATACCATTTCCTCGGTGGCGACGATATGGCGAGCCGGACGCTGCCTGAGCGCGTGGCCCGATGTGTTGAGATCAAGGCCGAAGTGGTGGCCGCCGACGAACGCGAGGGCGGTCGTCGGGCGATTCTGAACTATGGCCACACCCTGGCCCACGCCCTCGAGATTGCCGGATCGTTCGACCTGCGCCATGGCGAAGCGGTGGCCATCGGGCTGCAGTACGCGGCTCGTCTGGCCCATGTGCTCGGCCGCATCGACGCCGATCGAGTCCAGGCCCACCTCGATGTCATGGCCAGCTACGACGTGTCATGTCAGCTGCCTGAC
Organism: uncultured Acidimicrobiales bacterium; assembly: GCA_964350975.1. Lineage (GTDB taxonomy): Bacteria > Actinomycetota > Acidimicrobiia > Acidimicrobiales > Poriferisodalaceae > JAADHX01. The sequence goes on along the minus strand of CAYGMW010000097.1, from coordinate 2,020 downwards.
GGCGTCGACATCGACGAACTGATCGAGCTCATGGGCCGTGACAAGAAAGCAATCGATGGCATGACCTTTGTGCTCGATGGCGACCACGGCGTCGAACAGGTTGTTGGCATCGAGCGGTCCACGCTTGTCGCCGCCTTTGAGGCCATGGGCTGAACCGTGGTTGGTCACGATCACCACTCCGGGCGACCGGTCGTGAAGCTCGCCCATCAACGGCGCCGCCGGATCGAGAGGGCGGCCGATCTTCTTGGTAGCGAAGGTGTCGCCGCCCTGGTGGTGACGAACCCGGCCAATATTCGCTACCTCACCGGATTTACCGGTTCGGCGGGTGTCGTGCTGCTCGACGACACTGGGGCGATCACCCTCGTGACCGACAGCCGCTACCGCGAACGTGCCGCTGGCGAATGTGACCCGGTGGTCTCGATTCAGATCGCGTCAGGTGGAGCCCAAATCGCTCTGCTGGCCCAGTTGTGCGACCATCTCGACGAAGTTGGCCTCGAGGCCGACCACGTCACGTGGTCGAGGCAGCGCCTCATCGCCGAAGTCTTTGGCCACTCCGGTATCGAGATGAGGGCGACGTCTGGTCTGGTCGAACAGCTGCGGCTCGTGAAGGATGACGCCGAAATCGAACGTATCGAAGCTGCTGGGGCCATTGCCGACCAGGCTCTGAGCGAGGTGCTGTCGCTCTTGACCTCAGGCGCCACCGAACGCGAGGTGCGCCACGCGATGGAACATCGAATGGTCGACCTCGGCGCGGACGGTCCGGCGTTCGCCACCATCGTGGCGTCGGGTCCCAACGCGAGTCGGCCCCACCACGAGGCCGGCGATCGGGCGATCCAGGTGGGCGATCTCGTCGTGATCGACTGTGGGGCCATGGTCGACGGCTATCGCAGCGACATGACCCGCACCTTTGTGATTGGCCAGCCCGACCCTGACGCCGCGGCGATGCTCGATCTGGTGACCCGAGCCCAGGCCGCTGGGGTAGCTATTGCCGCTGCTGGCCGCACCGGCGACGACATTGACGCAGCCGCCCGCGCCATCATCGAAGACGGTGGCTGTGGCGACGAATTCACCCATGGGGCCGGGCACGGAGTGGGTCTCGACATCCACGAGGTGCCGTTCTTGTTGGGGTCCCACGTGCCCCTCGAGGTCGGCCAGGTCGTCACTGTCGAACCCGGGGTGTACCGTTCCGGGCTTGGTGGTGTTCGCGTTGAGGACACCGTTGTCATCACCGCCGACGGCTGTCGGGCGCTGACGCGCTCCCCGAAGGCACCCATACTTGTCTGACGCACCTTCTGCGTCAGCGGCTCAGTTCTCAAGGAAGCACCACAATGGCTCAGATCTCCACATCGGATTTCAAGACCGGCATGACCATCGACTTGCCCGAAGGTTTGTTCCAAATCTCGGACTTCCAGCACGTCAAGCCCGGCAAGGGTGGCGCCTTTGTTCGCACCACGCTCAAGAACGTCCGCACCGGTTCGGTGCTCGATCGCACCTTCCGCGCTGGCGAAAAGATGGAGCGGGCCATTGTCGACAAGACCGACATGCAGTTCCTCTACAACGACGGCACTGACTATGTGTTCATGAACTCCCAGACCTATGACCAGCTGAACGTGTCGCCGGCCACCTTGGGCGACACTGTCAACTACCTCATTGAGTCCAACAGCGTGAACATCTTGATGTACGGCGACGAGATCATCGGTATTGATCTGCCGGCGTCGGTCGTGATGGAGATCACCGAAACCGAGCCCGGAATCCAGGGCGACCGGGTCTCGGGGGCCCGCAAGCCTGCCACCATGCAAACCGGCCTCGTCGTCCAGGTGCCCCTGTTCGTCGAGCAGAACGAAAAGATCAAGGTCGACACTCGCACTGGCGAGTACATCGAGCGAGCGAACTGAGCATGAGCACCGAACCCGATGGCGGTCACGAAACCGTCGTCGAGGTCGCCGACGCCGACGAGGCATTGGCTGCCCATCGCACCACCTGGCCCGCCGACCCCGTTAGCGCCGTCGCCCTTCCCCCC
>CAYGMW010000096.1:0-11766 GCA_964350975.1 uncultured Acidimicrobiales bacterium | reverse complement strand
GAGTCCACCTGATTGGGTCGGCCCTGGCACTGGGCTCGATGTGGATCTCGGTGGCGGTGATCGGAAGGTCGAACCGAACCGTCCTGAGTTCACGATCGCCAGGCATCACCGACAGCGTCGTTGCGATAATCCGTGTCGGACCATCGGCGCCAGCGACAGAGAGGTCCTCGACACCGTCGATGCTCGCATTGGTCGCCGCGCCAGGAAGGTTGACGGTCAGCAAGGAGACGTACTCACCAACCTGAACTGGGGTGTCATCCCACGGCTGGGGGCCCGTCACGTACCAAGGCTCGACAGCGATGTCGACGGTGTTGTCGAGGGCGATCTGCAACTCGACTCGACGCACGTCGCCGACGATCTCCGAACTGAGGCCTGCCCTGACCTCGATGAAGTAGTCCAGTTTCGATGGCGACCGATTCTGCGACGACACCATCAATGAGTGAGCATCGAGTTCGCCGTCTAGGTCAGCATCGGCCCAAGCGCCCTGGCGATCGCCATCTGGCGACCACAACATCAGGTGGCGTTGCTCGAGCGCGTCGATGACCGCGGGCAACAGGGCCGCAGCATCAAAGTTGCCGCCAGCGAGGGCCCCAAGCACGAGCGGCGCCAACGTTCGCTCCTGAGCTCGGCGCTCAGTGTTGGTCTGGTCGACATCGATAGTGAGGTACTGGTCGTGCAGCAGGTACCGCAGGATCGAGTCCGAGTCGTACTCGACGCCGTCGATGACGGCCGGGCCAGTTCCCTTCATCAGGGCCGACAACATGTAGGGGTCGATCAAGATGACCCCATCGAGCGACTCGCCGGTCGCTGCGCTCCACATGCGAAGCGCAGACTCGGCGGTCTCAGGGAATCTCGGCGTTGCTGCGAGATTGCGCCACTCGGCCTCAGGGGTCATGAAGCCAAAGTGCTCCTCGTAGGTCTTCGTCAACTCGACTGCGCCGACTTCAAGATTTCGGGCGAACGATGAGCGAAGGTCTGACACCACGACCAGCCCATTTTCGGCCCGCAAGACGCCGGTCGTCAGAATCATGCCGCTGCCAGCGCGCATCTCGGAGTTGTTTGCGACCAGCAGCAGGTGCGACTCTGGACCGCTCAACAGGTCACCGAGTTCTCGGGCCACACCTTCGGCATCGCGGGCCGCGTCGCCGAAGTGCTCGAGCTTGTCATCAATCTCTCGCCGGGCCTCTGCGAGGGGCCCGATGAGCGCCTCATCTGGACCGAGGTCGAGTTCGGCGACGACAGCGTTCACCCGCCCGAGAGCTGACGCAGCCATCGCAAACTGGACGTCGAGCGTCTCGTCTGCGTCCAGCGCGGCGCGAACCTCGCTTCCGCCCGAAACCGACACATTGATGAGTTCCTCAAGAGAACCAGATATTGCCGTCGCGGCCGAGAGCTGTCGTCCCAGCACGGGAAGCCAGCGCCCCGGCCTCATCAACGGAGCATCCAGACGATCGTGGGCCCGACCGAGAAGCGCTGCCGCCTCAAGTGCCGGGGCGTCGAGATCGCCCGTGAGGAACGCGTCAATGGTGAACGACGACTGCTCCCGCAAGATCTCGTCAGCAGCGCGTATGTCGTCGGCGGCCGAGAGCAACCCGAAGGCTGCCCAGACGGACCAGGCGATCAGCAAGACCAGAACGAGCGCGAGAGCCGTCGGCAATACCCGGCGGAGGCTCATTCAGATCAGGTTACTCGTCGTCGTGATCCTCACGACGACGAGAAGCAGTCACCATCAAGGCGCCGGCACCAAGCAGAGCACCACCAATCGCAGCAAGCGACAGGGCATCGCTGCCGGTGAAGGCCAACTCGCCGTCATCGACATTGCCAAGATCGTCGCCGCCGGTACCGCCGGCACCAGGAGCTTGGGTTGTCGGTGTTGCACCATCTGGAGTGGTGTCGCCGCCGACCGTGCCGGTGCCACCGGTGCCACCGTCGGTGGTCGGGTTGTCGACCGAGGTTCCGGTGGAACCGTCAGATCCATTGTCGTATGTGCTCGCTCCGGCTGGAGCAGCTGTCAGTAGCGCCGCTGCGAGAACACAGCCGCCAACGAGTCGTCGCAATGAGGTGGTGCTAGAGGTCATGCCAGTGAAGATACGGTGATCTCGATACATTGTCAACACTCTCTGTGGTCATCTGACCATCGAATACTACTCTGAGTCGCTGGATTGCCGACGCCGAACGGCATCTTGCCCTCAGGGGTACAACGACGCAAGCGCGACATCGATTTCACGATCGATCATGTCAACTGTGCTACGAAATACGCGCTTGCGGCGCTTGTAGGGGTCGCTGATGTCGTCCAAGGACCCACCGGCACCCAACTGCCCGAGCGATCGGCTTCGCCCGAGACGCTGGACATAGTCAGAGACTGACTCGCCCACCCTCGGACCAGCGCTGTGGCTGAGCCGGGCAAACTCTCGCAGGGTAAAGATCTTCGTCGACTGCTCAAGATCGAGCACTGCAGCTTCGCGGACGTGTCGACTGCTCATTCCAAGCACGAGGTCTGCATTGGCCACCATGGCCGCCGTCAGCCGAGTGCTGCGGTGAGAGGCCATATCGAGGCCACGATCGCGCATCACCGACAAGGCATGAGGTGGAGGTGACTGATCCGGCGACGCTAGGCCAGCGGACAAGGTGAGCGCTGGGAGCGATCGGGAGTCCAGCTTGTGCTTCCACAGGTATTCAGCCATCGGCGACCGACATATGTTCCCTGTGCAGATGAACAGTGTTCGGAGATAGCCGTCAGAACCCACGGCTCGCCAGCCTACTCAGGCCAGCAGGCATCGAGCACCCGATCATGGCCGGCATGGTCGCGGTGCGTACGCACGTGTGCGAACCCTGCGGCTTGGGCCGCGGCCCGAGTAGCTGGCCCTTGTTCGGGCCCATGTTCGAGCAACAGGCGTCCTGATCGAGCCAACCAACGCGGAGCTGCAGCAATCAGCTCGGCAAGATCGTCAAGTCCACTGGGCCCGGCAAACAGAGCATGGTGTGGTTCCCACTTGATCACCGACGATTCGACCTCGTCGGTGCTTGCAACATAGGGCGGGTTCGAGACCACGACGTCAAAGCAGCCAACAAGGCCATCGTCAAGCGCATCGAACCACCGACCATGACTGACCCGGCCGCGGGTTGCTGCGCTGCCGAGCCCGGCCAGGTTCGCTCCGGCTACCGACAACGCGTCAGGGTCGATGTCGGTGAGCCACACCAACGCGGTTGGGTGCTCAGCCAGCACCGACAGCCCAATCGCTCCAGAACCAGTACCCAGATCGGCCACTATTGGGCGCTGGCGCGATGCCGGGAGCAGGTCGATCACCAATCCCGCCAGGAGTTCGGTCTCCGGTCGGGGGATCAGGACGCGGCGGTCGACGACAAGATCGAGATAACGAAACGGCCAGTGGCCCAGGACGTATTGGATCGGTTCGCCCAGTTCACGACGGGCAAGCATCGAATCGAAGTGAGCGACCGATCGCTTTGTTGCCTTTTCTAACCGCCGTTGAGAGAGCTCGGCTGCGTCGAAACCAGACGCCTCTTCGACCAGCCAGGACGCTTCGACTCGCGGGTTCGATCCAGCAACGACTGCCTGAGCAAGACGTTGCTCAGCCTGAACAAGCAGTTCGGCCCAAGCGATGGTTCCATCAGACATCGGTCGAGAGCTGGCGTTGGCGTTCGTCGGCCAACATTGCGTCGACGACGTCGTCAAGATCGCCGGCGAGCACCTTGTCGAGTTTGTACAACGTCAGCCCAATGCGGTGGTCAGTGAGCCGATTCTCTTTGAAGTTGTATGTCCGAATCTTCTCGCTGCGGCCACCGCCACCAACCTGATCGCGACGAGCGGCTGACAGTTCGGCCGCTTGTGCATCTTGCTGCTGCTGCAAGACTCGCGCTCGAAGCACCCGAAGCGCCTTCTCCCGGTTTTGCAGCTGGCTCTTTTCGTCCTGCATCGATACCACCGTGCCGGTTGGCTTGTGCGTGATACGAACCGCCGAGTCAGTGGTGTTCACAGACTGACCGCCCGGGCCAGAAGCTCGGAAGTAGTCGATCTGCAAATCGTTCGGATCGATGTTGACCTCAACTTCGTCGGCTTCGGGCAGCACAGTGACCGTGGCCGACGAGGTGTGGATTCGGCCCTGGGATTCGGTGACCGGAACACGCTGGACCCGATGAGGACCACCCTCGTACTTCAGACGTCGCCACGCATCGTCGCCCCGCACCACCATGGACACATCGGAGTAGCCGCCAAGATCGGACGGGTCGGCCGACAACACCTCGAGCTTCCAACCGCGTGCAGCGACATAGGTGCGGTACATCTCGAACAGGTCGCGGGCGAACAAGTTCGCTTCCTCGCCGCCCTCGGCACCCCGGATCTCCACAATGACGTTCTTGCCGTCGTTGGGGTCCTTGGGCAACAACAAAAGCCTGAACGCCTCTTCGTTCGCAATGGCCTCGGCTTCGGACATGGCAACCAGCTCGCGCATGTCGTCTCGCTCGCCGCCGGTGCTGTCGTGATACATGGACTTAGCTTCGGCGAGATCAGCAGCGCTCTGGGCCCAGCGTTGACCCGCGGCCACGAGGTCCGCGAGCTCAGCATGACGACGAGCGATTTCGGCGAAGCGCTCGCGGTCCTTGGTGACGTCCGGATCGCCGAGTTTTGACTCGACGGCGAGCAGTTCATCTTGGAGCTGGGTCAGACGGTCGTGCACGGTTCGTGAGGCTACCGGTCGCCACCGACCCAGTCGTTCGTCACGGTCATCAGCTCTGCTGGTTGGATGAGCCTGTCGATGCACCAGCTCGCGAACGGAACAGCATCACGAACAGGAACCACGATCAGCAGTGGCGCCCGTGGCGCGAGCGTGGCTCGGGCCTGAGCTGCGAACGGCACAAGTTCGAGGTCGACACCGGTCGAGCACACCACTACATGCTCGACGCCATTGGCATCGAGGCCAATACCGGCCGCAGGAACTGGATCTTTCAGGTTTGACCGCGGCACCGGCGATGCAGCTGCGGCCAGCGATGACATCCCAATAGCGCCCGGATTGGCGATCAGCCAGCTTCGCAACCAGCGTGAGCGACTCAACCGGTTGAGCGGATGCGGCTCGGCACCTGGGCGCCGGTGCTCGCCAACAATGCCAATGACCTTGGCCAAAGCGTCATGCGGCTCGAGATGGCCATGGAGCAGCGAGAACATTGCGCGATCGTCGGTCGACACCCCAACATCGAGCCGGGCGCCAAACTCGTCGAGCACAACTCGGGCCACCTCGAGTCCGGCCACTTCGCCCGTGACGACGCCATGCTCGACAACAACGTCAGCTCCCGCCGACACGATGGTGTCGACCCACTGCAGCGCCTCGGGCGAAGCAACCGCCATGGGCTGGGGCTCGCGATACACGACGGGCTGCAGGTGTGTGCCGACGACCTCGTGCACCGTGAGGTCCGTGGAAAACATCGCCGAGCGCGCCGCCACCAGATCGGCGCCAACAGCGCACAAGAGGTGTCCAGACGTGGCCCCGTGGCGTTTCAACAGAGCAAGGGCGTGCCCAACTGCATGTTCTGGTCGTTCCTCAACGAGAACCACAACAACAGCAGATCCACCATCGCTCAACAGATATCCGGTCGCCCCGTCGGGGCTGCCGGTCACGTCGTCAAGATTGATACCGAGGCCGTCGCGCGCCAAGGCGCGCAGCTTGACCGCAAAGAGGTTGGAGCGGCGCCCCGGATCAATGACCACGCAGGGAGGTGACTAGCGACGACGCGCTGCGCCGTAACGCTTCTCGAAGCGCTCAACACGACCGGCCGTGTCGACGATCTTCATCTGGCCGGTGTAGAAGGGGTGGCTGTTCGAGGTGAGTTCGGCCTTGGCCAGCGGGTACTCGACGCCGTCTTCCCACACGATCGTCTCGTTGGTCTCAACCGTCGACTTCGTGACGAACGAAAAGTCGGTCGACGTGTCCAAGAAAACAACCGGGCGGTAGTGGGGGTGGATTCCGCTCTTCATTACTGACTCCAGTGGTGGTGCCGGCCCGCAACAAAGAATTCGGGCCAGCTGACGATTCTAGGGGTATGTCGCGCCGAGTTGCGAGGGCCCGGCACGACAAGTTGGTTCAGAGGCTGGTTGAGCCTGCGATTTCGGCGAGGAAATCGTCGTTGGTCTTAAAGGACTGCAAGCGATCGACCAACAGCTCCAAGCCAGCGCCCGTGCGGCTGTCGCTGTCGCCAGCGAGGCCAGACAGAACCCTTCGCAGCTTCCAGACCTGGTCAAGTTGACGGCGGTCAAAAAGCAATTCTTCGTGACGAGTGCCGGACCCGTCGACGTCGATCGCCGGGTAGACGCGCCGTTCGGCAAGGCGACGGTCGAGCCTGAGCTCCATATTGCCTGTGCCCTTAAATTCTTCGAAGATGACCTCGTCCATCTTGGAGCCGGTCTCGACGAGAGCCGTGGCCAGGATCGTAAGCGAACCGCCCTCTTCGACATTGCGGGCGGCACCAAAGAACTTCTTCGGCGGGTACAACGCACCACTGTCGATACCGCCGGACATGATCCGGCCCGTTCCTGGCGCCGCGAGGTTGTAGGCCCTTGCGAGACGGGTGATGCCGTCGAGGATGATGACGACGTCCTTGCCCTCTTCGACGAGACGCTTCGCGCGTTCCAGCACCAGCTCGGCGACCTGGGTGTGCTCGTCGGCTGGTCGGTCGAAGGTCGACGCCACCACGGTGCCGCTGATCGAGCGGCGCATATCGGTGACCTCTTCGGGTCGCTCATCGACGAGCAACATGATCAGTTCGACTTCGGGATGGTTCTTTTCGATCGCTTGCGCTATCTGCTTGACGATCGTGGTCTTTCCGGCCTTCGGCGGCGCAACGATGAGGCCTCGCTGGCCCTTACCGATCGGGGCGATCAGGTCGATGATGCGCGCCGTGGCGTTGTAGCGCTCTCGACCCGACTCAAGGCGAAGCTTGGAGTCGGGGAACAGTGGTGTCAGGTCATCAAAGTCAGGCCGATTGCGGGCCTGGTCGGGATCGATGCCGTTCACCAGTTCGACGCTGAGCAACGCCGGGTTTTTCTCGCCCCGCGCCGACGGACGGCTGCTACCACTGACGAGGTCGCCATTGCGAAGTCCGTACTGTCGGACCAGCTTCGTGGGCAGGTAGGAGTCGTCGCGCGACGCCAAGAACCCGTTGGTCCGCAAAAAGCCGTAGCCATCGTCGCGCAGATCGACCAGACCCGTGACCTCGACAGGGTCGCCCAGCAGCTGTTCTTCGCCGCCACGATCGCGGCCGCGGCGACGGCGCTTGCGTTTGGAGTTGGAGTCGAACTCATCGCCAGCGCCATCGGCGCCATAACCATTGGATCCGCCGCTCGAATCGTTCTGACTCGAGGTGCTGCTGTCGCTGGCCTCGCTCGACGAGGTGTCGTTGCCCCTCGACGGCGCGCCAGCGTTCGCCTGCGCGTTCGGATTGCCGGAACGACGGCTAGCACCCTGGGTGGAGTTGGCGTTGGGCTGAGGCTGGCGGCTGGTGCTCGTTTGCTGTGCAGCCGGCTCGGGTTTCGCCTGGTCCGTGGCCGGCGTGGACTCAGCAGACACCGACGTTGCAGTGCGCACCCGACGTCGGGTGACACCATCGCCCGACGAGCCCTTACCCGATGCTGGCTGTTCTGGTGCTGGCTGTTCTGGGGCTGGCTGTTCTGGGGCTGGCTGCTCAGCGGCCTCGGCCGATGGTGAGGCAGTGGCATCGAAGAGCTGGGGCGTCGACTCGTCGGAGCTCGCCGGTGCGTCGGCGCCACCTGAGCCGATTCCGGCGGCGGCCAAGATGGCGTCGACGATGTCGGATTTCTTGGCTCGAGCGCCCACGGTAGCTCCCACGGCGGAGGCGATCCGTTGCAATTCGTCGCGGGCCTTGCGTTCGAGCAGGCCTCGGTCGAGCGCTTCAGGCTGATTGGTCATCTACGCACTCCAGTGAGTGTTGCAGAGCGGGTGGACCGGGCCAACAAGGCCCGAAACGCTGATGTTCCCCAAGGAAGACTCGCCCGGCTCAGTGACTGAACCAGAAAAGCGGCCGGACGGGGGTCTCACCAGCGGCGGCAGGGCTGCCGGAGGTGAATGTACCGGCGTGGTGCCGATGCGGCAACCGCTAGAGCGACGGTGCTCGGCTGGTGACCGCCCGAACATGTCGCTCCATAGCGTCAAGTTCAGGGGCAACAACAACACAGTGCTCAGGTCGATCGAACAGATCCGCAAGGTGATCGGGCAGCGCTGGGACCTGACCAATGGCCGCGATGACCGCTTCATCGAACTTGGCTGGGTGAGCAGACGCCACGTACACCATCGGGCCTGTCGAGATGCCGGCGCGTCGGCCCACAGCAACAGCAACTGCAGTGTGAGGATCGATCACTTCGTGAGCGGTTTCAAAGACGTCGCGAATGGTTTCCTGCACCTCATCGGCAGTGGCGCGACCAGCACCAAAGGCAGACCGCAGACCTGCCAGCTGGTCTGGGTTGAGCGTGAGGTTCCCGGTGGACCGGAACTCGCGCATTGCCTGTGCCAGATCGAGACCGCGGCGTTCGAACAGCTCGAACAACACGCGCTCGAAGTTCGACGACACCTGGATATCCATCGCAGGGCTGGTCGTGGCAACCACAGCATCGATGCTCATCTCGCCCACCTCGTGGGTACGGGTCAAGATGTCGTTGTCGTTTGAGGCAATCACCAAGCGATCGATGGGTGCACCCATCCGCCGGGCGATCTGGGCTGCCAAGATATTGCCGAAATTGCCAGTAGGGACCGTGTAAGAAACGGGTTCGCCGTGCCGGTTCGACAGGGCAATCGATGACGTGACGTAGTAAACGACCTGTGCCGCTACTCGGGCCCAGTTGATCGAGTTCACCGCAGCAAGACGCATCTCGTCGCGGAAGTGCCGGTCGCCGAACATGGCCTTCACCAGGTCTTGGCAGTCGTCGAAGGTGCCGTCTACAGCGACATTGTGGATATTGCCCGAATCGACGGTGGTCATCTGGCGCCGCTGCACATCAGACACCCGACCCTGTGGGTGCAGCATCACCAACTCGACACCGACGCGGTCGCGGCAGGCCTCGATCGCGGCCGAGCCGGTGTCGCCCGACGTCGCGCCGACGATGGTGACCGACGCCCCGGACCGGCTGAGTTCGAGTTCGAACAGCCGCCCAAGTAGCTGCAGTGCGACGTCCTTGAACGACAGGGTCGGACCCCAGAACAACTCGAGCAAGTACTCGTTGTTGCCGATCGGCCGCGTGGGCACCACATCGGGGTGGCGGAAGGTCGCGTAAGCCTGTTCGGTGAGTTGATCGAGCTCGGCTCGCGAAATCGACGAGCCCTCAACGAAGGGCCAGATCACCTCAGCAGCAACCTCGTGGTAGGGCATGGAGGCAAAAGCGTCGAGTTGGCTCGCAGTCAGCACCGGCCACGACTCAGGCACATAGAGGCCACCGTCGAGCGCCAAACCGGCAAGCAGGACACCAGAAAAATCGAGCGTGGGGGCATCGCCGCGAGTCGAGACGTACAGCATTGCGTTACTCGCCGATCACTCGGATAACAGCGCCTACGGCCCGCACCGCGTCGAGCTTGCGAAGGTCGCGCAGCGTGGACTGGACGTCGGCTTCGAGTGCTGCGTGGGTGATGAAGGTGATGCGGGCGCCGTTGCCTTGTCCGTGCTGTTCCATTGATCGGATCGACACCTCGTGCTGGCCAAACACCGTCGCGACCGCAGCGAGCACACCCGGTTGGTCTGCAACATCGAGTGAGAGGTAGAACGCCGAGGTCGTCTGGTCGATCGGACGAATCGAGGCCGGGCTCAGCCGGATGGGACCCGCCGAGGTACCACGCGCAAGATTGGCCGCGGCAACCAGCAGGTCTCCGAGCATGGCGCTCGCGGTTGGATATCCGCCCGCACCACGCCCGTACAACATGAGGTCATCGACGGCTTCGCCATGAACAAACACCGCGTTGAACGCGTCTCGAACCGAAGCAAGAGGGTGGGTGTTGGGAACCATCGCGGGGTGGACCCGAACCGCCACCTCATCTCGACGCGTGTCGGCGACTGGCAACTCGGCGATTGCCAACAACTTGATGACATGGTTGAGACGAGCTGCGGCTTCGATGTCGTTCGGGGTGATTCGGCTGATCCCTTCTTGATACACATCACCGGCGACGACGTTGAGGCCAAAGGCCACGCTGGCGATGATGGCGGTCTTGGCGCCAGCATCGAAACCTTCGACGTCAGCTGTCGGATCGGCTTCGGCATACCCCAACCGCTGGGCTTCGGTGAGCACCTCTGAGTAGGCCGCGCCCTCTTCGGTCATCTTGGTGAGGATGAAGTTGGTCGTGCCGTTCACGATGCCCATCACCTTGGTGATGCGTTCGCCCGCAAGCGATTCGCGCAATGCACGCATGATCGGGATGCCGCCAGCAACCGCGGCCTCAAAGAAGATGTCGACGCCAGACTCGGCCGCAGCGGCAAACAACTCCGAGCCACAGTTGGCCACGAGTTCCTTGTTGGCCGTAATGACCGGCTTGCCGGCACGAAGGGCAGCCAAGATAAGCGAACGGGCGGGCTCGATCCCACCGATCGTCTCGACGATGATGTCGATCTCGGGATCGATCACCATGGCCTGCGTGTCGCGGGTGAGCACGGAGCCATCCAGTTCGACTGCTCGAGTCGCGCTGAGGTTGCGCACGCCGACCTTGGTGACCTCCATGAGGCGACCCGTGCGCTCAGCAAGGCGACTGGCGTCATCGTTCACCAGATGAACAAGCGCAGAACCAACCGTTCCGCACCCGAGAACACCAACACGTATGGGCTGACCGTCAATCATGGATGCAGACGGTACCGGCCAGAGGCCAGACCCCCATCTGACTTCGACAGACCACTGCCGAAAGTCGATCAGCCCAGGTCGGTCGCCAAGAGATCGTCCAGGGTTTCGCGGCGCACCACCAGCCGCGCTTGGCCATCGCGAACAAAGACCACCGGTGGTCGCAACACCTTGTTGTAGTTGCTGCCCATCGAATGGCCGTATGCGCCGGTGACAGGGGTAGCGATGATGTCGCCGACCGAAAGGTCCTCCGGCACAGGCGCCTCACGCACGATCACGTCGCCGCTCTCGCAGTGCTTGCCGACCACGCGGACGGTACGAGGTCGATCGGCTGCCACCGCCCGGGGCAGGAAGGTCGTGTAGTCGCTCCCGTAGAGCACCGGACGGGGATTGTCGCCGAACCCACCGTCAACCGCGACATAGGTCCGGATGTCGGGCAGTTCCTTGATGGTGCCAACCGAGTACAGCGTGATGCCGGCTGCGGCCACGATCGAACGACCGGGCTCGGCGGTGACGTTGGCGCTCACTCCAAGGCGATCGGCCGCCTCGCGAACCATCGCCCCCCAGGAAGCAATCGACGGCGTTTGCTCGGATTCGACATAGGCAACTCCGATACCACCGCCGACCGACAGCTCCTCGAGGCCCAGCGGGATGCTGAATCGGGCGACAACATCGAGCGCCTGGGCCATGGATTCGACCCGAAACACCTGGCTGCCAATGTGGTTGTGAATTCCAACGAGCTCTACCGCGTCAGACGCCCTGGCCCGGTCAACTGCAGCTGCTGCCGCACCGCTCTCCACGCCGAAACCGAACTTGGAGTCGTTCTGGCCCGTCGAAATGAAGTCGTGGGTTTCGGCCTTCACCCCTGGAGTGACCCTTAGCAGGATCTTCGGCGCGGCGGCACCGGCCGCAACGAGGGCTTCGATGCGATC
>CAYGMW010000095.1:0-11933 GCA_964350975.1 uncultured Acidimicrobiales bacterium | reverse complement strand
TCGCGGTGCCAGTACTGGTCGGCGATGACGTTGGCTAGTGCGTTGAGGTTGCCTCGGCTCATGTCGATCCATTTGACCGAGGTGTTCATTGCCACGAACAAGGGGAGCCGCACGAGCCCGGTCGGCACATCGGCGCTCATGTCTCCCCGCATGACGAGGTCGTCGAACAGACGCGACCACTTGGCTTCGTAGTCGTCGCGTTCGGCAATGATGACGTCGCGCACGGCGGCGTCAGCGGTGCGAAACGAGGTGACGTGCACCGCGGTGTAGGGACCGTTTTCGAACAGGGCCGACAGGTGGGCCCTGATGTGGGCTCGAAGTCGGGTGTGGCCATCGGTGTTGGCGGTGCGGGCCGACGCGTCGTCGAAGGCCACGGTCATGACGTCGATGCCACGGCGCAGCACCGCGATGAGGAGGTGGTTCTTCGACTCGAAGTGGTAGTAGAGCGAGCCGGCCTTCATGTCGCATGCGGTGGCGATGTCGCGCAGCGACGTGCTGGCGAAACCCCGCTCGACAAACAGCCGAGCCGCCTCGTCCAAGATGCGCTGCCGCCCAGTGGTGGCCTCGGTGTCGATCGCGTTCACAACCCACGACCGTACCTAACGAACGTTAGGTAGTCGAATCCGGCGTCGATGAGGCGGTCTTGGTGGGGCCGCTCTGTCGGGGCTAGGTTCGCGGCTCGGGGAAATACCAGGGGGATCTGCATGCCACTCGACCTACTGACCGCGCTCGCCGAAGTGCGTGGCGACAAGCTCGCGATCATCGACGACCGACCCGGTCAGGTGGCGCGGTCGATGACGTTTGCTGAGTTCAACGCCTACGCGGCCAGGATCGCCAATGGGCTGATCGAGCACGGTGTCGAACCTGGTCAACGGGTGGTGTGGTGTGGCCAGAACAGCCTCGAGCTGGTGGCCATGATGCATGCGGCTCGCAAGGCCAAGGTCACCGCGGTGCCACTGAACTATCGGCTGAGCGACGAAGAGTCGATTTATGTCGTCGACAACTCCGACGCGGTGCTGGTGTGGGCCGACCGCGAATATGCGGCCCTGTTCGACCGCATTCGTGGCCACATTCCCCAGGTGCGCGATGTGGTGATCTTCGGTGGCGAGCCCCTCGATGGGCAGGTGGCCGAGGCTGCGTTCTTGTCCGACATCGACACTGACCCGGATGTCGATGCCGACACGGCTGCCACGATGATCTATACGTCGGGCACCACCGGCGCGCCCAAGGGGGCGTATCGCAAGACCACTCGCGACCCTGCACAAGGCAACGCCATGCGCGACTTCATCGGGTATGAGGCCGACGACATCTATGTGACGTGTGGGCCGCTGTATCACTCGGGTCCTGGCGGGTTTGCAGCCACCGCCCATGCGCTCGGTATGACGATTGTGGTGCAGCACAAGTTCGACGCCGAAGACTGGCTCCGCCTGATCGACAAGTACCGCTGCACCACAACGTTCTCGGCGCCAACACCCATCCGGATGGTCACGAACCTGCCAGATGAGGTGAAGGCCAAATACGACGTCACCTCGATGCGCATCATGTTGGCCAACGCCGCACCATGGTCGTTCCCGCTGAAGCAGGCGTATGTTCGCGACTTTCCGCCCGAGTCGCTGTGGGAGATGTACGGGTCGACCGAGATGGGGGTCAACACCTTGCTGGCGCCGCAGGACCAGATGCGCAAGCCCGGGTCGTGTGGCAAGCCCGCTCCGCTGGTTGAGCTGAAGCTGATCGACGACAACGGTGCGACCATCAGTGAGCCCCATGTTCCTGGCGAGTTGTGGGTGAAGGCCACCTCGATCATCGAGACCTACCACGGCGCTCAGGACAAGTTCGACAGCGAGCACCGCGACGACGGGTTCCACACTGTTGGCGATGTGGCCTACTTCGACGAAGAGGGCTTCTATTTCATCTGCGACCGCAAGAAGGACATGATCATTTCGGGCGGCATGAACATCTATCCCGCCGAGATCGAATCGACGCTCGAATCGCACCCCGGGATCTATGAAGCCGCCGTGTTTGGCATTCCCTCAGAGGACTGGGGCGAGCTGGTGCACGCGTGCATTGTGAAGGCCGACCCGGCGCTGACCGAAGCCGACGTTGAGGCGTTCTGCCGTGAGCATCTGGCCAGCTACAAGCTGCCTCGGTCGCTGGCGTTCATCGATGAGATCCCAAAGACCGGGTCGAACAAGATCCTGAAACGAGAACTGCGCGAGCCCTACTGGGCCGGCCACGCCACCCGCGTGGGCTAGCGGCAGCCTGAGTCGGTTCAGCATCCGGTCGGTGCGATCACGGCAGCTTGACTCGCATGCCGGGGTAGATGAGGTCGGGGTTGGCGGGGTCGGGTAAGGCGGCTCGGTTGAGTTCGATGATGTTGAGCCAGTGGGTTGCGATCTCGTGGTCGGTGCTGCCGGCTGGCGCGGTCTCGGCGGCGATGCGCCACAGGTGGTCGCCTCGTTCGACGACCCAGATGCCGTCTGCCGTGGCTGCGGCAGGTTCGGATTCGGCTCGATCGGTGTCGGCCTCGGTGAAGTTCAGGCCGAGGTCGGCGTCGGTGGTGGGGTAGTCGTAGTCGGGCCACTGGGCATCAGGGACGAGCGACATCACTAGGGGTTCGAGCTCGGGTTCTTCGGCGGCAACGGTGGTCGGCTCGGGCTGCGTCGTGTCGGCTGATTGGGCCATGGCTGGGGTCGATGTTGACAGCGTCGATACCGCAACAACACCGGTTGCGACGGGGCGCATGAGCCGGCGACCCACCGTTGGCAGCAGTGCAGCAGCTCGGCGGGCATGAGCCGGAGCACCGAACGCTGTGGCCCCCAGCAGGTAGACAGTCGCAGCGACACTGCGAACCCACCAGACGCCAGCGACCACCCGAACCACCAGCACCGCGACGTCGTCGGGCTGGGCGTTGCGCCACCAGTCGACCGTCGCAATGTCGGCCAGCTCGGTGGCAGGGGTGGGCAGCCACCACAGCGCGGCACCAGTGGCCACCAGCACGGCAAACCACACGCCCGCCAAACCCACACGACGAAGCAAGTGAGCGATCATGACGGGACCTCCTCAAGGGCGACAGTGGTCGACACCCCTGATGCGTCGGTGACGATGAGCACGTCGCACAGCCCGATCGGTTCGACCGCGATCTGGGCCGGTTCGGCTGGGCCGGCCATCGGATGGGCGTTGGCGTCGGCGGTGCTCGTAGCGAACGTGGTGAAGAACTGGACGACCCCGTTCGACGCTTGGACAACGGCCGGTGTTGAGGTGCCGTCGCAGTCCCAGTCGCCAAATGCGACGAGATCGTCGGTCGTCCCGACGTGGTAGCGCTCGCTGCTGACGGTGAGGACGCCATCGGCAAACCACCACGGTTCGAGGCACCGGTCGCCGTCGATGTCGGCCCATTGGGTGGTGTCGTCAACGGTCGCCGATTCGGGCGGCGGGGGGCACGGGTCGGCGGTGGCCGCAATGAGGCCAGGGCCAGATGTCGGGCCTGTCGCCGCTGTGTCGGGTGGGGTCACCGGCGTCGAAGTGGTCGGAGCAACGACTTCGGCAGGGTCAGTTGACGGCCCGAGAACCATCCACGCGAACACGCCCACCGTCGCGACCGCGGCTCCGATCGCGAGGCCGGCACCAATGCGTCCAAGTGAACCAACCGTGTCGGTCAGCATTGCGCGACGGCTGCGGGGGTCATCGGAATCGACGGCCAGCAGGTCGAGTCGGTCAGCCAGCACCCGGGCCGACAGCGGGGTGTGTTCGTAATCGGCGGCCCGCGCGCACAGGTGTCTCAGGCTGCTGGCAGCGGGGTGGTCGGCGTCGACGCTGCCGCTGCTGATCGAACGGTCGAGTTCGGTCAGGATCATCTCGCCAAAGGCCACGATGTCCGTCGACTCGCCGGCCGCGGCCAGCGATGCCCAGTGTCCGAACCCGCACAACACGGCCCGATTCTGGGGGTCGACGATGACGTGGTCGGCCCGAATGGCCTGATGGCTGGCGTCGGCGTCGTGCAGGTGTGAGATGGTGCGAGCGACTTGTTGAGCAATGTCGACCAGCGGGCCGAGCTTGAGGGGCTGACACTCGTCGAGTGAGCGGCCCCCAGGCACCGCAGCCAGGTGGAGTGTCGTCTCGTCGTCGACCTCGACGGCGTCGATGAGCTCGACCACACCGGGGAGCCGCACTCGACGCAACAGGTCAGCCTCGCGTGCCCGGGCCGGACCATCGCTGGGCAGCTTGATCATCACCCCGGGTTCGGGTGGGGCCGCTGCGATCTGCTCGTCGGAGGTGTCAGAGGGCTCGTACATGTCGTGAGGTTATGAAAAGTATTGAAAGGTGTCAAAAAGAAGCTAAAGACAGTTCAGTCCGGTGCCGCACTCGCGAA
This sequence comes from uncultured Acidimicrobiales bacterium, assembly GCA_964350975.1. GTDB lineage: Bacteria > Actinomycetota > Acidimicrobiia > Acidimicrobiales > Poriferisodalaceae > JAADHX01. Next base: position 7,564 of record CAYGMW010000095.1, on the reverse strand, counting down.
GGCAATGGCTTCGACTCGCACCAGTCCGCCCAGGCCCGGCGCGTTCCACAACGGCTCGACCGACGCGCTCACGGTCACCTGCACCTGTTGGGGTGTCACAGCAACAACTGAGATCGACAAGGTCCCGGCGACAAAGCTGCCATCGGCGCTGGCCAGGGCGACGGCTCGGGCCGATTCGGCCGCGGCGCCCACGTCGGACGACAGCCGATAGGTGCCGGTGTCGCGGAAGTGGGCCGAGTCGAGGGCGAGGGTCGCCACATCGTTGGCGACCGAATTGGCGATGTTGGCGGCCCGTCGTTCGCCTTGGAAGATGACGGCCGCATTGACCGCCATGGCCCCGAGGGCGACCACGATCAAGATCCCGGCTGGCACCAGCAGCAACACGCTGCCGCGGTCGGACCGATCGGACCGGCGTCGCCTAGCCACAACCATCACCGGTCAGCCCGTCCCGGTAGGGGTCGACGATCTCAGAATGCGATGCCGTCACCCGGATGCCGCTGCCCCACGATGGCAACAGCGGCACGGTGAGCAAGGGCACTTCGTAGGCCACCTCGTAGCTGATGCGCTGGCACCGCGCGAGCACCAGCGGACCCTGTGCGGCGATGGACATCCGCCCCACATCTCGACCGCTGGCCGCCAACGCCTGCTGGGCCGACGCGGTGGCCGCCGCCGATGCTGATGCCTCGTTGTGGCCCTCGACGAAGGCCCGGGTTGCCTCTCTGGCCGCGTTGTCGACGGCACTTTTGGCGTCGATGACGGCCCAGACCTGGCCAAAGAACAGCACCCCGATGCAGAACACCAAGATGCCGAATGGCAACAGCTCGATGCTGGCGAGTTGGCCCGACTCGTCACGACGCCGGTTCATGGAGCGAGCCCCACGGGTTGTTCGACCCGAACTGACACCGTGCGCGACACCTGGTCGAGCAGGCCAAGCCCAAACGACGTACCCACGAACGTGGGCGGTGTCGCGCTGATGGTCACGATCACCGATTCGGGCGTCGAGGCCGAGAAGTCGACATTGAGGTCGTTCGTGCCGTCGAGCAAATTGTGAGCGTGGGCGGCCGCCGCGGCCCGGGCCGATCCGTCAGACGACGAACCCGACCGAGCCACGATGCGAGCCGAGTCGTACGCGGTGGCATTCACCACCGACGACAGGTGCATCACGAACAGCAGCTGGGCTGCGCTGAACAACATCACGAAGAACACGAGCACGCCCAGGGTCACCGACACCACGCTCGAACCATGTTCGTCGCGGTGGCGCACCGGCCGGTCAGCCGCCGATTTCGGCAATCTTGGAGCGGGTGGTCGACTCGGCATCGGTCCAGATCGACTGGAAGCCCACCCACATCAACGCGCCCAGAGCCGCAACGATCAGCACCGCGATGGCCGCCGAAATGACGCCCTCACCTGCTTCGTCGCGAACCCGGCCGCCGCTGACGGTCAGAAACGACCGGACGGCGCACCACATCATCACGCTGGTATTCATCGTTGTTGCTCTCTTTCTGAAAACACTGCTGGAACTGGACTGCTAGATCGAGGCGAACCCTGACAGGGCGCTCGAAAACGGCACGGCGAGGAAGATGACTCCGGGCACCAGGGTCGCGACGGTGACGGGCACCCACACCTGCTGATTGCGGCGCTCGATGCGTTCGAGCAGGTCGCGCTGGCGAGTTCGGCGAATGCCCCGGGCCTCGTTGGAGATGAGTCGGCCGAGGTCGCTGGCGTCGTGGTGCAGTGTCAGCACCGATACCAGCTGATGCACCGCCGGCAAGGCTGCGGTGCGGCTCCACTCGCGTAACGCGTCATCGATCGAGACACCCTGGCGGATGCGGTTGGTCATCCGCTTGAGATCGGCTGCGCATGCGCCATCGCTGCGCTGGGCAATCCGCGCAATGGCGCCGCTGAGCGAATAGCCCGAACTGAGCAACATGCCGAGCTGTTCGGCGACCACGGGCAGCTCGAGCATCAGGTGTTCTTGATGGCGTTCGCTGCGCTTGGCTAGGCCCTGCTCGATCAAGAGGAACGTCAGCAGGGGCGGCATCATCACGACGCCGACGGCCAGGGGACCGGTGAGGCCCATCACCAAGGCCAGCAACACGCCAGCCGCGAGGGCCACCGCAGTTCGACCGACTTGGCGGGTGCGGAACTGGCTCGGGTCGACATCAGAGTGGATCCGTTCGAGGCGCAACGAGAGCTCCTCGGACACCCCAAAACCCCTCGACAAGCGCTCGCCGACCGTGGCCGCAACTGGGCCAAGCACTCCGCCGAAGGACCGATTGACAAAGTGCTTTCCGCCCAAGCGCAACGAACCGCCAGCGGTGAACGGGGCCAGCCGTTCAACGAGGGGTAGGCGACGGAACCAGCGCAGCTCGGACAACAACAAGGTGGCCCCGAACCACAACGCCACGAGCGACAGGGCAACAATGCGGCTCATTTGGCGAACACCCTCTGCTCGGACGGGATGTTCATGATGCGACCGGCCCACAACCAGCAGCCGAACATCATCAAGAACCCGGCCAACACTGCGAGCTGACCACCGGTGGTTTGATAGGCGGCTCGGCCATCGCCGATGGTGAGCCCGACCATGGCCATGCCGATGGGCACGATCAGTACGAACGCCCTGGCGAAGCGAGCACCGGCCTGTTTGGCACGGGCATCCTTGCGGCCCTGCACGTCGGCAAGACGGTCGTCGGCCAGGTCGATCAACCTGCTGTCGAGCTCGACGCCACCAATTTGGTGGGCCGTGAGCAAGGTTTCACACGCCGCATCGGCGGTGGGGTCGGCCAGGCCCCGCTTGAGCACGTCCATCGCCCTCGGGAAATCGGTGGTGAGTAGCCACTCGCGGTGGGCCGCGTCGAACGCGTCGCGCAGCTCAACCGGAGCCCGCCGACCTACTTGGAAGATGGCTTGGGGAATCGATGTACCGGCGCTTCCGGTCAGCACCCGGATCTCTTCGATCATGCGGGGCCAGGCTTCTTGGGCCGCGGCCAGTCGCTGAGCTCGGCGCTGGCGATAGGCCAACGGGGGCACCGTGGCCGTGGCGGCTCCGGCGAACAGGGCCGGGAGCCAGCCACCGAAAATGGCATAGGTGAGGAGAGCGGCCAGGCAAAACATGGCCGCACAGACGGCGCCGACATCGCGCCAGCGGACCTCGGCCAGGCCCGCTTGGGTGAGCCAGTCGTTGGTCCACCGGGCCGCGCGCTCAGCCACGTGGGGTCGGGCCGGGCCAGTGCTCGAACGAAGACCCCGCTCGCCCCGGCTGAAACGGGTGAAGAGCAGATGCACCCCGAGCCCACCGGCCACCGCCACCAGTACCGCGATCATCGAACCGACATCTCGCCGACGAGTTCGTGGACGTCATAGCCGTGATCGGTCAGACGATGCCCGAGCCGGATGGGCAAGTCGCCCGTCCACGCCGGCGCCTCGCCCCGCTGGGGTCGGCGGAACACATCGGTGGCGGTGAACTGCACCCCGTCGAGGCCACCGATCAGGTCTTCGACCGCCACCACTGAGGTGACCTCAACCCCGTCCGGGGTCCGTTCGAGATGGACCACCACGTCGATGGCCTCGCTCACCAGGCTGTTGAGTGCCGACATCGGCAGCTCGTTCTTGCTGTCCGACAGTTGGCAGATGAACCGCAGTCGGGTGAGGGCCTGACGGGCCGAACCGGCATGGATCGTGGTGTAGCCGGTGACGCCCGATGACAAGGTGAGCAGCAACGGCAGCGCTTCGCGGTCGCGGACCTCGCCCACGATCGCCACGTCGGGCGCCATACGCAAGAAACCGGCCACGAGTCGTCGAAGATCGACCGCATCGCGTTCGGCCCGCGACGGGCGGGTCTGCATCGAGGCCACATTGGGCAGGGGCACGTCGGCTTCGAAGACCTCTTCGGCCACCACGACCCGCAACGACGGGTCGAGTTCGGCTGCACAACACGACAACAAGGTCGTCTTGCCGGTGCCTGGCGACCCGGCAAACAGTATCGACGCCCGACTGTTGACACAGGCGGAGAGGAATCGGGCCACCGGAACCGTCAGGGTGCCCGCATCGACCAGCTCATCGAGGGTGCGATAGGCCACCCCGGTGAACTTGCGGATATTGAACATGAGGTGCCCGCCCCGAGCCAGATCGGCGTGCACGATGTGCAGCCGGGCGCCGCTTTCGAGCTGGGCGTCTTGCAAACCTTCGGTTGGATCAAGGGTGCGATGGGCCGACGAGGCGTCGTCGAGGATCTTGGTCAGGGTGCGCCGGACATGGTCGTCGTCGTGGAACACCTCGTCGTGGTAGCCCGATGGGCCGGCGTGACGTTTGACGAAGATGGCGTCGGGGGCATTCACCATGACCTCCCACACGTCGTCGTCGGCGAGGAGGGGTTCGAGCGGGCCGTAGCCAGTGAGGTTGCGGTTGACCCGTTCGGCGACCATGTCGGGGTCGGCCAGGTCGAACTCGCGGCGGCCTCGGCGAAAATCGAGCCGCCATCGTTCGACCTCATCGGCCACCAAGGCGTGCAGCTGGCGCACACCTTCGTCGCTGGATGGATCGATGTTTTGAGCCTTAGCCCGCGACTGGACTTCGGATTCGATGAGCGCCAGTGGATTGGTCATTGCCCACCGCTTCCGATGATGTCGTCGGGGTCGCCGCCAGCGCCGGCGAACCCGAGCGAACCCACTGCGACCGGCACCAGGTCGGACGGCGTGTCGACGAGCCGAGGTGAACGGGCGATCGCGGCGAGTACCGCTGCGGCGAGGTCGCGCCCCAGAGCCGAGGGTAGGCGGGTGCCATTGCGATGGGCGTCGTCGACATGACGCCGAGATCCGACGAAGACCGTCGATGCCACATCTCCACCGAGGTCGGTGTCGGCGAGGGTCGCGATGCTGGCGTTCATCTCAGCCCTCAGGCGTGCCGTTCGGGGTGCGTGATTGATGACTGGAACCAGGCGGGCCTCGTCGACACCGAAACGGATGCATTCGTCGATCATGGTGACCAGCCGGTGAATACCGCTGAGACTCGGGTCGCTCACGATGACCACCACATCGGCCCGCTCGACGACCGCCCGGGCGCACACATTGCGCTCCTCGATATCGACCGAACCCGAGTCGGCTTCGCCCTCGAGGTCGGCATCGATATCGGCCACCACCACCCCATAGGTGTCGACCAGGCCATCGAGGGCGGCGTCGAGAGCGCGGGGACGAAGGGTGATCCAGTCGCCAGCGCGGCGACGGCCGAGCAGCAGGTCGTAGCCACGAGCCTGGATGCGAAACGTGGTGGCTCGGATCTGGGTGGCGTTCATGCGCGCTTGGCGATGGCCCTCAACCAGTTCCTGTACGCCCGGCACCACATCGGTGGCGTCGTGCAACATGGCCTGATCGGCACGGCGGGCCAGGTCGGCCAGGAGTGTCGCCGGTTGGGATGTTGCCGCGTCGGCGGTCGGTTCGGCGAGAGTCTGAGCCAGCGCCGCGGCCAACGTCGATGTTCCGGCGCCGCCTCGACCCATCACCGCAATGAGCCGACCTCCCGATCGGACGGTGCCGAGGTCGGTCGTGACAACGGGGCCGATGTCGACGCTTGGGCCGAGCGGGCTGCACGTCGCTGTGAGCCGATCGAGCAGGTCGTGGCGAGAAAACACCTCGTGGAGCTGGGCATCGGCACCGATGTCGATCCAGTTGCGTTCGTCGCTGCCGACGACGATGACCGCAGCGCCGAACTCGTGGACGACGGCGAACAGGTCGCGGTCGACACCGAGGGCATTGGCATCGACCAGCACCGCTGATTGGGTGCGTCCGGTTCGCAGCCGGGCCCGAACCTCGTCGGCCGATACACATTTGGCGAAATCGATGGGCAGCGCGCCCGACATCGACCACCCGGTGACCTCGCGGGGCCACACCGATCGCACGGTGGCGAGACCGAGGACCGCAAAGCGGGGGCTCACGGCGTGGACTCCATCGTGCGTACGAGGGTGACGGTTGCGGTATCGACCGCCCCGGCCAGAGCGATTGCCTGGGTGCTGGTGTCGAGGGCCACGGTGATGACTTGGCGTTCGCCAGCCAGGCTGGAATCGCCGGCTCGCTCCACTGCGATGACCACCAGATTTCGTTCGACGACCTCTGTTGGCGCGTCGGCGCTGTTGCCGCGGGTGGCGAGCACATCGACCCGCTCGCCCGCCCTCAGTGACCCAGCGACAGCCCGGTCGGCGTCGATTCTGAAGCTCATCTCGAACGGCGTCGTGTCGCCCGCGGCGATCAGGCGCACATCGCTGCGCTGCACCAGTTCGCCAGAGCCAATGGCCTCGATGGCCACGCTGCCGATGACGAGGTCGTCATCGAAGGACGTGAACGCAGCCTCGGCCAGTCCGGCGGGGAGTTCCATGCGTTGGGCGCCGACGTGTTCGGTGCCGATGACAGTGCCGGGCGCAATGGCGTCGCGGGCCACGACGTAGAGCGTGGTCGGCGGAGCCTGGGCGCTGCGCACCGCGGCGTACAGCCCAAGGGCCGCCACTGCGACCAGCAGGCCGCCGACGGTTGCTCGACTGCCGGGCCACACCCGCCGAGGGGTCAGCTTGCGCCGAGGAGCTTCGTCGAACTCGGCTTCGGTTTGGTCGACTCGTGATGCCACCGCTGTCATGGCGGGGCAACGTAACCGAAGTCACACTGAGTGGTCAAGAGGAGTCGTGAAAATAGCTAAAGATGCTGAAACAACATCAAAGAAAGCACCTGAAGTAGTGAAGGCTGGATGATGGGATTCGATTGTCCCACCGGCCCGGTCGACGTTGAGGTGGGTCCGGGTGCCATCGGTCGCGAGCTGTACGGCCAGTGAGCAGCGTCTACAGGGCGGCGCCGTGGGTGCGCAGGACGTCGTTGAGAGCGGCCTTGTCGTGACGTTCGCCCTCGCTGAAGCGCTTGATGATGAGCGCACACGGCAGGCCAAACGTGCCGCCGGCATAGGTCTTGGGCCTCGTCGCGTTGATGACGAGACACCATGGCGGCACCACACCACGGGCAACCTCTTCGCCGGTTTCGGCGTCGATGACCGGTATCGACGGGTTGAGGATCACCCCCGCGCCCAGCATGGCGCCTCGGCCCACTCGGGCCCCTTCGGTCACCATCGATCGGCTGCCGATGAACGCGTCGTCTTCGATGATCACCGGGGCGGCCTGAGGGGGTTCGAGCACACCTCCGAGCCCAACACCTCCAGACAGGTGCACGTTACGGCCGACCTGGGCGCACGACCCGACAGTGGCCCACGTGTCGACCATGGTGCCTGCACCGACGCGGGCCCCGATGTTTACGAAGCTGGGCATCAGCACGGCACCAGTGTCGACGAACGAACCCCACCGGGCGATCGACCCTGGCAGGGCTCGCACCCCGGCAGCAGCAAGGTCGGTTTTGAGCGGCACCTTGTCGACGATCTCGAACGGGCCCACCGTCGTGGTGACGTTCGGGGTGGCGGAGAAGTACAACAAGATGGCCAGCTTCAGCCATTCGTGCACCACGACAGCGTCGTCGATCACTTCTGCCACCCGGGCCTCGCCCGAGTCGAGCAGACCGATAGCCTCGTGTACTACTGC
>CAYGMW010000094.1:7943-12006 GCA_964350975.1 uncultured Acidimicrobiales bacterium | reverse complement strand
GCCATCAAGCACGTGGGGGTGCACCACGACGTCAACCAGGTCGGTATCGACGAATTTCAACTCAAGCAGGCCGGTGTCGCCGGTGATGCTGCTGCGCGGGTGCCAGGCGAAGTTGCCCATCGAAAACGCGACGACCTTGCCGTCTTCGAACTCGACGGGCTGAAGCACGTGTGGATGGTGGCCAACAACGGCCGTGGCGCCGGCCTCGAGGATCTGTTCGGCGAAACGGCGATGGGTGTCACTCGGGCAGGTGTCGCGTTCGATGCCCCAGTGCAAGGTGACGATCACGACGTCGTTGGCAGCCGCAGCGACCCTCACATTGGCCAAGACCCGATCTCGGTCGTTGCCGTCGGCGACCCCGGCCCGGTCGGAGGTCGCAGCAAAGCCGCCTGGCACCACGAGCGCTGCCCCCAAGAACGCCACGGTGATCTGCTGTCCAATCGGCCCGACCGTGAGCACGGCGGGGGTGAAGGCGTCAGTTGAGGTCGGTCCGGCCCCAATCGGGGTCACCCCAGCGGCCTGCAGCAACGACACCGTGTCGAGCAGGGCATCAGCGCCGTAGTCGCGTGCGTGATTGTTCGCCAGCGTGGCCACATCGATGCCAGCCGCGCCAATGATCTCGGCGGCGACGGGCGGCGCTCGGAACGTGAACTGTTTGCCGCCAACGGCAGTACCACGATCCGAGATAGCCATCTCAACGTTCACCATCGCGAGGTCGGCGCTGGCGAGAGATGGCACCAAGCCCACAAAGGGGTCGATGCCCGCTGGGGCGGTGATGTCCATCAGCACGTCGCCGCCGGCGAGCAGATTCCACTCAAGAGGTGGCGCTTCGGTAGTGGTGGTGGGTTCGGTCGTCGGCGGCGGCTGGGTTGTCGTAGTTGTGGGTTCGGTCGTCGGCGGTACCTGGGTCGTGGTCGACGCCACGATCGTGGTGGTGGTTCCCGCAGTGTCGACGGTGGTGATCCCCCCGGAACAGCCCGATGCCAAGAGCGCGGCGGCGACGAACACCCCACATTGCCTCAGAGGTGTTCTACACATGGGCATCCAGCCAGACCTCTGATCGCGTGATCGTCTCAAAACCGAGCGAACCGTAGACCGCAGCCACATCGTCGTTGGCTTGCAACCACACGATGCCCGCGTCAGTGAACTCGCTCGCCGCTCCCACAGCGGCACGAACGCAGCGCGCCGCAGCGCCGCGACGACGAAAGTGCGGAGCTGTGGCAACTCCGAACACCCCAATGGCGTGGGTCGTGGCAATACCGATCGCCATCGCCACGATCTCGCCATCGACCACCTCGATCACATGCGGACTCGCGGCGAGGGCCTCGGCCGACATCATGACCTCGGCGGCCTCGGGCGTCATATCGAACGCCGCTATCTGCAGGCGTCGCAGGCCAGCGAGATCGGCTTCGTCGGCCACCCGGACCATTGCCGAGCGGGGTTCGGCCGCCACCACCGACACGGCCGCGGCCATCACTTGGCGGTCGACCACCCGCTGAAACCGGCGTTCGACCAACGACTGGTGAACCTCGGGGACATGACCCACGAGCACATCAACGGCGAGGGTTCGGCCCAGTTGGTGGGCGAGCACCGTCGCATCAGTGATGGTGCTGTGGGTCGCAGTGCGGTCGAACATGAGCGGGCCACGGAGGTCTTCAGCCGGCGCTGCCGTCGTCACCAGCACCCCTCCGTCGAGTGAGTCGACCCGACCCCCGGGCATCCACGACGCCATGACCGCCCAGGCCTCGCTGAGCCCAACCGCGGCCTGGTCGATCCGGGACAGGTCGTACGGCACCACGCCCGATACGGTAACGCCTGATCTCGGGATGCCGCGAGGCAGGTATCGCCACGGGGTTCGGTAGCGTCATGTCCGATGTACAAGTTTGCGCTGACTCCCAAATGGATTGTTGGCCACCTGTTGGCCATCACGCTCGTCGGCTTGTTCATCGCCGCTGGCTTGTGGCAGCTGTCACGCCACCAGTGGCGAGCCGACCTCAACGATCGACTCGACTCCCGTGTCGCCGAACCGGCGATCACCAACGACACCCTGGGTTCGCTCAGCGCCGACGACCTCGATTTTCGTCGAGCCGAACTTGTTGGCAAATGGGAACCGAACGACATCTTGATCTGGAACCAGTCGCTCGATGGTCAGGCTGGCTGCAACATCGTCACCACCCTTGACCTTTCCGGCCCCGCGACCGGCACCGGCCCGGACGCTGTTGTGGTCAACCGCGGGTGGATGAACCTGGCCCAATGCGAACAAGACGACCGCTCGTGGATGCGCCCCGACGCCGTTGATGTTTCGGTGACGGGCCAGCTTCGGGCCAGCCAAGAAGCTGGGCGGTTCCAGTCAGACGATCCCGCCGCTGGCGTTCTTGAGTCAATGCTCAGGGTCGATGTGGCCAGAATCGCGAGCCAGACCAACGCCGACTTGGCCGAGGTCTATCTGGCGCTCGTCGACTCGGACCCCGGTGAGATCGGTCTGGTTCCGATCCCGCCCCCGACCCATGATGCGGGGCCGCACCTGGGGTATGCGGGCCAATGGTTCTTGTTCGCTGGGGTTGGGCTCATCGGATACCCGTTGGTGTTGCGTCGCCAAGCCCGAGCTCCCGAGCTCCTTGAGCAATAAATCTCGCCAAGCAGTAAAATTTCTCTCAAGTTCTGGCATTGATCTCACTCACAGTGCTAGACAACTGACCGTGAGCGCAGCTGTCAGCACCCTCAGTGCTTTTTTCGTGGTCCTTGCCGTCTCGGCCTTCGTCGCCGGTTTCATCTACGCGATGGCGAGCAGGGTCAACGAGGTGAAGCGTGTCACCGACCGGTCCGAGGTACGCATGCGGCGCCACGAGCTGCACTGGACCGCCATCCGGCTGCGCAACCAGGGCTACACCGGAGACGACCTCCAAGAGATCATCTGCCGCGAGACCAACTGCTCGCCCACTGATGCCGACGCCGCCATCATGCGCGTCGGCGCCGACCTCTAGGCCTCGCTTCGTCAGCGCTCGTCAGCGCCACACATCCATCACGTTTGACGCCAGCTCGTCAGCGTCGAGGTCGTCGATATTGCACAGCACCACGACCGCGAGCTCGTCGTTTGGCCTGACAGCCAACGATGACGAGTAGCCAGTCCACGCTCCTGCGTGGGTGAGCAGATCGCCGTCTTGTTCGAGGCTGATCCCAAACGCATAGGGAGTGCCGTCGTCGTCGGCCGATCCGGGCTGCAACATCAGCAACAACCAATCAGCAGACCCGACTTCGCCATCAGGGGCGGGGCTGTCGCCAAAGAACAGCTCGGCCCAGTTGAGGACGTCGCCGACCGTGGAGTGGACGGCGCCATCGCCGGTCTGTTGCCATGACGACCCGGCCGGAACCCACTCGCCGTCATTGATGTACCCCTGGGCCTGGCCATCGAGCAGGTCGCCCTGATCGTCGCGAACCACCGAATGGTTCATAGCGAGCGGCTCGAAGATACGTTCGGCCGAATACTCGACGAATGACTGTCCGGTGACCTGCTGGATCACCTCGGCCATCAGCACATAGTTGGTGTTGGAGTAATCGAAAGCAGTGCCGGGCTCGAAGTCGGGGACGAAGTCGTCGGCCCGCATGACGTCGAGGGCGTCCTGCATGGTGGTGACTTCGTCGTCGTCTGCATCGAGCAGCTCGGTGTAGTCCGGCAAACCGCTGGTGTGATGGACGAGGTCATCAATCGTCACCACACCGTCGTATGACGGGGCCACGCCATCGATGATGTCGAACACATTGTCATCGAGTGCCAGGTCGCCATCGAGAACAGCGAGCGCGATCGCTCCGGCGGTGAACTGTTTGGACACCGATCCAATGTCGAAGATTGACCCCGGTTCGAGGGGTTCGCCTGCGTCGATGTCACTCGACCCATAGGCCGCAGAGTGGCGTCCGCCCGGATAGGAAACACCGACCGCACAACCGGGCGAATCGGGCCCAAAGTCAGCAAAGACCGCTGCGGTTGCCTCGACCCGCCCGTCGTCTGCTGCTGTTGCGTCGGTCTCGTTGGTCTCGTCGGTCTCGTTGGTCTCGTCGGTCTCGT
>CAYGMW010000094.1:0-7843 GCA_964350975.1 uncultured Acidimicrobiales bacterium | reverse complement strand
GCTGTTGCGTCGGTCTCGTTGGTCTCGTCGGTCTCGTTGGTCTCGTCGGTCTCGTCGGTCTCGTCGCGAGTGTCCGCGACCTCGATGTCGTCGGTGTCGTCAACATCACTATCTGCATCGCTGGAGCACGACACCAGAGCGAAGGCAACAACGACACACACGATGAAGGTTCTGAGCATCTGCATTGTGACGAGTGTAGGACGGGCCAACGAGCTGATCAGCCGGTGATTCCGATGACCCGGCCCGCGACCACCTGGCCACCCAACGAACCTTGGAAGCCGGCGTCGCCGAAGGCGAAGATGCCACCATCGTCGGCCACCAACCAATACCCACGCCCCGACGGCGTCGCCGCCATACCGACGACTGGCCGAGCCAACGTCATGCCGCCAGTCGACCCAAAGAACCGGGCGTCACCGAAGGCAAAGATGCCACCATCGTCGGCCACCAACCAGTACCCACGGCCAGACGGCGTCGCGGCCATGCCCACGATCGGCCGACGCAGCGTCATGCCACCGGTCGACCCAAAGAATCGCGCCGACCCAAAGGCAAAGACTCCACCGTCAGAGGCCACAAACCAGTAACCCCGGCCCGTCGGATGAGGCGCCATTCCGACCACTGGTTGGGCCAGCCTCAAGTTGCCCGTCGAACCAAAGAACGGGGCCTGTCCGAAGCTGAACACGCCACCATCGCCGCCGAGCAGCCAGTAGCCGTTGCCGGTTGGATGCACCGCCATGTCGACCACTGGCGAGGCCAACGAGGCGCCAGCCATCGAGCCATGGAATGCCGCAGTGCCAAACGGTTCGACCCCACCATCCGCGGTGCACAACCAGTACCCGTCTGTCGTGGGGTGTCGCTGCAAGGAGGCCACCGCCGATCCCGCGGTGCCGCCGTAAGACGCTCGGTTGCCGAAGTTGTGGACAGCGCCAGCATCGGTCGTGATCAAGTACCCCTGCGACCCTCGCGGATTCGGAGCCGGATTCAGCACCTGGGTGTTGCCCGGAGCTGCCCGGAACAGGTCAACCTTGGCGAAGCTGCCACCAAGAATCGCCGTGCTGCTGGCCCTCATCCAGGTGTCGAGGATCGTGGCGTAGACCGATCGGAAGTCGACACTTGGGTGCAGGTTTCCGCGGCTGTCGAGGTTGGTCAGCGATGGGTACTGTCCGACGAGACCGCCGCGGACCTTGGCCCCGATCACGAAGGCCACGCTCGCGGTGCCGTGATCGGTGCCACCAGAACCATTGCGCTCGGGACGTCGGCCAAACTCTGAGAACGTCACCACGGTCACCCGGGACGAGTACCTCGGGTCAAGCGACGAAAAGAACCGTTCGATGCCATTGTCGAACTCAGTCAACAGCTGGTTGTGCTGCCAATCTTGACCCGCGTGGGTGTCGAAACTCCCGACCGACGTGCCGATGACCCGCACGCCGACGTCGGCGTTGATCAGCCGGGCCGCTCGCACCATCTCGCGCTCAAACGACGAGCCGCCTTGGTCGTCGCCCGAATAGGCCGGAGCAACCAGTCGGGCCAGATCGAGCGCGGCCACGCTCGAATCGGCAACAGCGTCGGCCCAGGGGCCGCGCCGAGAGGTGCTCGCCGCCATCGACCTCAAGGCGTCATACATCCTGAGATGGTCGGCGTCGTCACGAACACCAAAATCGCTGCCGCCGTCGGCGGCGAGGCCCACCGCGGTGGCCACCCGACCACGAAAGTGCAGCGGAATCGAGCTGTCGAACACCACGGCCTCAAGCTCGCTGCGCGACGCCCCCAGGCTGTCGAGCCAGCGCCCGATCCAGCCATCGCGAGGCGACCCCTCCGGGTTGCTTCCCGCCTTGGCGTGCATCCAGTGGGCCATTGAGTCGAAGTGGCTGAGCGACGCATTGTCGTACCCGATGCCTTGGACAATGGCGACTTGGCCACGGTCCCACCGGCCCTTGAGCTGGGCCAGAGCCGGGTGCAGCGCCACACCGCCACCGAGGTGATGCATCGCAGCCTGATCCACAGCCAAGCTGCCGCGAAGGCTGCGATAGGCCGCGTCTTGGGCGGTTGGGATGACGGTGTTGATGCCGTCGTTTCCGCCACCCATCTGGACCACCACGAGCACACCCTCGTCGTGGGCCAGGCGAGGCCCGGCCAACGCGCTGGCGTGTCCCAGGGTCGGCCCGACCATGGCAACACCAGCACCGGCGGCGGTCATCTGGAGGAATCGGCGTCGAGAAATGCCGCCAGGGCTGTTGTCGAGAGGTCCCGACAACAGGGCTTGGATGTCTTCGAATTCAAGTTCGGCGTCATTCATGAGATCCCCTAGGCCACCTGGATGTCGGGCGACAGCATCGTGAGCGTCAGCAGGTTTGCGTGTTGTGGCCACTCCCAGGTGGCTCGTTCGGCGTACAGGTAGTTCTCGATTGCGGCGCGGGTTGACGGGTCTGCGTCTTCGACTCCGAACCACGACAAGGCCAGGGCAACCGCTTGCGGAACACCAAGGTCCTTGATCTCGTGAAGGTGGTCGCGCTTGACGGCCTTCCATGTCAGGTGGCGCACGAAGTCCGACTTGGCCCACTGAGCTGTCGATGACACCCAGTAGCCGTTCAGCTTCCAGCCGGCGGGGTTCGGTGGATAGAACAGGTCCATTCCCATGGACTGCAGCCACCAGTCGGGGCGGGCTTCGTCAACTGAACTTCCCGCGCCGTGGATGCAGGCCACCACGAACTCGACGGGGTTTCGCACCATCGCAACCCGGCCGGCGGTCGACCAGAACTCGTCGCTGCGCAAGATGGAGCGCACCAACACCCAAATCTGCATGCCGCCGGCCACGAAGTCGGCGGCTAGGCGGTCGATGACGGGCTGGCTGGGTGCCTCGTGGACGAAGAACTCATAGAGCTTCTTGGCCAAGAATTTCGCTGCGGCCGACCTCTTCGAGCCGGTCACGATCTCGTTGATGACCGCCGGACCGTCCCAGTCGCGGGTGATGCCAAAGATCGTCTTGTTGCGATAGTCGTGGTACTTCGAGTGAAACTCGTAGTGATCCTTGCCCTCGTCGAGGCCGTGACCGGTCCAAGCCCTGGCCACCTCGACGATGTCGTTCTCGGAGAAGTTTCCGGGCCCCAAGGTATGCAGCTCCAGGAGCTCCCTCGCGAAGTTCTCGTTTGGGTTGCCTGCCTTGTTTCGGTGATTGTCGAGGTAGGCCAACATGGCCGGACCAACAGCAACCCCTTGGACGAGCTCGCGGTAGTCGCCAATCGCGTGGGTGCGAAACAGCTGGTTCTGTTCCCAGGTGTGCACCGCGTAGTACGCCGCCTCGGCTGAGGTCGCAAAGTGCGAATGCCAGAACAGGGCCATCTTTTCTTGCAACTGCCGCGGCGAACTCAACATGCGCTGAAGCCACCACAGACGCAGGTCGCGAACCTGTTCCCAACGTTTGCCTTCTTCGTCGAACACCTGTGGCGGTGGACTGGCTCCGCCGTTGGGTCCGAAATCGAGCAAACGATCGATGGCCGCGTTGCGGCTCAGTGCAGCGATCTCGGTGAGTTCGGCTTGGCGAACGGTAAATCCCGTGCGGCGTAACAGGTGTAGTGCGTCAGCGCGGTCCACAATGTCTCCCTCGACCCGCCCGCGCCGTTACATATCTGTAACATACGCGGTCGATGTGTGACTGTCACATCGGCAAACAATGGGTGCGCCTTGAGGGCCAGCCGCCATTTTCCGTCATCATTTCGTCATATTAGGGACGAGGGTGTGGGAGGTCAGAGTTCGGCGAGCACCGCATCGCTGAACAACGGCCACCGGCTCTGGGCCCATTCGCCGAAGTCGCGGTCGGTCAGCACCACACAGGCCGCTCCCACCTCGGGATCGATCCACATGAAGGTGCCGGCCCGGCCGAAGTGGCCAAAGGTTCGTGGCGAGTTCGTTCCACCGGTCCAGTGAGGGCGCTTGCGGCCCCGAATCTCGACCCCAAGTCCCCACTCGTTGGGTTCTTGCAAGCCATACCCGGGCAGGATTCCCGGCAAGTCAGCAAACGCGGGCGACGTCATCTCATCGACCGTCGAGCGGTCGAGCAGCAACGGATCGGCCCGTAGCAGGTCGGTCGCGACCGCGAGCAGGTCCGACAGACTGCTCGACGCCCCAAAGGCGGGCGATCCGGTCAGCGCCGTGGCAGTCATGCCGAGGGGTTCGACGACGGCCTCTGCCAGGTAGGTCGCGAAGTTCATCTCGGCTGCTGCGGCCACGGTGTCGGCAGCCAGTTCGATACCGGCGTTGGAGTAGATCCGACGCCGGTTCGGTTCGGTCAGCAGCCGCCGCTGATCGGGAGCGAGGCCCGACGCATGCGACAGCAGGTGGCGCATCGTCACCCCTGGTGGGCCGATGGGTTCGTCAAGGCTCACGATGCCTTCTTCGACAGCAACCATGATCGCCAGAGCCGTGAGCGGCTTGGTGACCGACGCCAACTCGAACGGCGCCAGTGGGTCGCCAAAGACCTCCTGGGACCCATCGGGTCGGATGACCCCAGCTGCTACTCGACCAACGGGCCATTCGGACAGAACCGAAAATGCATTCACAAGCAACGACGGTACCGCTCGTCAGGCTGCGGCGAGCGAGGTCATCCTCATCGAGTCGTCCCACGGGAAATCGCCCGGCACTGCGAACCGCACCTCGTCACCTGAGAGTCGATGAATCCCGACAATCTCGGCATTGCCGCCAATGAAGAGCCATTGGGCATCGCTCGACCAAGCAATCGGGCGTCCGCGGTTGACCGGCACCGGCAACATGACCCCCGACTCGAGGTCCCACAGCACCGGCTCCGCCCCAGACATCACCAGCAGAGCGGACGCGTCGGGCGACACGATGCTGTCGACCCACCACACTCCCGCCAGATCGGTCATCCGGTGCAGCGAATGGACAGTTGTGTCGCCCGTCGCGACATCGATCCGGTGCAGCTCACACGTCAACGCTTCATCGCACACCCGGGCCAACACTGCGCCACCGCCCGTGCCGAGCAGTGCCCCCGGTGTCAGCAACCGATAGCCGTCGCCGTCGTGCACATAGACACCTCCCGACGCCCCGCCCCCGACAACCAAGGCATCGCCGACAGCACCAAAGGGAAACACACCGCCCGGCAACTCAGGCAGGTCAGCCAGCTCGCCGTCGACCGACGCCCGGGTCGGCACGAACGATCGATTCGACACATACGCCGCCGACAACCAGACCTCGTCGTCACCAAAGGCCCTGGCTTCGCCCCCGGGGGTCAGGGTGCCGAACCCTCCGTCGGGGTCGGCCCACGAGAAGCCGTTCTTGCTTTCGATGACCAGCTTGGAGCCAACACCGGTGATGGCCTTGACGTCGGCCAGTTCGAGGAACTCGAGATCGATCTCCGACGAGGTGCCCTCAGCTAGGTCGAGGATCTGGGCCACCGGACGATCCAGGCTCCACACGACCAGCTGGCCTTGAGGTGGGTTCTCCGCAAAGGCTTCGCCGAGGGGCACGGTGTCGCGTGGCGCTGTTTCGGTGGGGCCCACTGGAGGGGTCGTCACCGCAATCGTGGCTGCGGGAGCATCAACACCCGTGGTCGTTGTCGGCGCAATCGAACTCTCAACCGGGATCGTGGTCGCAACATCAGCTGTGTCTTGAGCTCTCGGACCCGTGGCCCCAACCACAGCGCCAACGACGAGAACCAGCACCAATGCCGCAATGATCGCGACGGCGGCTCGGTGCAGGCGTGGCTCGACCCCAACCTCGTGCCGGGAGACACCCTCGTCGGAGTGTTCGCTGAGCAAGGTCGGCGGGTCCAGCCGGTCGGTCACGGCAGGTCAGCCGCCTTCCATCGACCCAGCGGCCGTGTGTCCGTCCCAGATCCACACCCGCCGAGCAGTCCAGTCGGCGAGTCGAACAAGATGCGACGGCAGCATTGGTTCGGGCAGCTCATCGGCGCCAAACCAGCCCACATCGAGCATCTCGCCGTCGTTCACGACTGGGTCGTCATCGGTAACGCCGAGATAGACCGTGGTCTGGATCCAGTCGGTCCCATCGGGCCGCTCGTATGGCGCGACGTAAATGCCCAACATGCCAGTCAGCCGGACCGACACACCGGCTTCTTCCATGAGCTCGCGACGGGCCGCGGCTTCGGGGTGTTCGCCGTAGTCGACGAACCCGCCCGGAATACACCAGTGTCCAAACCAGGGTTCGTGGCCGCGCTTGGCGAGCAGGATTTTGCCATCACGCTCGACCAGCACATTGGCCGTCGGTCCCTGCTGCACCAGCTTCCACAAGGGCCCATGGTCAGGGCAGGTTGGGATCGAGTTGTTCTCGGGGGCCGCGAGGCCGCACTCATAGCAGTGGCGCACGGCGTTGACGGTACTGCCTGAACCGTACGACGTCTGGCCCTGGCGGCGGTACCGTTAGCCGCCGTGACAGGCAGCGTCTTTGGAGAACGATTCAAGATCTCAACCTTTGGCGAAAGCCACGGGGGTGGTGTGGGCGTGGTCATCGACGGCTGCCCCCCTCGCCTGAAGGTCGACCTCGACGCCATCCAGTTCGAACTCGACCGTCGCCGCCCCGGCCAGAGCCGCCTCGTCACCCAGCGCCAAGAAGCCGATCGCGTCGAGATCTTGTCCGGCGTCTTCGAGGGCCAAACGCTCGGCACCTCGATCGCCATGCTCGTGCGCAACACCGACGCCCGGCCCGGCGCGTATGACGAGATGAAGGACCTGTTTCGGCCTTCTCACGCCGACTACACCACCGAAGCCAAATACGGCATCCGCAATTGGCAAGGTGGCGGCCGAGCTAGTGCCCGCGAAACCATCGGCCGGGTCGCGGCCTCGGCCCTTGCCCGGCAGCTGCTTACCCAGGTAGCCGGCGTCGAGGTGCTGGCGTGGGTGTCGAGCGTTCACGACATCGACGCATCGGTCGACGCAGCCACCGTCACCCTCGCCGATGTCGAAGCCGACCCCACCCGGTGCCCCGACCCCGAGGCCGCAGCCCGCATCACCAGCGCAATCGACCGGGCCCGCCGCGACGGCGACTCGCTCGGCGGCATCGTTACCTGTGTTGCGCGCAACGTGCCCCCGGGCCTCGGTGAGCCGGTGTTCGACAAGCTTGACGCCGACCTGGCCAAAGCCATGTTGTCGCTACCCGCCGCGAAGGGTTTCGAGATTGGATCCGGCTTTGCTGGCACCCGGATGACGGGTCGACAGCACAACGACGCATTCGTTCCCGGCCCCAACGGCCCGATCACCACCACGAACTTCAGTGGCGGTGTGCAAGGCGGCATCTCCAATGGAGCGACCATCGAGTTCCGCGTTCCATTCAAGCCAACGGCCACCATCAGCTCGGCCCAAGACACGGTCGATCGCGACAACAACGCTGTGACCTTGGCGGCCAAGGGTCGCCACGACCCATGTGTGCTGCCCCGAGCAGTGCCGATGGTCGAAGCAATGGCCCTGCTGGTGCTGGCCGATCACTGGCTACGCCAACAAGCAACCGACGTGCTCTAGCCAGCCAGTAGCAGGGCCAGCCAGTAGCAGGGCCAGCCAGTAGCAGGGCCAGTCAGTCGTCGCTCTCGTTTCGCAGGAACTCCTCGATCTCAGACGCCAGTTCGTCACCGTCGATCGAGTTCTCGGCTCGGGCGTCAGCTTCGCGCTCCAGGCGACGCACATAGTTGATGACCTCGTCGTCGGTGCCGACCGCGTTGGCCACCCGTTGTTCCCACTCGGCGACCTCTTCGTCAAGGTCGTCAGCGCCTGAGGCCACGCCGGTCACGTCTTCGAGGCGGCGCAACAGGGCCTGCTGCCCTTTGGGGTTCTGGGGCCCCGACACATAGTGCGGCACGGACACTCGTAGCGCTATCACGGGG
>CAYGMW010000093.1:7170-12032 GCA_964350975.1 uncultured Acidimicrobiales bacterium | reverse complement strand
ACACGTTGGCAAACACTGGCAGGTGTCCGAGGTCGGCGATCGGCCGAATATTGCTCTGATGACAAAGTGGGCAATGCATGTCGGAGGCTCCAACTCGGTGACGGGCTCGCTGTCAAGGCCAGGTCGACCTTCAGCCATCGTTGCTCGTCGAGAGGTCGACGCTGTGGCTCAGTGTCACTGGACCGAGTCCGGTCCGAATGAACATCGGCCGGCCCCACTGCGAGATGACGGCGGCATAGTTCGATTGAGGGTAGCGAGCATGGGCAACTTCGAACGCGGCCACCTGAAGATCGCCTGCGTAGAGCGGCCCGATCTCCTCATACGGCCACGACGCAATGGGGTCGGGTTCGACGAGGTAGGTCGCCAAGTTGTCGAGAGCGGTTAACAGTGTCTGACCCGCCCCACCTCCGACCGCGTACAGATTGTGGCCATCGAGCCGAAGAATCTCGGCAAGGTTCACCAGTGCAGAGGCACCGAAAACTGAATAGAACAGCGATCGAGTCCGATCGATCTCGGTCAACATGACTCCATCGGGCGAAATCAGCGATCCAACCCTGGATGTGTAGCGACCCAGTGCGTAGGCGGTCAGCTCCGCTCGACCGGTGAACCGACCGGCGACAGCCAAGAGATTCAATCGCCACAAGTCGATGTTGTTCGACGTAGCGTCATCGATATACGCGTCGGCCAAGTCGCCGACCCAACCAACGAAGCTCTGACGTTGTGCCTGTGTCCAGCCCCCATAGCTCCAGATCAGATCCGCACCAAAGATGATGCCTGGCTGGGTGATGTAGATCTCGATTTCTCGATTATTCGAGGTGATGTGGGGTACGAACCGAGTGGCAGGGTTGATTGCCCACTCATCGATGAGTCCGAGTGCGTGTTGCGCATATCGTCCGTCGCCGGTGATTCGGTAGGCCCAACCCAGCGCCACCAGGCCACGCGACAAGCGCTCGGCCATCCGATAGTCCGACCGGTCGGCAGTCGGGTCGACTTCACCATCAACCACATACGCACGGTCCGCCACCCAGCTGTTGCCACCGCCATTCGCCGTCACACTCAGAGAGCGTTGGCACAGCATTGCATCGGCATGGCTGATGACCTCGCGACGCGCGGTCTCAGAGAAGCTCGACGTCTTCGCCAAGGCGGCATCAAGGTCAGCCTCGGACAAGTACACGCCCACGTAGCTGCGCCCAAGCGCGTCGGTGCCACCCAGGTCTGAGATTGCGCCGAGTGGACCGTCGCAGTCAGCCCCGGGCACAGAGTTCGCACCTTCTCCGAGCCCGGAAACAACTCCTGACGACACCCGGAAGTGCTCGATCGTGCCGGCCCAGCCCTGCGAACCGTCAGGAGCCGAGCCGATCACGAGCCGGGCCGCGTCAGGTGACTCAAAGGGGTTCGACGAACTGACCGATGCCGTGTCGACGAGAACATCGTCGAGCCAGAACTCGGCCCGCGTAGCAGTAACGACCAATGCTGCGTGCACGACCGAGTTCTCACGAACCGGAGCACTGAGCTCCACCGCTCCAGAGTCCGCCAGCCAGACGAGCGACTCCCCATCTCGGCGTAAGACGAAGTGATAGCTCGATGGCGACGCCATGAGGCCCGCAACGACTGCAGGAGAGGCTGTGGGCGAGCCGGTGTTGAGCCAAACCTCGGAGGTCGCAGCGCCAACGGAGCCGATCGCGACCAAGACCTTCGACGCCGGACCGGGCGTTGCAATCTCTGAGCTCGATCGCACAGCAAGACCCGTTGACGTCCACGAGTAGTCCGGTCCGTAGTATCCGGCAAACAGGTCCAGCGGATAACCGTTGTCGCTACTGTCACTTGCGAAGACGTCATAGCCCTCGGAGAATGCGTAGTCGACGACAACAACAGCCTCGGGATCTGGCGACGGCAACGTCGTCGTCGGTCCAGCAGTGGTGGTGGTGCTGGGGCTCGTCGTCACTGGACTCGTGGTTGACGGAGCGGACTCGATCCGCGTCGCCCGCAGCGACACCACCTTGGTTCGGATTCCGCCGTCAAAGCTCATGTCGAGACGCCCATCGGCAACCACGACGGTGGCGGTCGCCGTGCGAACCGGGGTCGACGAGTCGGTTGTGACCCGATCATGGAGCGTCACACCTTCGATCTGCACCGAGTGCTTGATCGACGAGGAGTGTGACTTGGACTCCCCCACCGACACCGACACGAGGTAGGAGCCGTTGGCCACATCGGCGAACCAGGTCGCTGGAGACGTAATCGCCTGCCAGCCGTCACTCGTCCGGACGTATCGAGTCGTTGCGTGGCAGAACGTGTCGATGACCTGGTCGCTCGACGCGTTGCGATCGCCGCACTGCCGATCGTTTCCGTCTGGCAACTCCCAACCAAAGCCCCTATCCGTGCTGAACGGTTCCCCAACGTCAGCGACCCACCCCTGGGGCGAGGCCCCGTTCGACGGCTGGAAGTTCACCGCGATGGAGTCGGGTCCTCCTGAACCTTCCACCGGAATCGTCGTGCTCGCAAGGGTGGTTACTGGCTGGGTCGTCGTCGACTGAACTGTCGTCGCTGGCAGGGTCGTCGTCGACTGGGTCGTCGTGGTCGGTTGGGTCGTGGCTGGACTGGTCGAAGTTGTCGAGGTGGGGGCGGAAGCTCCGAGTCGGACGATCTCGATCGCTACAACCTTCGTATGCAGTCCTCCAACGAATGACACATCGAGCCGACCGTCATCGACTTCGACCTGAGCCGTGGCGGTACGAGTCGGGGTTTGGGCCGACGTCACCACCCGATCGTGCACAACAACGTCCTCGACTGATACTGAATGCCGAACAGAACTGCCGTGCGACGACGACTCTCCAACAGTCACCGCAACCTCGTATTGGCCATCCGGGACGACGGCCAGCCACGCAGCCGGCGATGCGATGGCGTTCCAAGAGCCATTACTGGATGCGTACCGAGTCGTCGCGTGGCAGAACGTGTCCACGACCTGATTGCTCGTTGCGTTCCGGTCGCCACACTGGCGATCCTGCCCATCGGGCAGGACCCATCCATAGCCCCGTGACGAATCCAAGGCCCGACCAGTGTCGGCAACCCACCCGGATGGAATCGGTGCGCCCGATTTTTGGAAGTTCACAGCGAGACCAAACGGTGGGTTCGCAGCCGAGGTCGATGTCGTCGAGGCCGGAACCGCGCTCGACGTCGTCGATGATGACGACGATGTCACAGGGGCGGTCGTCGAGGCAGGCGACGAGGTGGACACCGATGGCATCGTGCTGGTCGTCGCCACCGCAGACGTCGTCGACGTCGATGGGGGTTGGGTTGTGGCCACCGATGTCGTCGTCGCTGCTCCGACTGGCGACACGACCACCGAAACGAGCTTGGTGCGGGTGCCGCCATCGAACGTCAGCGTCAGCCTCCCGTCCGCGACGCTCACCGTGGCACTCGAGGTTCGAGTCGGCGTGCTCGAAGTCGTTGACACCCGGTCGAAGATGACCTGTCCCTCGGCTTGGACCGAGTGGCGGATCGAGGTCGAGTGCGACCATGATTCACCGACCGTGACCTCGACGGAGTAGGTGCCGTTTGGCAGGTCCAGTTGCCACAGAGCGGGCGAGTCGACATCTCTCCATGATCCGTCGACCTTCTCATACAGGTTCTGGGCGTGACAGAAGGTGTCGCTCACCTGGTCAGAGTCCCGGTTGCGATCTCCGCACTGCCGCTTTTGAGCGTCGCTGGGCACCCAGCCGTAGCCAGCCTGGATCGAGTACAGATCGCCTGTATCGGCGACCCACCCAGACGGGATCGGCCCCGACGACGACTGGAAGTTGAACGCAAGCGTCTGCTCGCTCGCGGACGCAGAAGATGTGACCGCAACCAACAACGATGCAAGGATGCTGACCGTTAAGAGACACAGCCGCAGCGATGCACTGAGGGCCTGGCCGTACGACGAAAGTTTCATTGCCCACAAGCGTCGGCTGTTTGTGCCATCACATAATCACGATAGCGACGAACAGCGACCACCAACACACCCGAGAGGGAATTGCCGCACCGACGTGACCACGCAGCGTGAGCAGGCTACGCTGCGCAACCTCACGGCCACAGCGACGTTGTGCCAGTGCCGTACTGCGACTCTCCGCACGCTCAAGGACACGAAATGAATCGATTGCTTAGGCTCGTCGTTGCCACGACGATGATTGCCCTCTCCCTCCAAGCGGTTGCTGTCGCTCCCGCCGGGGCCGCGTTTGTCGACGAGGAATCATTTACCGCAACGTCCCTGGACCCTGCGTTCTCCGAGCGAGGAAACTCCCTCGGCGGTGCCTTCTTCCAGTATCCAGGCGGCCGGGCGGCCCTCTCCGTTCCTGCGTCAAGCACCAGCTATCAGCCTTGGACCTTGGGAAACAGGGCACCGTCGCTTCGGCAAGCCACGACTAACACCGACTTCGATGTCGTAGCCGCCTTCGCCACCACTCCGACTAAGCGCTTCCAGATGCAAGGAATTGTGGTTGCCGACGAGGCGACTGGCGACTTCTTGCGTTTCGACGTCCACTTCGATGGCACCAATATGCAAGCGTTCGCGGCGTTCATCGACGACAGCGCCGGGACCGGAACCACAAAGGTCAGCGGCGCAACCCCAAGCTCAGGCCATGCCTCGTATGTTCGGGTGCGTCGCGCCGGGACGACCTATGAGCTCTACACCTCCGACAGCGGGACAACCTGGACATCGCACGGCAGCTTCACGCAGGCGCTGACCGTGTCGTCGATTGCCCCCTTCGTCGGCAACGCAACTCCGGGAGCGGGCCAGCAAGCCCCGGCGTATTCGGGGCTCATAGACTACTTCGGGGCGATCGCGGACCACGGAACCCCCGGCCGGGTCGGCGATGACCTTTTGC
>CAYGMW010000093.1:4794-7160 GCA_964350975.1 uncultured Acidimicrobiales bacterium | reverse complement strand
ACATCGCAGTCTTCACTCCAGGAACAGATCGCATCACGACGAGGTGGAACGGCCCAGAACCCGTATCCATGACGGTCGCAATTGCGGGCAAGGGATCCCAGACGATTGCCGATCCGTTCCCAGACCAGTCGCTCACGTTCACCTCGCTCACTCCGGCTACGACGTACTCGGTCACCGTGACCGTCACCGACATGGCTGGCAATGTTGCACCAAAGACTTTCTCCGTGACGACGCTCGCCGGCGGCACTGGTGACGGTCCCGAGTTCGAGATCTGGCACGGCGATGAGGCGAGCTTCGGCAATGCTGGCCAGAGCCAGCGATGGGTCAACATCACCGGCCGTCTGACCAGCGTGAGCGGAAGCGCCACCCTGACGTACCAGCTCAACAATGGAGCGGTGCGCAACGCCAGCATCGCGGCCGACACGCGACGGATCGAAAACAACAACGACTTCAACATCGACCTCCTCACCTCGACCTTGGTCTCCGGTACCAACACCGTTCGACTCACCGCAACGGACAATCTTGGGACGCGTATCCGGACGGTGTCGTTCAACTACACCAACCTTGCTGAGGATCCTTCGACGCTGATTGCCCTCGACTGGTCCGAAGCGGCTTCTGTAGATTCAGTAGGCGCGGTCGCCGATGGCGCATGGGCCGTCCAGAACGGGGCGCTGCGCACCCTGGACTTTGGCTACGACCGGCTCATGACGATAGGTGACACGTCGTGGACCGACTACGAGGTTCGGACCGCGTTCACCTATCACAACATCAACGCTGGCGCCGACGGACCATCGTCCAACGGCCCAGGCGTTGGCGTGTTCTTACGCTGGAACGGCCACAACGACACGGTGGCATCTGGGTCTCAACCCCAACAGGGCTTCGTCCCTGACGGAACGAACCCTGATCCAATTGGGGCCATCGCCTGGTGGCGTGATGAGGCAGGTGCGACTCCGCCACAGCGACAGATCACCAACAACAGCGCCACCGTGATGGACAGCGACAGCTTTTCCCTCACACAGGGCCAGACCTACAACCTCCGGGCCCAAGCCCAAGGCGGTCGCTATCGAGTGAAGATCTGGCAAGCAGGTACGTCGGAGCCCGGAACATGGCTCTCGCATGGCAGCACCGGCACTTCGTCGACCTCGGGTGCGCTGGCACTCGTGGCCCATGAGATGGATGTCTCGTTCGGGGACGTTTTGGTGACTCCACTCGGAGCAAGCGCCGCCGCAACCCCCTCGTTCACGCCGAGCACGGGTGTCGTCAACGAGGGCGACACGATCGACATCAGCGCTGAACCAGGCGCCCGCGTGTTCTACACAACCGACGGCTCCAACCCCACCGCCTTCGACAACGAGGGAACATTCGGCATCCCGGTTGCAGGCGGACAAACCATCAAGGCAATCCAGTACGTCGACGGCAAGGACCCATCATCGGTGGCGACGGCGACGTTCACCATCAATGGCGCACCGTCGGTCGAGGCCGGCACGAACGCCACGATCGAGGCCGGCACGTCCGTCTCCTTGAACAGCACCGTCACCGATGACGGCACAGGCGGCGGCTCCCTGACCGTCAAGTGGCGTGTCGTTGAGGGCCCCGGCACGGTTTCCTTTGCGAACAGCAACGCCCAGGACACCACCGCGACCTTCAGCCTGCCCGGGGTGTACGTGCTCGCGATTGATGCCAATGATGGCTCGATCGTCCGTACCGACACTGTCACGGTGACGGTGCTCCAGACGGGGTACTGGCTGGCCGATGCTGCTGGCCGGGTCTACGACTTCGGCAACGTTGTCGACCTCGGCGACCTGTCCGGCTCCGCTCTTGCCGACCCGATCTCGGCCATGGATGCAACGCCAGATAGTGGTGGTTATTGGCTCGTCGACACCAAGGGCAAGGTGAGCGCCTTCGGTAGCGCCACCGACCTCGGCGGACTCGAGGCCTACAACCTGAACAGCCCGATCGTGAACATGGCGGCGAACCCGACTGGTGGCTACTACCTGCTGGGCGGCGACGGCGGCGTGTTCTCCTTCGGAGCTGCGTTCTACGGCTCAACCGGCAACATCAATCTCGATGAGCCGGTGGTAGCGATGGCATCGACACCGTCAGGCAAGGGCTACTGGTTCACCGCGGCTGACGGGGGCATGTTCGCCTTCGGCGACGCCGAGTTCCTCGGCTCCGTACCCCAGGTATTGCCGCCAGGGCGCAAGGTCGACAAACCCGTCGTCGGCATGGCCTCGACCGCTACGGGGCGCGGCTACTGGCTCGTGGCTTCCGACGGGGGCTTGTTCGCCTTCGGCGACGCCAAGTTCTACGGCTCCGTGCCAGGCGTCTTGGGCTCCACTCCCTTGAACAAGCCGATCGTGGCATGG
>CAYGMW010000093.1:0-4784 GCA_964350975.1 uncultured Acidimicrobiales bacterium | reverse complement strand
TCCTGGCCGGAGCCTCGGTGTCGGCGGACGCTGCTGGTTAGCGACCGAGGTCCATCCAGTCCGTCACGTCGACCAGACCTGTCGCGTTCAACGCCTCGAGATCGGGCGCCAGATAGCTGCGGAGCCGCTGCTCTGCAGCCGGCGTCAGTTGGGGTGGCGTCAGCGCCCGATCCGCAAGTCGAGGGTGAACGCGACGTAAGAGACCTCGGGTTCGTCGACCCGGTAGGCGACGGGCCAGCTCGGTGGGTCGGGTCTTGTTGGCTGAGGAGTTGCGAACGTCGTTGACCTCTGAGATCTCGACCTGGTCGAGGCCACAGTGAGTAAAGACTCGCTCGAGTGCCGCTGCGGGGCGAGACACGATGTCATCGAATCGCAGCACGAGGAACTGCTCGGTGCTGAAGTGGTCAAAGAACGGCTCGAGCTGCCAGTGATACCTCGTCGTCTGAACGATGTGGTGCTGGAGATCTTCGGCGATCTGCTCCAAATCGCGATGATCACGCCCTGCCGATACGGAGTGGACCCAGTGAGACTTGATACGAGCGATCGGCTCTCGAACGAGGAAGATCAACCGAGCGTCCGGACGAACCGACGCGAGGCGCTCTGCAGACGCTGGCCATGTATGGCGCTTCGTGTAGTTCGGAGAGCTGTCGAGACGTCTTTGACCTTCGACGTAGCCGGGAAACTGATCGTTGTACCAACGAACTCCGCGTTCCCAAAGATCGTCCCGCGAGAAGAAGTCCATCTCTTTGGGGTGACTCAGACAGACGTCGACGTGCTTTTCCAGCAAGTAGTGAAGGGTCGTCGTCGCAGACTTCATCGCCCCGATAATGACGACATCAGGTGCGTCATTCGTCATCGTTCAAACCGCCCTGAGCTCAGGATGAAGCCCAAGCTCAGCGAGCTGCCGTCCGATCTCGTCAACGTAGATCGGGTTCATCACCACGACTAGGTTGGGTTGGTAAGACACCAAGGCCTCCGGGCCGATGATCTCGTGACCAGTGCCGGCCATGAAGAACCCGTGCTTGGTCGGATTGATGTCGACCGCGTAGTGGATGTCCTCAGTACCCAAGTTGGTCAAGAAGGACACGCCCTTCGAACCAGCTCCCCAGATCACCGACTTGCCACCGTCAGCAGCAAGGGAAGCAAACGTCGCGCCCCACTCATTCAATGTCTTGACGTAGCCGTCGCGATAGGTCACGACGCCGGCGCGCAAGGCATCCATGTCGTCTTCCAGAGGCAACGGTTCGCCCTGGGCCGGGACGGTGGACGGACGAGCTTCGATCAAGAGGTACTGGTCGTCGTAGTCGAGCTCAAGGTGGAGCACCTCAAATCCGGTGGCCCGGAAGAGACGAGCGAGCGATCCGAGGGAAAAGTACGAGCAATGTTCGTAATACACGTCCCAGAACGCGACTTCCTCAAGCACCCGCAACACGTCTGGGAGTTCGAACAGGACAATGGTGTCAGTCCGGTCTCCAATGGAGCGACGGACCATGTCCATGAAGTCCTTCACGGAACTGATGTGCTCGAGGGTATGGCGACACACCACGGCGTCGGCCTGGATGTGGGTGTAGGCCTCGGAATAGAAGTCGGGAATCCACTCGAACTTGTCCGGGGTGGGGTGCGCAATGCGTTCGACGTTGAGCGCTGGGTCGATGCCGATGCCCTTGCCAGCGCCGGCGTCGACCATGAACTGGAGAAACTCCCCCATCGAACCGCACCCGATTTCGAGCACCGACTTGCCGGCCAGGTCGTACTTGTCGACCCAGGTCTGGGCCAAGTTGCGCGCGAACTCCACGAACTTGGCCGAATAGCCCTGGGTTTCTTCGTAGCGAGCCGAGTACTCCGACAGCGACTGGTTGAAGTCAGCGTTGAACAAGAAGCCACAGTCTTGGCAGTACGTCAGGGCCATGTCACCTCGGGGGTACCCCTCGGCTTCGTCGCGCGATTCAAGCAACAGACAGCTGTTGGTAGGGATCTGATCCTCGGTAGCGACAAGTTCAAGAGCTGAGCTCGCGCATGCCGGGCAGGCGCTGATGCGAGATTCGGAGTTGTTCAACGTCATAGGTCAGTCCACGATCTGGGGAGTCGGTACCGGGACGATGAATTTGCCGCCCCGGGCGAGGTAGTCGGCCTGCTGGGCCATGATTTCGTCTTTGAAGTTCCACGCCAACAACAAGACGTAGTCGGGCATCTCGTCAGTCAGCGCCGACACGTCCTTGACGAGTTGATGGGTGCCCGGCATGTGTAAGCCGTGTTTGTGGGTATTGCGGTCGACAACGAAATCGACCAGGTCAGTGCCGATACCCACATAGTTGATGAGGGTTGCGCCCTTGGCTGCCGCGCCGTAGGCCGCGATGGTCTTGCCTTGCGCCTTGAGGTCGGTCAGCAGGGCCAACAGGTCACGCTTGACGCCTGCGACCCGATCGGCAAACGCGGCGTAGTACTCAAAGCTGTCGAGTCCGGCTTCGCGCTCGGCGGCGAGGTACTCAAGGAGTGTGTCGCTGGGGTTGCGCTCATGGCCGCAATGCCAACGCAGGGTTCCACCGTGGAGCTTCGGGAAGTACTCGACGTGGTTCAGGTAGAGGCCATGGCGCCGCATCTGGCGATCGATCGAGGTGCACGAGTGGTAGTAGAAGTGCTCGTGGTAGATCGTGTCGAACTCGCAGTGTTCGATGAGGTCGCGCACGTACGGGTTCTCGATGTGGATCACGCCGTCTTCGGCGAGCAGCAGTTTCATGCCGGCCGTGAAGTCATTGATGTCCGGGATATGGGCGAAGACATTGTTGGCAACAATCACATCTGCGCGCTTGCCGTCGGCGACCAACTGCTCAGCGAGGTCGCGTCCAAAGAACTCGACCATCGTCGGAACACCGATGTCGTTCGCAGCCTTGGCTGGCTCAGACGATGGATCGATCCCAAGGACGGGGATGCCAGCCTCGACAAAATTCTTTAGCAAGTAGCCGTCGTTTGATGCGAGCTCGACCACCAGGCTGTCGGCACCGAGCTTTCGCTCATCGATCAGACTCAACGCGTGTTCTCGCGAATGCTTGAGCACGACATCACTGAACGACGAAAAATACAGATAGTTGTCGTCGAACAGCTGGTCCTCAGGAACATCTTCAGTGATTTGCACGAGAGCAGACTCCGGGCAAAACACCAGGTTCAGCGGGAACTTGGGTTCGGGTCGATCCAGATTCTCTGGCCGAACCAAGGCATCAGCCAGCGGGGTGATGCCCAAATCAAGGAACGGGCGAAGGTCGTCGCTGCCTGAAGCACGACAGTGGGTGATACGCATCAGTCAATCTCCTCGATCAGTGAGCCGTCGACCAGCGAAGGTCGGCGCCGAGTTCGTTGCTGTCGAGCAGGCGACCGATGGTCTTGACCCGCATGAACCGGTTGCCTTCGAGCTGTTCGATGGTGAGGCCAGCTCGCTGATAGTCCGCAAGCAGCTGTTCGATGCCACGGCGCACGGTCCACTGAGGCTTGAAAGCCGGGACCAGTCGGGCCAGCTTGTCGCAGCTCACGCGGTAGTTGCGGATGTCGTTGAAGGCCTCGTCGGACAGTGTGACGACGCTGTTCGGAACAATCTCTTCGACCATTTTGGCCACGTCGCGAATCTGGTAGTTCTCCGTCGTCATTCCGACGTTGAACGGCTCGTTGTGGACGATGTCGCGTGGGGCTTCCATCAGCGCCAAGAACGCCCGAGAGATGTCTTCGATGTGCACGAGCGGACGCCACGAAGTTCCGTCGCTCTTCAAGAACACCTTGCCTGTGGTGAACGCAAAGCCGGTCAGGTTGTTGACCACCAGGTCGCCACGGAGACGGCTTGATGATCCATACGCCGTTGCATTGCGCAGATAGATCGGGCTGAACGAGTCGTCGGCCATCGCCTGAAGCGCTTGTTCGCTGAGCACCTTCGACTCACCATAGGGAGTGACCGGGTTGAAGGACCCAGACTCATCGATGGCGTCGTCGCTCGATGCCCCATACAAGCTGCATGACGACGAGTACAAGAAGCGCTGAACACCAGCTTCTTTGGCCAATTCGGCCACTCGTTCCGTCGCCCGATAGTTGATGTCGTAGGTGCAGTCAGGGTTCAGGTCGCCGAGCGGATCGTTGCTAATCGCAGCAAGGTGCACGACCGCGTCAACACCAGCGAACATTTCGGGCTGCATATCGCGCACGTCGACCCTGAAGGCAGGAACATCCTGAGTCTCCGTGCCGAACTCGCAGCCTTGGAACAAGAAGCTGTCGGCACCGACAACTTCGTGACCTGCTGCTTGAAACATAGGAACCAACACCCGGCCGATATAGCCGTCGTGTCCGGTGACCAACACCTTCATGGGATGTCCTTGACTCGTGGTTTGGTCGCGTCAGCGACCTGTCTGTGGATTCTTGTCGGCCCAAGGTGGGCAAAATTCAGCGGGCAGCTTGGCTCGGTGGCGCTACTCGTTCCAGATTCGCCATGGCGCGTCGCCAAGCCAGAGGTCCTCAAGGCGCTTCTTGTCGCGGACGGTGTCCATGCACTGCCAGAAGCCGTGATGCTTGAAGGCCATCAGCTGGCCGTCATTGGCGAGGCCCTCAAGCGGTTCGCGTTCGAACATGATGTCGTCGCCGTCGATGTAGTCGAACACCTCAGGTTCAAATACGAAGAACGCGCCGTTAATCCAACCCTCGCCGGTCTGGGGCTTTTCGTTGAACTCGAGAATCTGGTCGCCGTCCATCTCCATGTGGCCAAAGCGGGCGGGCGGGCGTACCGCGGTCAGTGTGGCGAGCTTGCCGTG
>CAYGMW010000092.1:0-12095 GCA_964350975.1 uncultured Acidimicrobiales bacterium | reverse complement strand
TGGTGTCGCCTGCCTTTACCCCCAAAGCCGCCGAACGGTTGCGCCCCTTTATGGCCGCCACGATGAATCGGCTCGTCGACGCCATCGTCGACCAGGGGCACTGTGATGTCATTGCTGACATCTGCGAGCCCTACCCGATCCCCATTATCTGCGAGCTGCTCGGAGCGCCAGCCGAGGACTGGGAGGACTTCAGCCGATGGGCGACCGACGTGCTGGCTGGACTCGACCGAGACGCCAACGACAAGGTCGACCGCATCTTGGCCGGACGCCATGCCCTTGACGCCTATGTCATCGAGCTCATTGCCCGACGCCGCACCGAACCAGCCGACGACTTGATCACCGTACTCATCCAGGCCGAAGAGGAGGGCGACCGCCTCAGCGAACTTGAGCTCATCACCATGGTCGAAGCGGTCCTCGTCGCCGGCGTCGACACCACCCGGAACCAGCTGGGTTGCGCGATCGCCATGCTCGCTGAGCACCCAGAGATGTGGAAGCAGCTTGCGGACGAACCCGACATCGCCCCCAAGGCCGTCGAGGAGATCATGCGTCACCTTGGAGCGGTCCGCGGCACTGCTCGGTATGCCTCAGAAGACATCGTCATCGACGACATCTTGTTCCCGCAGGGAACCGTGGTCGCTGCGAGCTTTGTCGCCGGTAATCACGACGGCGCGGCCTACACCGACCCAGCCGAGCTGGGGTTCGACAAGCCAGCCGGTGGTCCGCCCCAGCTCACCTTCGGCAGCGGAATCCACTTCTGCCTCGGCGCATCATTGGCCCGAGCCGAGCTTCAGGAGGCCCTCAAGATCCTGGCCAAACGGCTTCCGGATCTGGCCCTCGCCGGGCCCGTCACGTGGAAGTCACCAGCAGTAGCCGTCTGGGGGCCCGACGATCTGCACGTGACGTTCACGCCACCATCGAGCTGAGGACTCGGATCGAGCGCGTCCTGGCGATGGCCACGACAACGCCAATCCCGGTGACATAGGCCACCTCGACCCGACCAACGTCGGAAGCCAGCCCGGCGACGCTGAACACAGCCAGACCACCGACGCAGACAAACAGACCTGCCAACCAGGCCACTGCCGTGGTGTCGACTTCACCTGCGGCCACCAGCGCCTGGTGATGCAAGAACCCCAACACAAACAAGGCTCCTCCACCGGCGAACCACAACATATCGGCCCAGGTGATGTTGAACTCGGCGCCGAACAACAGACGCGTGGCCCACGGTCCAAGCCCGACGAGACCCACGAGCGCGACCCCCATCAGGGCCGCCAACACGGCCTCAAGGCGACGCAAGCTGTCGAGCGCTTGGGCTGAGCGCCCGGCCACAATGTCGGCGGTGAGCCTCGGCAAGAGTGCAGCCTGAACCGCTTGAAACAAGAACAACGGAACCCGCGAGAGCACGAACCCGGCGGCCAATTGCCCAGCAAGTTCTCGTTCGACGGCTGTTGACGCCAGCGCCACCAGTGCGAGGGGCACCGAGTTGGCCAGCGCCTGGGCCGACAATTGGGCCACGAGCAACGACGGCATCGAACGACCAAGCTCGGCGGGCTGCACATCGGGCCCTTCGTCAAGGTTGCGCCGATGTCGAAGTCGAACCAACCCCACCGCCACTAACGGCGACACGATCAACGCCGAGCCGTACCAGAGCGGGTCCTTCACATCGATAGCCACCAGCACTACCGACAACCCGACCCGAACAATCCCTTCGAGGCCCAAGATCTCGCCATAGGCACCCATCTCGCGGTGGCCCGATGCGACACCCTTAGCCAGCTGGAACAGACCGAAGCCGGCCACAGCACCAGCGACCACGAGCGACGCCACCCAGCGGTCGTCAAACAACGCCGAGCCCAGAGGTTGGGCCAGCACAACGCCGGCGACCAGCACCATGGCAGCTGCGACCGCGAGCCAGCGAGCGGCCCTCCTTTCGAGCTGGCGACCGCCGACCCCGAGCTCGCGCCGAGCCGAAACGCCACGCGCCACTGCTTGTTCGAGGGGCACGAAGAGTCCCGGACCGACGATGAAGGTCGCGAACCACATGGCCGAAAAGAGTGCGTAAGCCTCGGTGCTGAGATGGCCCGCCCGCGCTGGAAGTGCCAGGTACACATAGGACGCGATGCCGTTGATCATCACACCAGCAGCGACCGGCCACGTTCCGGCTGGCAGCGCGGACATCACCGACGACAGCTCTGCGATGCGTTGGTTCTTTGGGGTTGTCGTCACGACGGCGTCCCCACAACTTCTGGGTCCGGTTCGGTGTGCCCCGAGCGATCGAACACCGCGGCCAGATGGGCAATCGTGTAGGCCATGAGCAGCGCCAGGCCCATCCACGCCAACTCGTGTGCAGTGCGCATATCGCGGGGCCACGACCCGGACTGATCGATGTCGTATCGGGTCCGAAGATAGATCTCATACAGGCCGCCAAGTCCGACCCACGCCGCGGCTCCCCACGCCAACAGTTGGGTCCGACCCACCCGGTGCAGCAGCCCAACCGCGGCGGCGGCAACGATGCCATACAGCGGCCGGGTGACCAGGCTGGCCGATACCGCGGTGGCAGCTACCTGCCACAGGGCCCACCTCGGCTCGCTTGATGTCCACCCGAACGCCGTGACGCTCGGAGCGGCCGGGGTTGCAGGTACCTCGTCATCACCACGCCGGGGCCGGCGCCGCAGCACCAACGCCAGGCACAACAACACGCCGAGCGCACTCGCAATGAGTGCGACGTCGACCACGCGCTGGGGAGCCCAGACCAGCTCGACCTCGGTCGCAGGACCCGCAGGAATCAGCCACGCGTTGGCGTGCCCGTCAACAAGCAGGGGTTCCGAGGAGTCGCCAATCAGCTTCCAGCCAACGCTAAATGAGTCGTTCAGAACCAGCAGTTGAGGCTCGGCGCGCTCGTCCAGCAGGATCCGGCGCGACACCTGCGACTCCTCCGCGATAACCGCGCTCGGTGCCGGAGCCGAATCACCCGCCGGCGGCGCAACGGCAGATCCAGCGAACCAGGGCTGCAGCCACACCCGATCGAGGTCGAGGCCGGTCACACGGCCGTCCGCGGCGTCAAGTTCGAGCGTGCCCCCTGTATGGCTCACCGGGCCACAGGACTCGACGGTCAGGGGCTGACCATGACGAATCGCGTCACCAACATCGAGACCGGTTATCGGCAGCCAGCCAGTGCTGGCATCGACACCGGTGATGCGCATGGGCACTGGTTCGCCATTGATTGAGACCACGTCGTCGCGACACACCCCGTCGACGAGGTCGGTGTAGGTCACCAGATGCAGACCAAGATCAGCAATCGCCACTGGCGCCACCACCGGCTGAGCCGAAAACCAGTCCGTCGTGACCAGTTCGTCAACCCCCGTGAGTTCGAACACCACGCTGGTTATCGGGCCCTGAAGCCCGAGGCCGTCGGGTCCAGCGCCGTCCAGCCAGTTGAACAGGACCGTCACCACACCGTCTGGCGCTGGTGACGGTTCGGGCGTGGCAATGGCGAAGTCTCGAGGCGGGCCGCCATTGATCGACACCGACATCGAGGTCGGCACCGAATGACGCCCGTCGTGCACGAAGCTCAGGCTGCCACGCACTTGGCTCGTGTCGATCGCTCCAGAGACCGTGATCCGTTGGCCCACCTGAGATCCGAACTGGGGCATCCAGAACGTTGACAGGTCGCCGTCAAAGATCGTCGACGGCAGGTGGGCTGGTGGTCCGTCGATCGTGCTCGTGGCCGTAACGAGCGGGGCCGGGTACTCCAGCCGGTCGATACCTTGATCGGCACCGAGAACCGCGACATCAGCGACGATCAGCTGGTCAATGACCTCCGACGCGGCACGGGGCGACAACCTGAGATCGCCAACCAGACGGAACTGCGACGCACCAATGTCGACCGAGCGAACCAGGCGGGGCTCGGTGTCTTCACGAACGATATTGGTCGGGTCGGTACGGAGCCGGGTGAACTGGATATCGGCCACCTCGCTGCCAGCGCGATCGAGCAAGCGGCGGGGCGCAACAATTCGTTCGAGCACCGGCGCACCGGCGCCGACGGTTACCTCGGCAAATCCGACCGGGCTCGAACCTGGCGTCATCGCAACGACCGTGATTTCAACAGCACTGGTTTCGCCAGGCGCTGCCAGGTCGATGACCTGGCCTGGGAGCCGGTGCGACTCGTCGGTCAGCACGACGCGCTGAGGGGGCCCGCCATTGATCGATAGGTCGATCTCGGTGATGAAGCGATCAATATCGCCCGTGAGCGGCTGCACGACCGTGATCGACGATGCCTGCACTGGCTCGTCATAGGTGACAGACCACATGTCGTCGACCTCGGCGCCAAAAGCACCCGTGCGCCACGACGTCGCAGGGTCGCCGTCGACAGCCGAGATCGCCCGGTTCTCAGGGTGATAGGAGATGCCGTTGCCATAGTCGGTCGCGGCAACGACGGCTCCGACCTGGTCGGCCACCGTCAGCGTCGCCGACGCAGCAATGACCGGATTGCTCAGGTCGATGTCGGCCTGAACCTGGGCCGCGATGTCGAGCCGGGCATCGGACGCGTCGTCGATGGCGTCGAGACCATCGGCCCGTTCGGTGAAACCAACATTGTCCCGCACCGTCTTCCATCGCCGGGCTTGGGCCCGCTCGGAATCGGTGATGATCAGACGGGCACCGCGGTCGACGAGCTCGTCCAGCAACCAGTCCGGGGTCGACGACTCATAGACAACCAGCTCGTGGGGCTGCACCACACCGAGAGCCACGAGATCGACGAGCCCTTCGCCGGAGCCCGCGACCACCACGACACTGTCGAGCGACACCAGCCGGACCGGACCGGTGGCGTCAGGAACCTCGGCCACGACCACCGCCGGCACCTCGCCGTCGGGGCGGCCAAACACCAGCTCGGTCGTGTCGAGCAACGGGAACTCCTCGGACGCAACATTGGGAGTCTCGGCCGACCACACCGCGACCCCGGAGGCACCGTTGGTCGGCGCTGCGATCTGGGCCCACATGTCATCGGGGCGTGGCGTGCGGAAACGCTCATATTCGACGTCGAGCTGCACCACGAGCTGACCCATACCCATCCGGGCCGCCACCGCCACGATCTCCTCCCAGTCGGCCACACCTTCTTGGAGACGGCGATCGAGGGCAATCAACAGATCGGCCGACGGGTCAGACGAATAGGCGATGAGCTCACGAATAGCGGTCTCGCGATCGGTCAGCCCTGGCAGCACGTGATCGATCGTGTTGCCCCACCGGTGAGCGCTGAAGTCGTTGCCCGGAAACGTCACGGTTCGGGTGCCGTCATCGGTTGCGGTCAGATAGTCGCCCACCTCAACCCAGTACGTCGGCAACGCCTCGTCGCGAGCCAACTCAGCACCGATGTAGCCGCCCGTCCACAGCGACGGAACCCCCGCGGCGGCCACCAGAACCGCCAACGCCACCAAGCCGACAGAACGCAATGACGGCCCATCGCCCGACCGGGCCTCAACTCGGCGAGCCAGCTCGCTCGTGGCCCATCCGAGGACCCCGGCCAAACCCAACAAGAACAGAGGCAGCGCACGGGGCGAACTGCGCACCGCGAGCCCGAGGGAGCTATCGCCAAAACCCCGGTTGAACCACCCGGCCGCAG
This sequence comes from uncultured Acidimicrobiales bacterium, assembly GCA_964350975.1. Classification (GTDB taxonomy): domain Bacteria; phylum Actinomycetota; class Acidimicrobiia; order Acidimicrobiales; family Poriferisodalaceae; genus JAADHX01. The sequence continues at coordinate 6,484 of CAYGMW010000092.1, read as the reverse complement.
GCGACGGGTTCTCAAACGGGAACACGCCCGTTGTCACCACCACGCCCACCACCATCAGGGTCATCAGATAGGCCTGTTGGCGCCACCGAGCGAGCGTCAATGCCACCAAGGCCGCGACCGGCAGCACGAACCCCACCCCAATGAGCAGGGCGTTCTCGGCATACGCGGTGCCAGCGCTCACCCACGGGCCAAGCCGGTCGCCCCCGTAGAAGATCCAGTAGCCAAGGCCACGGAACGCCTCGGCGGCATTCGACCCCGACGCGACCGTCTCGGTGGTCTCGCTGTACTGGAGGATCGGGGCCCCAAAGGCCCCTTGGGTGACGAGTCCGGCCAGCCACCACAGCGACGTCACGGTGGTCAGGACGCCGATGCGCCAAAACGCAGTCCACACCTGACGCCACGTGATGTCTCGTTCGACCACCACACCGAAGGGCAGCCACAAGATGACTCCGAGGCCGACATACATCAGCGACGACGCGTTGACACCACCAACCGTCATGGTGACGAGGGCGAACACCGCGGGGCGGCGCCATCCCCCGTGGCGCGCCGTCAAGATCACCAACCCGAGCAGCCACCCGAAACCGGCCCACGGCAAAATCAGCGCTGACAGACGGGTGGCATAGCTGAGCGGATACGGCGACAGGGCATAGATGAATCCGGCCACAGTTGCGGCCCGCCGATCCCAGCCCCACACCGACGCCACGAACATGACACCGGTGCCGGCTGCGAACAGCGCAGTGGCCACGAACAGCCTCTGGGCCACCCAATCAGGTGCTCCGAGTACTTCCCACCCCCAAAACCAGGGCCCCATGGGCCACAGGTAGCCAATGTTTTGGTGGGGAACAACGCCGAGCCCCCACGCCGGATCCCACAAGAACCGTGCTCCGCTCCACAACCCACCGGGGTCGACCGTCAGATAGGTCTTGGTGTCGGCCACGACCTCGCCAGGGCGCGTCAACAGCAGTGGCACATAGATCATCACCGCCAACACTGCGACGCGGAACCGGTGCAGTCTGCTCGCCACCCGTCCAACGACCGAGGTCATGCTGCACCAGAGATTGCAAGTATGCGCTCGGCGGCTGCAGCCCACGATCGTCCATGTGAGAAGTCGATCGCGGCCTGAGACCCCGCGTCCCACGCTGTGGCACTGGTCAACAACCCAACAACTGCGTCGACGAAATCGGCGTCAGCGGCCACCACCCCAGCACCTGGACCGACAGCCGACCGATGACCAGAACAGTCGCTGACCACCGCCGGGGTGCCGCACGCGGCCGCCTCGGTGATCGTCATCCCCCAGCCCTCGTTAACAGAGGCGCTCAGGAGCAGGTGAGCGTGCTGGTAGGCCCCGACCAGCTCATCATCGGAGAGGTGTTGGTGACGATCGATCGCACCGCCGAGACCCAACCGCTCGATGGCTGCGCTGACTTCACGGTCCTGTTCGCCGTCGCCCACCAGCACCAGCCGGGCCCCATCGACCCGGGCGCGAATCTCTCCGAAACGCTCGATCAGCCACGGGACCCTCTTGAGCGGTGCGAACCGGCAGACCGCGACCATGGTGGGTGTGACTGCACGCTCGGATCCTGGCTGGAAACGGTCGTGGATGCCGGGCTCTACGACGTGCACTCGATCGGAGCGCAGTGCGGTGTGGGCGAGCAGGTCGGCCCGCCCGCTGGGCGACAAGGTGACAACGTCGGTCGATCGGTACAGCCACGGCAACACCGATCGCTCCAAACGTCGGCCCAGGGCGCCAACAACCGGTCCGAATGTTGCTGGCCACAACTCGTCGTGCAGGTGATGTAGCAACACCACCCGTCGCCTGGCCCACAGCGGCGACATGAACGGAACGCCGTTCCAGACGTCGACCGCCAGGTCAAAGGGCCCATCACGGCGCGCCGCGCACGCCAACACAGTTCGGGGAACCCCGCTATAGGTCCCGCCGCGGCGAACGTGGCGCACGCGGGAGTTCGGCTCTGCGGCGTCGAGCTGCGAAACCCTGATTGACCTGACGCCGACGACATGGCCGGCGTCGGCCCAACTCGAGGTGACCTGGTCGAGGTGCACCTCGGAACCGCCAGCGTCGCGATGGGCAAGGTCGCGCCACGTCGCCACCTGGATGCGCATACCTCAGTCAGCTTGCCTGGGTCGACGATGGCAGGGCTGGGGCGGGCAGGACCGGGGCGGCCCGACCCGTGCCGCGAGAACCCGAACTGGCGCCACCAGCGGTGTTGTCGCTGATCTCCTCGTGGTAGTCCTCATCGACGTTGACGGCCCAAATATCGTGGCCAGCTTCGTCGATGAGGTTCTCCACTGCGTACACCGCGGTGAGCATCGAGTGATCCTGGTTGTTGTACTTGTGCATGCCATTGCGGCCCGCAGGGACCACGTTGGCTGCGTGTACATCAAGCCAGCCGCGAAGCACGTCGACATTGTCCTGATAGGTCGCGTCGTAGACCGGATAGGCCTTGGGCATGCGCACGACATACCCGTGGCCAATGTCGGCCGCGTTGACGAGTCCGAGCGACGCCAACTCGCGCGTGGCCAGCGCAATGAGGTCGTCGTCGTCCATTGTCCACATGTCATCGCCAACGTTGACGAAGTACTCGAGCCCCAAACATGTCGTGCCGGGCTTCACCATCTCGGGCGACCAAGCGCCGAAGTTCTGGATGCGGCCGACGCGCACATTGGCCTCATGGATATAGATCCAGTTGTCTGGGAACCCGGCATCAGCAGGAACCACGAGCGCGACTGTGAGGAAGTCGCGGTGACGAAGCCCAGCGGCGGCAGCCAGCACCTCAGCCGGCGGAGCCGGGCTCATCGCGGCCACCAGCTCGCCGAGCGGCATCGACGACACAACATCGGTGCACGCGAGGCCATGACGTTCGCCGTTGCGTTCGAATACCACCTCATGCACCCGACCATCGGCGTGTGACAACTCGACCACCGGCGCCTGCAAGATGACATCGCCGCCGGCATGTTCGACCTGCCCGTGGGCCCGTTCCCACATCATCCCGGGGCCAAGGCGCGGGTAGTGGAACTCTTCGATCAAGCTCGCGACGTCCTTGCGGTTGCGGCGCGGACGCACCGCGTCGAGCACCGCTCGACCAAGCGACAGGTTCTTGATGCGCTGGGCCGCCCAGTCTGCAGCAAGCTCGCTGCCAGGAACACCCCAGACCTTCTCGGTGTAGGTCCGAAAGAAGATGCCGTACAGCCGACGACCGAACCGGGCGCTGACCCAACCTTCGAAGTTCGTCTGATCGGCCGGCGGACGCACGCGCGCCCATCCGTACGACGCGACACAACGAACGGCCTCGATCGGGCCAAGACCACGCAACGCGTTCATGGCTTTCAGCGGGTAGTCGAAGAACTTGCCCTTGTAGACAATGCGACTCAGCCGGGGCCGTAACAAGAAGTCGTCGGCACCCAGGATGTTCCACCAACGCTTTTCGACCTCAGACACCTTGGTGAAGAAGCGGTGGCCACCGATGTCGAAGTGCCAATCGTCTCGATGAACAGTGCGCGAGATGCCTCCGACAACGTCATCGGCTTCCAGCACTGTTGTTGGCACCCCGCGTTCGGTGAGTTCGAGCGCGGCCGTGAGTCCGGCTGGGCCGGCCCCGATGACAACTGCGTGACGGGATTGTGTGCTCATGTGCGCCCAGTAGCTACGGAAAATTCAACGGATTCGGCCAACGCCGAGTGGCACGGCCGATATGCAACGAACTATCCCACCCCGGATGGCAGGACACTTGCTCGTGAAGCACCCCGGTTCAGCCGGCAGGGAATACTAACGTCACCAACCGTGACGAAGGCAACCAGACGTATGGCACCACGAAACGCATCCGCGGTGCTGCCAACCCTTGGCGTGTTGTCCGTCATCGTCGGCATCGCGTTGCGCCTCATCGACCCGGGACCACTGTGGCTCGACGAAGCCCAAACCGTCGCGATTGCCGGCGATGGTTTCGGCGCCCTCGTCGATGGCCTTCGCACCGACGGGCACCCTCCGCTCTATTACGCAGCGCTCATTGTCTGGACCACAATCTTCGGCGACGGCAATACCGCGATCAGGAGCTTGCCGATCGTGATCTCACTGCTCACGATCGTGCTGGTGTGGCACGTGGCCGAGCGTTCTCACGGTCGAACGGTCGCCTGGTTTGCGGTCATTGTTCTGGCCACCAACCCGTTCGCCGTTCGTTACGCCACCGAAGCACGCATGTATGCCCTGTTCACCCTCGGTGGCTTGGTGCTGTATCTCACCGTCGATCGGCTCGCCCAGCGCGCCGGGTGGCGCCGCTCGGCCGCGGTTGCGATGTCCACCGCGTTGGTCTTGCTGACCCACTACTGGGCCCTGTTTCTGGTCGCAGCGGTCGGGCTCTGGGCGCTCATTGGCTGGCGCGACGAGCGTCCGGTCCAGCAGCGCATCATGGTTGCGGTTGGTGTGGGCAGCCTGGCATTCGTGCCCTGGGTCGGGGTGTTCTTGCACCAACTCCGCAACACCGGAACTCCGTGGGCTACCACCCCTGGCCCGCCGTCGATCGCGTTGTCCATCGTGGCCGACCTCGCTGGCGGTCGTCAGCAGAATCTCGCGGTGTTGCTCGCAGTGGTGTTGTGGGGTGCAGTGCTCGTCGGCGCCATGGCGGCACCATCGACGGCGCGATGGCAACTGGCACTTGATCTACGCGGGCAGACCCCAGCGAGGGTGTGGATCTGGCTCGCCATGGTTCCCATGGGAGTCGGTTCGGCCGCAGTGCTGGCCACCCAGGGGGCGTTCGCCTCTCGGTACGCCGCTGGAATTGTTGGTTTTGTGGCCATCTTGGCCGCGCTCGGTCTGGCCGCGTTGAGCCCACGGGGGCTCGGTGTGGTGGCCGCTGTTGCCATTGCCGTGTTGGGCACGGTGGTCTCGCTCGGCGAGTTGAACCATGACCGAACCCAAGCCGGTCAGCTCGCGGAAGCGCTGCACGACATCGGCCCGGACGACCTCGTCGTCGTGTGTCCCGACCAGCTGGGTCCGGCACTGGCTCGGGCCCTCGGCGACAGCACCACGGTGTTGGCCTACCCAACCCTCGACGACGCGTCGCAGGTCGACTGGACCGACTACCAAGCCCGCAACGAGGCCGCCCAACCGTCAGCCATTGCCGATCAGTTAGCCGAGCGCGTCGGGACTACGGGCCGTGTGTGGCTCGTCACCAGGGGCGGATATCGCACCTTTGGCACCCAGTGCGAACAACTCGAAGGCGAACTCGCGGTTCGTCTCGGCGCCGGAACCACCGTCGTCGACGCCGACGCCGACGTGTTCGAACCAGCCCGCCTGGCCGTGCTGCCCGCACCATGAGCGTCATCGCACCGCGTCGACGGGGCGCAGTTGGCGTGCGCGGCCCGTTCGTGGTCGGCCTGATGCTGGTCGGTGTCGGCTGGTGTGCTGCCACGGTCGCGGGCCGAGCCGACGGCTTCTTTTCAGAACTCGGAGCGTGGGACGCGAGCTGGTATCGCGAGATCGCCCGTTCCGGGTATGGGTCTGCTCCCGAGGGTGCCATTCGATTCTTTGCCCTGTTTCCCGCCATCGCAGCAGTCGTCGACATCGTCGCTCCGTGGAGCGTGGCTGCGACCTTGGTGATGGTCGGGTGGGCCTCAACGTGGTTTGGGCTCCGCCGGTTGGGCGAGTTGGCTCGAGTTGAGTTCGGTGTCGCCATTGCCCGACGCTCCACATGGTGTCTGGTGCTGTGGCCGGCGGCGATCGCGTTGTACCTCGCCTACCCGACCGGCCTCACGGTGCTGTCGACAGCGGCGGCCCTGCTCGCACTTCGCCAGTCGCGTTGGGGGGCCGCGGCCGGTTGGGCCGCCCTCGCCGCCTTGGCCCGGCCCACCGGTGTGTTGCTGGTCGTGCCCATCGTGTGGACCCTGGCCACCGAGCGGCCCCGAGGTTGGCGACCGTGGTGCGCGGTCGGTGCTCCCGCGGTTGGGTTGATGACCATGGGCGCCATCTCCAACCACATCGGTGAGGGCCGGACCGGCTTCTCAGACGCCCAAGCGCCCCTGCGGGGCCCATGGATCGACCCGATCTCGCGAACCGCCCAGGCGGTTGTCGATCTCGCGGGCCGCGACGTGCTCGATGGACTACACCTCGGTGGGGTGGCGATCGCGATTGGGCTCACCGTGGTGGCATGGCGTCGCCTGCCTGCAGCGTGGGCTGCCCATAGCACCGCGGTCCTCGTCGTCATCATGTCGGTGGACAACTGGAACTCGATCGAGCGATACGCCTACGACACCCCACAACTGGCCATAGCGGCCGCGCTGGTGCTGGCTGATTGTTCGCCGCGCCAACGGCGCCTGATCATGGCCTGCGCTGCGGTGGCGGCGATTACGGTTGCGGCGCTGGCGATGGCTGGAGAATTTGTGCCCTGACCCGTCGGCGCAGCCCAACGAGGTGGCGAAGATATCGGATCCCTTCGGTGATCGAGCCCTTGCTTTGACCATCGAGGCGGTGAGC
>CAYGMW010000091.1:9146-12112 GCA_964350975.1 uncultured Acidimicrobiales bacterium | reverse complement strand
ATCAGCCGCCGAGAACCAGCTGGTCGAAGGTGTTGCCGTTGCCTTCAGCGTCGTACTCGTACAGGTCGTACGTGCCAACGCTGGGCTCGCCGTTGTCACCGAACTCGAGCGGGCCAGAGGCGCCGTCGTAGTCGATGTCTTCACCGGCGGCGATCAGGGCGATGCACTCGGTGTAGCTGGTGCACTTGGTGCCGTCCTTGGTCACGCCGTTCATCTCTGACACGAACACAGTGGGATCAGCGGAGTTGGCAATAGCCGACGCCAGCAGGGTCACCATCATGCAGTCGTAGAACTGGCCCGAGAAGATGTTTGGTGCATCTGGCGCAAAGGCTGCGAAGCGATCGCCGAAGGTGGCCTCGCCGTTGGCAGGAGCAGCCGACGGAGCAGTACCGCGGATGCCTTCCATGACGGCAGGGTTGCTCGGGTCGATGGCGTCCCAGGTGACCGAGTCCTTCAGGCCGTCGGTGCCATAGGTCGCAACGTCAGCTGGGCCAACACCGGCTTCGATGAGGGCCTGGAACAGCTGGGCGCCTTCAGCGAAGGCCACGACCACGAGGGCGTCAACACCAGCACCGGCGATTTCGCCAGCTTCGGCGTCAAAGGAGGTGGTCTCTGGATCGTAGGCAACCGAAGCAGCAACGCTAAGGCCGTTGGCTTCGAGGCCAGCGGTGAGCACGTCGGCGAAACCGGCGCCGTACTCGTCGTTGCGGTACACAATGCCAACGCTGGTGCCGCCATCATCGGTGATGAGGTCGGCCAGGGCTGGGCCCTGGAGCACGTCGGACGGGGCGGTACGGAAGTAGTAGCCGCCGTCGTCAGCAGTTGACAGTGATGCGCCAGTGTTCGAACCCGAGCACATGACAACCTGTGAGCCAGTCACCTTGTCGAGCACGGCAACGGTCTGGCCCGAGCCAGCGGCGCCCATGATCGCCGACACATTGTCGGTGAGCAGCTGGTCAGCAGTCGCCGACGCAATGTTGGGGTCGGTGCCCGAGTCACCAGGAACAAGGGTGACCTCGTAGCCAGCATCGGTGACCTCGGCCGCCAACATTTCCAGCGGCTTGACGAGGGCGTCGACAATGACCGACAGGCCACCGGTCTGCGGAAGCAGGTAACCGATGGTGATCGCCGGTGGGACGAACATTTCTTCGACCATCTCAGCCTCGGTGGTCGTTGACTCCGCAGCGGTGGTGGTCGTGGCTTCGGTGGTGGCCGGAGCTTCGGTGGTTTCCACTGTTTCAGTGGCGCTGTCGTCGGCATCTGAATCGCCGCACGCAGCGGCGATCAGTGACAACGAAAGCAACGCGGCCATGAGCCGCAACAACTTTGAGTTGCGCATTGGTATCCCTCCAAATTGGACTGCCGTACCCCGAACTCGGAACAGCTCCGCGAGGTACGAATCGCAAGAGCGTAGCGATATTCTCCCCACGCGTGCGTCACGTGCGAGCATTGTCCTATGACTCCTGAAGAGTTCCGCGTCGCTGGCCATGAGTTGATCGACTGGATTGCCAACTATCGCGAGACCATCAGCGACCTTCCAGTGAGGTCCCAAGTCGCCCCTGGCTGGGTGCGCGACCAGCTCGCCGACGCTCCTCCGACGAACCCGGAGCCGCTGTCGGCCGTGGTTGCCGACCTGGACAACATTGTGGTTCCAGGCATGACGAACTGGCAGCACCCGTCGTTCTTCGCCTGGTTTCCTTCGAATGCGTCGTTGTCGTCGGTGCTCGGCGACCTGGTCGCAGCTGGACTCGGTGGACTCGGATTGTCGTGGGAGGCGGGCCCGGCCCTCACCGAGATGGAAGAACAGGTGTGTGCCTGGTTTGGCGACTTCTTGGGCTTGTCGACGCCGTGGAAGGGGTCGATCCAAGACACGGCATCGACTGGATGTTTCCTCGCCATGCTCGCGGCCCGCGAGGAGGCGACCGGCCTCGCACTGCGCACGACCGGTATCGGCGGGCATCCCAAGGAGCTGGTCGTGTACTGCGGCGCGAGTGCAAACTCCTCGGTGCAGCGGGCCGCACTGGCCGCTGGCATCGGTGTCGAACGGCTCCGCTATGTTCCGACCACGCCCGACCATGCGATCGATCCCGTCGCTCTCAAGGCCATGATTGCCCAAGACATCATCGACGGGCTCCAGCCCGCCGCGATCGTGGCCACCATCGGCACCACGGGAGTCACCGCGGTTGATCCGGTGAAAGAACTGGCCTTGATCGCTGACCGACATGGGCTGTGGCTGCATGTCGATGCCGCTATGGCCGGCGCCGCCGCGATCCTGCCGGAGTTCGCCCCCATGTTTGCAGGTATCGAGCGGGCCGATTCGATCTCGCTCAACCCCCACAAGTGGCTGGGCACCGTATTCGACTGCTCCCTGCTGTTTATCAGGGACCCCCGCCGCCTCACCGCCATCATGTCCGTCGATCCGAGCTACATCCCGAACGCCAATACCGACGTCGATGCCGGCTCCATCACCCAATACCGCGACTGGGGTATTCCGTTGGGTCGCCGTTTCCGGGCCATGAAGCTGTGGATGCAGTTTCGTCTCGATGGGCTCGACGCCATTCAAGCCCGTTTGCGCCGCGACGTTGCCAACGCTGCGTGGTTGGCCGAGCAAGTCGAGGCTCATCCTGACTGGGCCGTCGTGGCAACCGTCCGGCTGCAGACAGTGTGCATCCGCCATACCCCGACGGGCCTCGAAGCCACCCCTGAAGCCATCGCGGCCCACACGACCGCTTGGGTTCGACGCCTGAACGACTCCGGCAAGGCTCTGGTGACCCAGGACAAGGTCGATGGGGTTGCCATGGTCCGGATCTCGATCGGTGCCGAGCCCACCGAACGGGCCGACGTGGAGCGTTTGTGGGCTGACCTTCAAGAGGTGGTTTTGCCGCCAGGCTGATGGTGAGCGGTCCCAACATGCGCCGGGGTGCTGTTCGGGCCGTCCATCCTCGGCGCAATCGCCCCCAATGCTC
>CAYGMW010000091.1:0-9046 GCA_964350975.1 uncultured Acidimicrobiales bacterium | reverse complement strand
TGCGCCGGGGTGCTGTTCGGGCCGTCCATCCTCGGCGCAATCGCCCCCAATGCTCACGACTGGCTCTTTCCAGCCGATGCCGCCCAGTCTGGCCTGCTACTCGGTTTGGCGTGGCTGGGGGCTCTGTTCTTGGTGGCCTTGGCCGGTGCCGAGACCGATATCGACGCGCTCAAGGCCCACGGCAAGGTAGCCATAGGCGCCACGGTCGGAAGCCTGATTGTTCCCCTCGCTGCTGGGTTTGGCCTTGGTCATGTGCTCCCTGAGGACTTCTTGGGCAACACCGACAATCGACTCGCCTTCGCCCTGTTCGTGGCGGTGGCTTTGTCGATCTCGTCGTTGCCGGTCGCAGCGAAAATCTTGGACGACATTGGCCACCTTCGGTCGCCGTTCGGCCAGCTCACCTTGGGTGTTGCAATGGCCAATGACGTTGTTGGGTGGTTGTTGCTTGGTTTGGTGGGAGGTGTCGCAGCCGGCCGGTTGTCGGCCGGGCCACTCGTGCTCGCGCTTGGCGGTCTGGCGGTGATGGTGCCGGTGTTCATTCGCTTCGGGCCAGGGATCGTCGACCGGACACTCGCAGCATCACATCGCCGCAGCGGCGGGCCAGCGGCTGCAGCCAGCTTGGCGACACTCGCAATCGTTGGCGCTGCCGCCATGACCCAGGCCCTCGGTGTCGAGGCTGTCGTTGGTGCCTTCCTCGCTGGTGTGGCCATCGGGCGGAGCCGCCTCAGGCAACTCTCGGCGCTGCACCACCTTGAAGTCATCACCGCCGGTGTGCTGGCCCCACTGTTCTTTGCCACGGCAGGAGTTCGGGTCGATTTGGCCGGACTCTTGAGCTGGGGCACCGCCGGATAGGCGCTCGTCGTGCTCGCCGTTGCGACTGGCGCCAAACTCATCGGTGCCGGCCTGGGAGCCAGGCTGACGGGTTTCCCTGCGGCTGACTCCCTCGCACTCGGCGCCGCGCTCAACGCCCGACGGGCCCTCGAGATCGTCGTTGCCACCGTTGGTCTGTCGATCGGAGTGCTGTCGGCGACGTCATACAGCGTGATTGTGTTGATGGCCATCGGTACCTGCGTCGTAACCGCCCCCCCTCGTTCGATTGGCCAAGGGCACCGGCACTGCCAAGGGCGCAGAGGGCACCTCTGACGGACTGTTCAGCCGCGACACCGCTGTATTGCTCGCGATCCATCCGGCCGTGCCCGATGTGAGAGAGATCGCGAGCACGCTGTGGACCGATCAGCGCCGGCACCGAGCACTGACGGTAACCGGATCCGCAGGACCTGCAAGCGACATCAACGCACGTTTCTTGTCCGCATTGAGCGCCGAGGCAGGAGCCGGACACGGCGCAATCTTCCTGACCGAGCGGACCGCCCCGAATGAGGGCCTCAGCTCGAACACGGTGGCGGTTGCTACTGCGACCCGGCTGCCGTTGGTTGTTTGGCGCGACGCAGGGCTGTGGCCCAACGAACCTGAGATCTCAGGGGGGATCTTGGTACCGCTTGATGGTCGACCGGGCTCGGCGGAGGCTCTCGGTGTGGCGGCCACCATCGCCGCTCGATGGGGGACCTCGCTGGTCGTGATGCATGTGGTGAGGTCGGGACGCAGCGATCAAGGAGCATGGCTGAGGGCCAGCGCCATCGTCGACCGCGCCGCCGACCAGGTTCGCGATCGAAACCTGGTCGTTGAGACGGTGGTGGTGGGCGCCAAGACTGCGTCGGGGCCAATTATTGCTCGTAGCCGGGTGAGCGCCCTGACGGTTGTCTGTGCCAGCAGGCGCGCCGATGGAGTGCTCGGAGGATCAACCTTCGCCGATGTCGCCCGATCCGGCGGCCGTCCCCAGCTCGTCATCGTCGAGTCCCAGTCGGCCGACGCTCCGGTGTCGCCGTGGCCCGACGCGACCGCTGCGGCAACGGTTTAGGGAATCAGCAGCAGCTTGCCGATCGTGGCTCGGGCCTCGAGATCGATGTGGGCTTGGGCTGCCTCGGCCAACCGGTAGCGGCCACCGATACGCACATCGAGCGAACCATCGGCAATCCACGAGAACAATTCGCCGGTCCGCTCCAGCAGTTCGGCCCGGGTTTGGATGTAGTCATTGAGCTTGGGTCGGGTGAGAAACAACGAACCAAGCGTGTTGAGCAGCAGGGGAGCCATGGGCGGAACAGGTCCTGACGCGTTGCCGAAGGTGACCATCATCCCTCGGGGTCGAAGCAGCCGTATCGACGCATCGAACGTTGAAGCGCCCACCCCGTCGTACACGACGTCGAGCGGTGTGGTCCCCGCAATGTCGGTGATGGCGTCGGCGAAGTTGGTGTCGCGATAGTTGATCACGTGGTCCGCGCCTGCTGAGGTGGCGATGGCGACCTTGTCATCAGACCCAACGGTGGCGAAGACCTCGGCCCCGCGGCGCTTGGCGATCTGCACCAACAGGGCACCAACACCCCCGGCTGCGGCATGAACAAGACAACGCTGCCCCGACTCTAATGGCCACGTTGACGTGGCAAGGTAGTGGGCGGTCATACCTTGCAGCATGACTGCGGCGGCAATGTCGAGCTCGACGCCATCGGGAACGGGCACCGCGTCGTCGGCGCCCAACACCACCTGGTCTGCATATGACCCAGGCCCCGAAGACCACGCCACGCGATCACCCACGGACACGGAGGTGTCGGCGCCCACAGCGATCACCACCCCTGCGCCTTCTGAACCGTTGACGAACGGCATCGGGCGTGGATACAGGCCACTGCGGAAGTAGGTGTCGATGAAGTTGACTCCAGCGGCTGCCACCTGCACGACGACCTCGCCAGGTCCGGGGTCGGGCGTGTCGAGCTCGACGATCGTCATGACCTCGGGTCCACCGGTGTGTTGAACCTGGACTGCCTGCATGATCTGCCCCCAACTGCGGCCCGACGTACCCGCACCGGCCGTGAACCGGCCATGATATGAGCCATGCGGCTCACCCCTCGAACGCTCGACCAGATCCACTCACCGATCGGCGCGGCGTTTGCCCTCGTGAATCAGCGGGCCGGCCGCCAATCTTTGCTCGACATGTCACAGGCCGCACCGAACCATCCGCCGGCCGATGTTGTGATCGAACACATCGCAGCCGTCGCCGCCAGCCCCAACGGCGCGTTCTACTGTCCCCAACAGGGGCTCGAACCGCTGCGTGAGGCCTTCGCGAGCGAACTGAGGCACGATCACACCACCGACACCGCTGGGGCCGACATCACCGCGGACGATGTGCAGATCACCGCGGGATGCAATCAGGCGTTTTGCCTCACTGCGTCGGCACTTGCCTCAGGTGGCGATGAGATTGTCATGCAGGAGCCGTTCTATTTCAACTACGACATGTGGCTCAGGCTCGATGGCATTGTCCCGGTTGCAGTCGGCGGGGAGTTCTCCATCGATGCGCTCGCAGCCGCGATCACCGAGCGGACCCGTTGTTTGGTCATCGTCAGCCCCGGCAACCCGACGGGTGTCACCCTCACACCGGAGCAGATTCACCAGGCCGCTGACCTCGCGGAGGCCCAGGACATCATGCTGGTGCTTGACGAGACGTATCGCTCGTTTCGGCCGACCACCGACGCATCACACTCGTTGTACAGCCGCCCGAACTGGCGCGACCATGTGGTGACGTTGCACAGCTTCTCCAAGGACCTAGCTCTGCCGGGATACCGGGTTGGCGCCGTGGTTGGGCACCCGGATCTGTTGGCCGAGGTGATGAAGCTGCTCGATTGTGTTGCGATCTGTGCGCCTCGCATTGGCCAGGAGGCCGCCCTCGCCGGGTTGTTGCACGCTGGTTCGTGGCGTCGCGAACAACGCCTCATGGTGGCCCACCGCCAGACCCACTTCGAAGCCGCCATGGTCGATCGGCCCGGAGGCTTCGAGCTGATGTCGGTGGGGGCGTATTTCGGGTGGGTCAAGGCGCCCGCAGAACTGGGAGGATCCGATGCTGCGGTGCGCTGGCTGATCAGCGAACGCGACGTGCTCGCGATCCCTGGCACGGCATTCACCACCGATGACCAATCAATGGTGCGATTCAGCTTCGCCAACCTCGCAGCAGAACAACTGTCAGAGTTGCCCGAACGCCTAGCGACATGACCGCTCAGGTCGTGACGAGGATCCGTTGGGCCGCGAACTTTCCGACCCCGATCGTGTTGCCAGCAAGCTCGACGGTAATGGTTCCATCGGGCGACGAGGCCGTCACGGTGCCTGGCTCGCCTGGCATCAGGTTCGACTGTTCGAGATAGTCGAGCATCCCCGACCGGAACTCAAGCTCTTCGGGTATTCGCGACACCACAAATGCCGAACCGACTTCGACGTCGATCAGGGGCATGGAGTCGGGAATCTCATAACCCGACCCCGGGATGGGGTTGCCGTGAGGGCATGTCGTCGGGTTTTCCAACAGTCGCTGGAGGGCTTCTTCGACCTTGGGGCTGATGATGTGCTCCCACTTGCCGGCCTCGTGGTGGGCATCGGCCCAGGACAGCTCCAAGATGTCGGTGAGGAAACGCTCTGCCAGGCGATGACGCCGAACCACCGTACGAGCCAATGTGCGGCCAGATTCGGTCAACGTGATGGAGGTGCCGTCGGTTGAGATCAACTGCTCGGACTCCATGCGGCGAATCATTTCTGATACCGCAGGTCGACTGACCCCAAGCCGTTCGGCGATCCGGGCCCGGATCACCTCGACCCCGTCTTCGGCGAGCTCGAAGATCGTTTCGCAGTACTCCTCGAACGCTGGGTGATGCTCAGGCGACGTGTACGGAGACATACCTGTGAAGATATCGGGCCGCTGCAGGCTTGTCAGGGTTGCTTCACACATGTCGGTACGCTCTGGCGCGATGCGATCTGCACCGAACAGCGGCTCCGCCGTCGCGGCAGCCCTTCGAGGGCGCGACGTCGAGGTGCGCAAACTCTGCGCCTCCTACGGCGACACGCCGGTGCTCCGCGACATCGATCTGCGTATTGCTCAAGGGGAGGTGCTGAGCCTCCTCGGCCCGAGCGGATGCGGCAAGACGACACTGCTTCGATGTATTGCAGGGCTCGAACGTCCAACGAGTGGGACCGTGTCGATCGACGGAACCATCATGTCGGGCCCGTCGGCATGGATACCCCCACAGCGACGTGGCATCGGCATGGTCTTCCAAGACGGGGCTCTTTTTCCCCACCTCGACGTGAGGCGCAATATCGCCTTCGGCCTGCCCAAGGGCGAACGTAGCGGCACGCGGCCCGACGAGATGCTCGACCTCGTCGGCCTCGATGGGCTCGGCGATCGGATGCCCGCTCAGCTGTCGGGGGGCCAACAACAACGGGTCGCTCTGGCCCGGGCCCTGGCCCCTGAGCCGACGGTGCTCCTGCTCGACGAACCGTTTTCGAGCCTCGATGTTGCCCTGCGGGTCAGCCTGCGAGTCGAGGTGCGGCGCTTGTTGTCGAGCATCGGCGTCACAGCCGTCTTCGTCACCCACGACCAAGACGAAGCCCTCGTGATGGGCGATCGGGTTGGTGTGATGCGGTCAGGGGCGCTCGAACAGGTGGGCACAGCAGCCCAGCTGTATCTCACGCCGTCGTCGCCGTGGGTCGGGCGATTCGTGGGCGACGCCAACATCATTTCCGCAGTGGCCGCGCACGGTGTCGCCGAGACGATGCTCGGCCCCATCGGGGTCGCGGGCGCTGGCGACGGCCCCGTTGAGGTGCTGGTCCGACCCGAAAGCCTCACGATCTCCGCGGGCGGGCACGGCGAGGTGACGTCTGTTGAGTACTACGGTCACGAAACTCGCTACGCGGTGAAATGTGGCGATATCGAGATCTCAGTACGCGAGACGGGCGAGCCCGTGCACGCCCTCCTCGCACCGGTCACCGTGACCCACGCCGGCGGGCCAGCTATGGCGTGGCCCCAACGGGGATTGGCGTCGTCAGCGACCGCCGCCGACATCGACGAACGCGCCTGAGACATAGCTAGCGTCGTTGGACAGCAGCCACACGATGGTGTCGGCAACCTCAGCCGGTGTGCCTCCTCGACGAAGTGGAACGCCCGCAGCCACCCGCTCGACGCGGTTCGGCTCACCGCCCGAAGCGTGAATCTCGGTAGTGATCACCCCTGGCCGTACGCAGTTGACCCGAATCCCGTGGGGGCCCGCCTCGTGAGCGAGGCCGATGGTCAAGGTGTCGATCGCTCCCTTGGTTGCCGCATAGTCGACGTATTCGCCTGCCGACCCGAGCGTCGATGCTCGTGAACCGACATTGACGATGCTCCCGCAACCCTGAGCAATCATCATCGTCAACGCCTCGCGGGCGACATACATTGCTCCCAAGACGTTGACCCCGACGGTGCGCCGCAACCGATCGCCTTCGAAGGAATCGAAGGTGCCTTGGCGACCCAAGATGCCGGCATTGTTCACCAGTGCGTCGAGGCGGCCGAACTGCTGATTGATGACGGCGAACATGGCCACGACCGCCTGTTCGTCGGCAACATCGGCTTGGGCGAGCACGACATCGGCGCCATGGGCCCGGCACTGGGCCGCCACATCGGCCGCGGCATCGCGACGTGTTGCATAGTTGACGACGACGTCGTATCCGGCGGCCGCGGCGGCAATCGCGGTCGCGGCGCCAATGCCTCGGCTGGCCCCGGTGATGAGCACAACTTGGCGCTGGGCGTCGCCCTCGCTCGTTGGGGTACGACTTGGCATGGGGAGTGACCTCGTGGCTCGTCGAGCTTGCGACGCTACAACGCGTACTGTGGTGTCGTGTCGACCAACGACCCATCGAAACGTTCTGCATCCGGCATTGTTCCATTGAAGCGCAGAGACATCTTGCGCGAGGTGCGTGCGGCTCGTGAGGCGCTTCGCCTACCACTCAAAACCCCGATGCTCCTCAAGACTCCTAGGGGCGACGGCACCGCGGTGGTCATGATTCCTGGGTTCGGAGCGACCGACGCGAGCACGGCGTTGGCCCGCAACTTCCTGAACAACCGGGGGTGGACGGCTTCAGGGTGGAAGCAGGGGCGCAATCTTGGCACCGTTGTCGAGTCACGTGATCGCCTCATCGAGCGGGTCGATCGGATCGCCCAGAGCACGGGTTCGAAGGTGGCCCTTGTGGGGTGGAGCCTCGGGGGAGTGCTGGCCCGCGAAACGGCTCGCAGCCGCCCGGACCTCGTGCGCCGAGTGATCACCTACGGCAGCCCGGTTGTCGGCGGACCTCGCTATGCGAACCTCGGACGCATCTACAGCGACGACGAGATGCAAGCCATCGACGACCTCATCGCAGAGGTCAACAAGACGCCGCTTCGCATCCCGGTGACGGCGATCTTTTCCAAGCTCGATGGGGTCGTCGCGTGGCAGGCGTGCATCGACCCTGACCCAAACACCGAGATGGTCGAGGTCCGCTCGAGCCATGTCGGCATGGGTGTCGACCCTGACGTGTGGAGCATCATCGCCGACCGCCTGGCCCGCTGAAGGCTACCGTCGTGGCGTGTCTTCTTCGCCTGACTTCGGCCCGATCAACAGCACCACCGAGTGGGCGGCGCTCGCCGATCACGCAGCGGTTTCGAACTTTTCGCTACGCGAACTCTTTGCCACCGATCCCGGCCGGGTCGATCGACTGACGATCACCGCCGGCGATCTCACCGTCGACGCATCCAAGCACCTCGTCGACACCACCACCGTCGAGCTCCTCGTTGCGCTGGCCGAACGAGCCGGGGTGGCCGAACGATTTGCCGCCATGCGCGCCGGGGTCCACCTCAACACAACCGAGGACCGGGCCGTTTTGCATACCGCGTTGCGAACGCCCCGTTCGGACGCACTCGTCGTTGATGGTCAGGCCGTGAGCGACGACGTCCACGACGTGCTCGACGCCATGGCCGCGATGGCCAACCGGGTGCGATCAGGTGAGTGGGTTGGCCACACCGGCAAGCGGATTGCCACTGTTGTGAATATTGGAATCGGCGGCTCGGACCTTGGCCCCTACATGGCCTACCGGGCGCTGGCCCCATACCGGCACCCCGACATCGAGTGCCGGTTCGTGTCCAACGTCGACCCGGCGCACCTGCTCGACACTCTTGGCGACCTCGACCCCGAGACCACCCTGTTCTTGGTGGCATCGAAGACCTTCACCACCATCGAAACCATCTCAAACGCAACCGCAGCGCGGTCCTGGCTGGTCGACGCGCTCGGCGATAGCGCTGCCGTCGCACGCCACTTCGCGGCCCTGTCGACCAACGAAGCCAAGGTGGCCGAGTTCGGCATCGACACGGCCAACATGTTCGGCTTCTGGGACTGGGTCGGGGGCCGCTACTCGATCGACAGTGCCATCGGGCTGAGCTTGATGATCGCGGTCGGGCCCGACGCGTTCGGCGAGATGCTCGACGGTTTTCACCAGATGGACGAGCACATGGCCAACACACCGCTTGACCGCAATGGTCCCGTGATGGCTGCCCTACTCGGGATCTGGTATCGCAACTTCCTCGGGCTCGCGACCCACGCCGTGCTCCCGTACAGCCAGCACCTCGACCGGTTCGCGGCCTACCTCCAGCAGCTCGACATGGAAAGCAACGGCAAGCGGGTTCGACTCGATGGCACCTCGGTCGACTACGAAACCGGACCCATTGTCTGGGGCGAGCCAGGCACCAACGGCCAGCACGCGTTCTACCAGCTATTGCACCAAGGCACGACGGTGGTGCCCGTCGACTTCATCGGGTTCGTCACACCCTCTGGCGATCTGCCCGGTCCTGGCGAGGCCACCCAACACGATCTGCTGATGGCCAATCTGTTCGCCCAAGCCGAGGCGCTGGCCTTCGGCAAGACAAGCACTGAGGTCGCGGCCACCGAAACCAACGCCGAGCGCGTGCCCCACCGCACCTTCCCCGGGAATCGGCCCAGCACCATGATGCTGGCTCCGGCTCTTACCCCATCGGTGCTGGGCCAGCTCATTGGGTTCTACGAACACAAGGTGTTCGTGCAGGGCACCATCTGGGGTGTCAACAGCTTCGACCAGTGGGGCGTCGAGCTGGGCAAGGTGCTGGCAACGGCCATCGCGACCGAGATCACCGCCGATGCCG
>CAYGMW010000090.1:0-12211 GCA_964350975.1 uncultured Acidimicrobiales bacterium | reverse complement strand
GGCAACTTGGGCCTCATGCACGCGGTCGAGAAGTTCGACTGGCGCAAGGGTTTCAAGTTCTCGACCTATGCCACCTGGTGGATCCGTCAGGCGATCACCCGCGGTATTGCCAACACGGGCCGCACGATCCGCCTGCCAGTTCATGCTGGCGACACCCTGGCTCGTTTGCAAAAGGCTCGCTCTCGGTTGGAGCTCAAGCTGGGCCGCCCGGCGACACTGTCCGAGCTCGCCGCCGAAGTCGAGATGCCAGAAGACAAGGTCACCGAGGCGTTGCGCTTCGCTGCCGAACCGCTGTCATTGTCCGAACCACTGCGCGAAGACGGCGACGCCGAACTTGGCGACGTGGTCGAGGATCGCTCAGCTGAATCACCATTCGAAGTTGCGGCCACTGCGCTGCTGCCCGATGAGATCAACCGGCTGTTGGCCCCGCTTGACGAACGTGAGCGCGAGATCCTGAAGCTTCGGTTCGGTCTCGACCGAGGCGAGCCCCGCACCCTTGAAGAAGTGGGCGAGCACTTCAGCCTCACGCGGGAGCGCATCCGTCAGATCGAGGCTCGGGCGATGTCGAAGCTTCGTCACCCATCGAGCGACACTGGCGCACGCGACCTCTTGTCGGTCTGAGCTGACAAAGATCTGATCTGACCATTGGTCAGGTCACTGCTGTGGTGCGAGGAGGTGTCCGAGCGCCTGGTGGGCTCCCCCGCCTTCAAAGCGGGTGGGACGGGCGATCCCCGTCCGGCGGGTTCGATTCCCGTCCACCTCCGCCACAGCACTGGATAACCATCACCAACTGACGTGTTGTTGGTGACCGCGGCGGCCGTTAGCCTCGCCGATGAGCTTCCCCCTCTGATGTGTCATTGTCGAGGGATGTGCCCGTGCTGAGTAGCCCGGCGGAGATTGCAGCGCTCGTCAGCGAGGTACACGCCGACCTCGCAGCCCGTTCGTCGAGCGACCTGGTGTCGTCGCGGCGCGAGGTGTCCCAGCGCGCACCGTGGCTCTCGGTGGTTGAACTCGATCGTGTGGCCGATCTGATTGATCGTCGGCTCCATGGTTTCGGCGACGTCGAGGTGCTCCTCGCCCAACCCGAAGTCACCGACATCTTGGTCAACGGGCCTGGGCCGGTGCTGGTTGAGCGAGCGGGCGAGCTGGTCGGTTCCGGCATCGAGCTCGACGCGGCGGGGGTCCGACTCTTGGTCGACCGGGTGTCCAGGTGGTGTCGGCCTCGTCCCGATGCGCGTCACCCCGTCGCCCACGCAGTCCTGCCGACGGGCGACCGCGCCACCGTGGTGTTGCCACCAGCCGCAGCGAACGGTCCGTATGTGGCGATCCGGCGAATGCCGTCCGGTGGGCACGCCCTTTCTGAGCTCGCCGACGCCGCCGACGCCGAGGTCCTGAGGGCCGCTGTGCGCGATCGGCGCTCGATCTTGGCTATTGGGCCAACTGGTGCAGGCAAAACGACGCTCGTCGGTGCCCTGGTAGCTGAGGTGCCAGCGAGTGAACGCATTGTTGTTGTCGAAGACGTCGGCGAGCTGGCGACGGTTCATCCTCACGTGGTTCGTTTGGTCGCCGCCGATGGGGCAGACCTCAGGACCCTTGTAGCCACGTCGTTGAGGTTGCGCCCAGACCGAATTGTCGTCGGCGAGGTGCGTGGAGCCGAAGCCGTCGATCTCTTGCATGCCTTGACGTCGGGCCACGCCGGCGGTTTCGCAACACTGCACGCAACTTCGGCCCCGGAGGCATATCGACGGCTCCAGCTGTTGTGCGGCCAGGCCCGCGACACTATTGACCCGGCCGTCATGCGGGCCCAGTGGAGCGGCGCGTTCGATCTCGTTGTCACCATGAAACGAGCCAACGACGGGCGTCGCGTCGTATCGTGCATCGAGCCCTTCGAGGTGGCCCAGTGATGTGGATCATTGCTGCTGGGTTGAGCTGGTCGTGCCTTCGAGGTCGCCTCGTTGGCGGGTTCGGGGTCGCTGTGGTCGGGCTTGCTCACATTGCGGGCGCAACATTGGCCATCACCGTGCTGGTCGCGGCTAACGCAGCCCTTGTGGTTGAACTTGGTCGTCGTGTGCGTCGACGTCGCTGCGCACTCCGCCGCCGGGTTGGGTTGCCTGAACTCGCAGAGGCACTTGGCCGTGAAGCTGCGGCGCACCACGATGTGGCTGGCTCAATCGCGGCGGCCGCCGCCTTGTGTCCGGGGCTGGAAGCCGAACTCACCCAGGTATCGGACCGGCTGGTCAAGGGTGCTCCCGTATCGATCGCGATGGAGCTGCTCGACGTCGGCGACGCCGAGGTGTCGGTGCTGACTGCGGCCATCGAATTGTCCATCATGTATCCGGCCTCGGCTCAGCTGGTCTGTGTCGACGCAGCCCGATCGTTGCGCGAGCGTCGACTGCGCCGCCGCGATGTCGCCACCCAAGCTGCACAAGCACGAGCATCGGCCGCGGTGATGGTCGCCTTGCCGTGGCTCGCCGTTGGCCTCGGCGTGTTGTTTGGCGATCGAGGGGCCCTCGTCAACGCTGCGACCGCTCCGGTCTTGCTTGCTGGAAGTGCGTGCTCTCTCGCTGGCGCGTTGTGGTCGCTGGCCCTCGTTGAACGAATCGAGGGTCTCCAATGATCTGGTCAGTTGTGCTGATCACCTGGGCCATGGTCGACGCCTATGGCCGCGTGCCTGCAATGGGTGGGCGGCCGCGGCCACAGCGGGCTGGTGAGGTTGCCGACGTGCTCGATGTGCTGGCACTCGGTGTTCGTCATGGTTTGGATCTGCGAGACACATTGGCGCTTGCTAGCCGTCATCGCGACGGCGATATTGGCCAGTCACTGGCTGAGGTTGTCCACCTTCTCGATCGCGGCGCCAGCGCCGACGATGCCGTGGCGCGTTGCCAAACCGAGCCCGGGGCCGCGTTGTCGATTGTGTTGGCTGCGATGGCCTCGTCAGCGGTGACGGGTGTCGGGCTGGTCGCCGAACTGGACCGGGTTCGCGTCGATGTCCTGAGGTTCGACACCGACAACACAGCCGCCGCGGCCCGCGCGATGTCGGTATGGCAGACAGCACCCCTTGTGCTGTGCCACCTCCCAGCGTTCGTGCTGGTGGGCGTTGCCCCAACCCTGATGCCGATCTTCGGCATCGGCGTATGACCCCACATGAGATGTTTGCTTCCCCGTTGCACAGGTCATCAACCAAGGAAACCTCATGACCACCAATCACTGCGCCCACCAACCAATCCCCCCGATTTGTCACGACACCGAACCACACGACGACGACCACTTGAACCGTGACGAAGCTGGTCAGGCAACGGCCGAGTACGCGCTGCTGACCGGTGCCATTGCCCTCGTGATCGCCTTGGTGGCGGCATGGGCCACAAGCACCGGAAAAGTAGCTGCATTGCTCGACGCCGTCTTTGATGGCTTGGTCCGTGCTGCGGGCTAACCAGCGGGGCCAAGCAACGGTCGAGGTGGCAGCCATGTCACCAGTGGTGGCCCTCGTGGTCTTGGTGGTGATCCAGATTGGGCTCGTGTGGCGTGACCAGATCCTGGTCGTGCAAGCGGCGCGCGAAGCTGCCCGAGCTGCGGCGGTGGCCCCGGATCTCGATGGGGTGCGTCGGGCCGCTCGCGAGTCGATTGGTGTCAGCGCCGATCGACTCTCCGTGCGGGTGCTGAGGCGCGACGGGCCCGGCGGACTGGTGACTGTCGAGGTTCAGATGTCGCCAATGACGTCGCTTCCGATGCTCGGGCGACTGCTTGCGGGCCGCTCAGTTCGGGCTGAGGCCACCATGATGGTTGAGGCCAGTGCCGGTCAGCAGCCCCAGTGTGGCGATGCTGCCGTCGCGATCAAGTGGTGTGTTGCCGTTGCCACACTTTGGTGACACCACACAGCTGGGGCATCCGTCGGTGCACGGACACCGGTCGATGAGCTCGGCTGTTGTTGCGGCGAGACTGTCCATGTGGGCGTAGGCCAGCCGGCTGATGCCTGCCCCACCTGGCAGTCCGTCGTGGATGAAAATTGTGGCCGTTGCCGTGTTGTCGTGGTGTGGTGTCGATAGCCCACCGACGTCCCATCGGTCGCAGATGGCAACGAGCGGCAGCATGCCGATGAGTGCGTGTTCTGCCGCGTGCAGCGACCCGCCGAGGCGCGCTGAGGACCCGAGAACACCCTGCAGTTCGCCTGTGTTGAAGGTGAGCCACATCGACTGGGTCGTCACCTCGTTCGGGTCGATGTCGAGGTCGCCCCGCTCGATCACCGTGCCGTCGGGGCGTGTGACGCTGTATCCCTTGACCTGATGGGTCACTCTCACTGTGCCGAAGTGGGCCGTTGCCCGACCAATGGGCCGCGACGCGATGGTGCTCAAGATGGTGATGTGCGTGTCGGTGAGTGCCGACGACCGGCACGGCCCTCGAAGGTCGTCGGTCACGATGGCGCGGCGACCAACCATGTCGAGGACCATCACCTGGTACGGCACCCCTTGGTGCAGATAGCGGGCGCCGGCAAAGACGGTGCTCGGCGCTTGCGCTGCTTCGACGGTTCCGACGAGTGTTTGGGCCATGGTTTCGATCTTGACGGTCGTCGAAGACATCGACCTGAGGCTGATCTGGGTTCCGGGGTGGCGGGTGTCGGCGAAGACAGCACGACCGTTCCGGGGCCGAACTAGATCGACGCGGGCCAGGTCGCACACCGCTGCATCGAGGTCGTTTGGCCACCAGCGATCATCGGTCATGGGGTCGAGTGGCAGTTCGTGGGCCGCGCACGCGAGCTGGGGTCGAAGGATCGACTGATTTGATGGGTTGATGACCACTCGTTCGGCTGGGCGGTCGAGCAAGGCATCGGGGTTGTTGCGAATCCAGCGATCGAGCTGATCGTTGCCGCAGACAAGGATCGATGTTGATGGTTGTCCCCGACGGCCCACCCTGCCGATCTGCTGGCGAAACGATGAGATGGTTCCGGGAAACCCATTGATGAGCGCAGTGTCGAGTTCGCCGATGTCGACTCCAAGCTCAAGCGCCGAGGTGGCGAAGATCGCGTCAGCGGCGCCTGTTGCGATGGTGGCTTCGAGATCGCGCCGTTCAGATGCCAGGTATCCACCTCGATAGGCAATGATTCGCGACGGGTCCGCTGCCCGTTGCCGCGTGAGGCTTGCGACGTTCTCGACCGTGGAACGGGCCCGACAAAAGCCGATGACACGGTGGCCAAGGTCGACGAAGTGAGAGGCCAACTCAGCGGTGTCGTACGAAGCGCTGGGCTGGGTGCGGCCCTGTGCAGCTGGATCCCAAACGGCGATTCGCCGCGGACCCTGAGGTGAGGTGTCGTTGTCGATCACGACAACGTTTGAGCCAATGAGGGCCTCGGCGAGATCGCCCGCTTGGCTAATGGTGGCGCTGGTGAGCACGAAGGTCGGCTTGGAGCCGTGGAACGCACACACCCGCCGTAGGCGCCGAATGACGTGGGCCACGTGTGAGCCAAAGACGCCGCGCATGGCGTGCATCTCGTCGATGACAACGAAGTCGAGATGCCCAAGCAGCCTCGACCAGCGGGTGTGGTGGGCGAGCAGGCTCGAGTGCACCATCTCTGGATTGGTAAACAACACACGCGCTTCGCGTCGGGCGAGTTGCCGACGGGGCACATCTGAATCGCCGTCGTGGGTCATTGCCAGATGCTCCGGGAATGCGCCGCTGAACGATCGCAGTTGATCGTGCGCCAACGCCTTGGTTGGTTCGATGACCAACGCGGTGGACAGCGGATCGGCGGCGAGACGCGCTGCGATCGGGAGCTGGTAGCAGGCTGATTTGCCCGAGCCGGTTCCGGTGGCGATGACCGTGTGTGTCTGGCTGGTGATGGTGTCGATGGCCTCGCGTTGGTGGGTCCACAGACCGTGCGGAGCGATGCGCTCGACGAGGTTGATCGGCACGTCTCGCGGGTCGCTGTGGGAGAGTTGCCCCGGAATTGCTGCAATGTTGCGAGCCCACACGAGGCGGGGCTCATGGGCAAGATGTGCAAGAGCATCCTGTTCGGTGGGGGTTCGCGCGGGCACGCTTGTCAGTCTCGCACCGCCGTGTGACATCACGACGCGAGCCGCGCGAAAACCCTCAACCCGCGGTTGAGGTTGAGTTTCATTTGCGTAACGGCGTCTGAGGCTCCACAATCTCGTGGTTGTAATTACCGTGACGTCATATCGGCTGTCATTGGTATCGCCGCCGCAACGCAGGTGGCCCATCCAGCCACGATCTGGAGATCGCTTTGTCTGACATCACCGTCACCACCAAGGACCATGCTTCGGCCGAACCCAAGACATGGTGGGACTTCGCCAACTGTCTTGGCGTCGAACCAGATCTGTTCTTCCCTGAGCGTGGTGCGTCCACCAAAGAAGCCAAGGAAGTCTGCCGGGGCTGCGTTGTCCGCGAGGACTGTTTGGAATACGCGCTCGACCATGGCGAGAAGTTCGGCATCTGGGGCGGCATGAGCGAGCGCGAGCGTCGTCGCTTGCGTCGTCAGCGTGCGTTGGCCCGAAAAGCAGCTGCGGGCCAGATCAGCTAGCGCGCGAACGGCTTGTCGTACAAGGCGAGTACCCTGTCACCCCATGCTTGGTCCACCAGAACTGCTCATCATCTTGATCATCGTCCTCCTGCTGTTCGGCGGCGCCAAGCTGCCGAAGCTGGCGCGCTCGCTTGGTCAAGCTCAGAAGGAATTCAAAGAGGGCGTGCAGCAGGGCGCTTCGGATTCTGATTCCGAACCCAGCTGACCTGTCCTCCGGGCCCCGCGACGTGAGCTGTCAGCTTTTTCGCCAGGTCGGGAACCGTCCCTTGCCGCGTGCCGTTGTTACCGACGGATTCGGTGTTGAACGAACGATGAACTGACGGCTGATGGATAGCAGCCGTCGACGTCGTCCGCGACGCACCCGTTCCGAAACGTCCGTTGAGCAGACGCCAACTTGGGAAGATGTAGCCCGCGAGCACGGGGCATTCATTTTCACCGTTGCGTATCGCCTCACCGGACGGCGAGACGATGCCGAGGACCTGGTGCAAGACGTGTTGGTACGAGTAGAACGCGGCCTGAAGAACTATCAGCCCGGGTCGATGCAGGGCTGGCTGGCGCGCATCACCACCAATGCGTTCCTCGACGATGTGCGACGCAGGAAGCGCCGTCCAGTCGACGCCCTGCCTGACGATCCAGATCGTGTCCTTCCGGCATCGGTTGGTGCTGACGAGGCGTGGGCAATGGGTGGCTTGCCTGACGAGATCCAGCGAGCCATCTTGACCTTGCCCGACGACTACCGGGCGGTGGTGGTCCTATCCGACGTTGTTGGTCTTGGCTACCAAGAAATCGCCGAAGCTCTCGACATTCCGATCGGCACTGTCCGGAGCCGAATCCACCGTGGCCGAAGCCGACTGCGCGACGAGCTTGCACCCATGTTGATCGAGGAACGCTGATGGATCACCTCGATGCACAGCACCAAGCGCCCGACGATGTTCGTGAGCTTCTCAGCCCCTATCTCGACCGCGAAATCGACGACAGCGAACGCGATTCGGTCGAGTCGGCCTTGGCCACCGATGCCGCCTTGCGGGCCGAATATGAGCAGCTGAGGCAGACCCGCCAGCTGGTCCGCGATCTGCCGCTCCTTGAGATGCCCCCCGGCCTTTTGGAGCGCATCGACCCGTCGTCGCCACTGCTTGGTCGACGACCTCGGCGACGGATCCGCACCGTCGAGGTGATGGTGTCAGCCATTGCGACCGTTGCCGTGTGGAGCGTGTTGGTTGGAACAACTGGTGGTGGTCAGGTGGCTCCCGACGTTGCGGGCGTGTTCGTGGCCCACCAGTCGGCGACCCAATCGACGGCCCACGAGATCGATTCGGGCAACTTGCCGGCGTCGGTAGGTGTGGGCCTCGATTTGCTGCACGTTCGCGACATCGACGGAATGCGCCAAGCCACCTATGGCACTGGCACCTTGTTTGTGTCGGTGTTCGTTCTGAGTGATCGCGTCGACTGGGACCAGATGCCCGAAGGCGATCGGGTGGTGGTCGGTGACGGTTTCGGTTGGTTCGAGCAGACTGCGTCGCAGTCGGTGCTGGCGATCGACCGAGCCGACGGCGCCTATGTGGTCGTTGGCTCATCAGTCGACCAGGTTGTTGCCGTAGCCGAGCTGCTGCCCGACCCCCCGCGTTCGGTGTGGGAGCGCGTCATCGACGCAAGCAACGAAACCGTCGAATTCTTCGGTTTCTCGAGCTAGCCGGGGCGAGCTGACAGCAGGCTCGCCCTGGGGCAAAATCAGCCCTCGTCGGGAAGGCCGAGGTCCCACTGCAGTTCGAGGTTCTCTCGTTCCGCATCGCGGGCGACCCGTTCGCGGTTGCGCCGGAACTGGGGGTCGTGTGGGGGCAACAAGAGCAAGCGGGCGTGCGTGCGCGTGCGGAAGTCGTCTACTGCTGACTGATCGCCATACAGGTACTGCACCTCCCAGTGAGGTGCGACTGGTCCGAGATAAACGACTCGCGTTCCAGCTACTGCTGGCTGGCGTTCTTCGGTGTGCTCGATGTTCGTCACGTCAGACTCCTCGTTGGGTCAGCGCACGAGTGTACCGATGTGCGGATCACAGAAATTGCGTGAACGCGCCGTCATGGTGTTGTAACATTTGTAATGTGCAGTCGTCATCGAACCTCGACGTTGTGAACTGTGACTTCGTCATGGCTCACAACCTGGGGGAGCAATGGCGAGGTCACGGGCGGACAACACAGTGAGCAATCTCAGAATCCTGAGATTTCTCACCCACACCGGGAACCGAATGGCCTTGCCGTTCGTCTATCGATCACACGGAGGGTTTGACGTCTCATGACTATCGAGTGGATGTCCAAAGGAAACTGCGCCGATCGGCCGCCAAGCGAGTTCTTCCCGAGCGACGGCGTTGGCGTCGAGCGGGCTCGCAAGGTGTGCGCGACCTGCCCACAGCAACAGCGATGTCTCGAGTACGCGCTGACGCATCGCATCGACCATGGGGTCTGGGGCGGCGCCAGCGAACGAGAACGTCGACGCATTTTGAAGCGGCGCCGAGTCGAGCTCGCAGCGGTCGAATTCGCTGGTTCGGCTGTCGAGTAGCGCCACCTTGGCGAGATAGACAGGCCCTCGCGTGACGCATGTCTCAGGGCGTTTGCGACGTTCGTTGCACGTTCACCTGTCGTTCACCTGATCGCACTGTGTTGTTTGGCGGCCCTCCGTAACGTGCACCGCCATGACTACCTACAGCAAGGGACGAATGACGTCCCGATCCCTACTCGCAGTCCTCATGGCCGGGGTGCTCTTCCTGGCAGCATGTGGCGATTCAGACGAAACCTCGGCTGATGATTCCTCCGGAGCGGTCGAAACCACCGCTGCCGGCGAGATGATGTCCGGCACGGTGTTGGTTTCGGGTTCTTCGACCGTCGAGCCGATCTCGGTTCGGGCCAAGGAGCTCTACAACGACAATGTGTCTTCCGATGTGGAGATCACGGTGAACGGGCCGGGTACCTCGGCTGGGTTCCGTGAGTTCTGCCCAGGAAGCGTCGACATCAATAACGCCTCTCGTGCGATCAAAGACAGCGAAGCCGCCGAGTGCGTGCCGTTCGTTGAGCTCCAGATTGCGTTCGACGGTATTGCGGTGATGGTCCACCCGAACGATCCCCTTGAGTGCGTTGACTTCAATGACCTGTACGCAATTGCCGGCCCTGAGTCGGTTGGTAACACCTGGGAAGACGCCCAGGCGCTTGCTGCGTCGCTTGGTTCGACCACCACTGGTTGGCCGACCGGAGACGTGCAGGTCATTGCTCCGGGCACCGAGTCGGGTACCTATGGTTCGTTCATCGAGATCGTGCTTGAAGGTCTTGCTGAAGATCGTGCCGAGTCGGGCGAGAACACGGCTGTTGACGGCGAGGGCGAGCCGATGCTGATCCGTGACGACTATGCCGGTCAGCCTGACGACAATGTGATCCTCGAAGGTGTCGCCTCAACCGAGAACTCCTTCGGGTGGGTTGGCTTTGCGTTCGCCGAGGCCGCTGGCGACAGTGTCAAGATCCTCGAAGTTCGCAACTCCGACGGCGAATGTGTGGCTCCGTCGCTGGAAACCATCGCTGATGGTTCCTACCCGGTGAGCCGTTCGCTCTACATCTACGTCAACACCGAGAAGGCGGCAACGAACCCGGCGCTGGTCGACTTTGTTGACTACTACCTCGGTGATGGCTACGAAGAAGCTGTGGCCAATGCGTTCGACGAAGGTGTTGGCTATGTGACGCTTCCGGCTGATCTCAAGGCCGAAACCGACGCCGCCTGGGCTGCTGCTAAGGCCGGCACCCCAACTGCCGTCGCCGCTCCGGAACCTGAGGTTGAAGAAGAGGCTCTGTCGGGAACCATCTTGGTTTCAGGTTCCTCGACCGTCGAGCCGATCTCGGTTCGGGCCAAGGAACTGTTCAACGACAATGTGTCTTCCGATGTGGAGATCACGGTGAACGGGCCGGGTACTTCGGCCGGGTTCCGTGAGTTCTGCCCCGGAAGTGTCGACATCAACGACGCTTCTCGTGCGATCAAGGACAGCGAAGCAGCAGAGTGCGTCGACAATGTTGAGCTTCGGATTGCCTTCGACGGCATCGCTGTGATGGTTCATCCGAACGATCCGCTGGAGTGTGTTGACTTCAACGACCTGTACGCGATTGCTGGCCCTGAGTCGGTTGGTAACACCTGGGAAGACGCCCAGGCGCTTGCTGCGTCGCTTGGTTCGACCACCACTGGTTGGCCGACCGGAGACGTGCAGGTCATTGCTCCGGGCACCGAGTCGGGTACCTATGGTTCGTTCATCGAGATCGTGCTTGAAGGTCTTGCTGAAGATCGTGCCGAGTCGGGCGAGAACACGGCTGTTGACGGCGAGGGCGAGCCGATGCTGATCCGTGACGACTATGCCGGTCAGCCTGACGACAATGTGATCCTCGAAGGTGTCGCCTCAACCGAGAACTCCTTCGGGTGGGTTGGCTTTGCGTTCGCCGAGGCCGCTGGCGACAGTGTCAAGATCCTCGAAGTTCGCAACTCCGACGGCGAATGTGTGGCTCCGTCGCTGGAAACCATCGCTGATGGTTCCTACCCGGTGAGCCGTTCGCTCTACATCTACGTCAACACCGAGAAGGCGGCAACGAACCCGGCGCTGGTCGACTTTGTTGACTACTACCTCGGTGATGGCTACGAAGAAGCTGTGGCCAATGCGTTCGACGAAGGTGTTGGCTATGTGACGCTTCCGGCTGATCTCAAGGCCGAAACCGACGCCGCCTGGGCCGCGGCCAAGGGCTGATCGTCAACTCCCCGCACTTCCAGCGCATCTAGTGTGAGGGCCGAAGCATCCCGCTTCGGCCCTCACTGCTGCGTTTGCACTACCCCCTGTTTGGATCAATCGGAAGCATCTTCCTATGACAGCGACAAACACGCTCACTATCGACGACATGACCGGTTCGACTCGGCGCCGAGCCCGAGAACGGTTCGTCAGTACCCTGTTCTTCGGTGCGGCAGCGATATCGCTGCTCATCAGCGCTGGCATCGTCTACTCGCTGGTCAGCGAAGCCTGGACCTTCCTTCGTGGTGTCAACATGGGCCAGCTCTGGGGCGACCAATGGGCCCCTCCATTTGCTGAGTACGACATCAAGACACCATTCGTTGGCTCGCTCATCGTCACCGGCATCGCCATGGTCGTGGCGATTCCAGTCGGGCTGGCTGCGGCGGTATACCTGTCTGAGTACGCCCGGCCCGGCGTTCGGAAGGTGCTCAAGCCGACCCTCGAAGTCCTCGCAGGTATCCCGTCAGTTGTGCTGGGCTTCTTCGCTCTGAGGTGGATCTCGCCCAACATCGTGCAGAACATCTCCGACGCAGGCGGTTTCTCGCTAATGGCCGCTGGTCTGGGCGTTGGCATCTTGACCATCCCGTTGATCGCATCCGTGTCGGAGGACGCCCTCGGTTCGGTGCCTGGCTCGCTTCGGGAGGCATCAGCTGGTCTTGGAGCCAAGAAGGTTACGACCACGGTTCGGATCACGATTCCTGCTGCCATCTCCGGTTTGGTAGCGGCCTTCATCATCGGTATCTCGCGAGCGATCGGCGAGACCATGGTCGTGTTCCTCGCCGCCGGTGGTGGCGGTAACCAGGCGGCGTTCACGACCAATCCGTTTGACCCCGGAACAGTGATGACCGCCGCGATGGCTGCAACCATCGCCCCGTCGGATC
>CAYGMW010000089.1:10383-12214 GCA_964350975.1 uncultured Acidimicrobiales bacterium | reverse complement strand
GCGACGATGATGATCGGCTTCATTCGTCCTCGGTCCACAGGAAGGGGCGGAATCCACCAGATTTGACGGAGAAGGCGGCCGGTTCGTCGGGGAAGTGCGAAAGGGCGACGGTCAACAGGTCGTAGTGACCTTCGCCTGGAGGGTCAAGCAGATAGTACTGAAGTTGGCTTGTTTCTGAGTCTGCGGCCGTGGTCCGAAACGACAGTGACTGATCGAATCTTCCGTCTCTGAACACGAGTACCGGGCGCTCTGTTTTGCACTCGACGAATTCGATGACGGCCCGACCGGCGCCTACTTGTTCTCGAGCAGCGTCGACGTAGAGCGAGTTGTTGAGCCACATAGCTCGGTCGCATTGGTCCTCGGTGCCTGGGGCGGTTGCAACCGGCTCTCGTTGTGGCAACTTGTCGATCCAGCCATCGAGGCATCGGCTGCCATCGCCCGCTGTGCGCACCACTGACGCCTTAACTGGGGTGCCGTGGCCCGGGGCGTCCGGAGCCCGAGTGGATGTATCCCTCAAACTGATAACGGCGAAAAGGCACGATACGCCAGGAGGAATCTCGACATCTTCGATTGTGGTCCGTGTGGAAAGCCCAGAATCGATGTCGTCATAGGTGACCTGGGATGGTGCTGCCTCGTAGATGTCGGAGCCACCAAAGACGGTGACCCGAAACTCGCCTTGGAAGTCGCATACTTCGCACGCTGGCGGTTCATAGAACGACATCTGGACAGTGACGTCGATGTCGATGTTGCCCGACTCGGTGACAAGCTCCGATTCGGGCAGGGGGCCCGCGAGTGCGATCCCGACCCCGTACATGATCGGGAGAGGTCGAGACGCCTCCGGCGGCATGACGATGCCCGGGTCTTCGGGGGCGACAACTGGGTCATTCGCAATCGGCGCCGCGGAGCAGCCAGTGAGGGCGAACGCCAGGACCCACCCAGCACACCAAGACCAACGCATCCTCATGTCGAGAGGTACCGTCATCCACCGCACTCCACCCTCAGAGTTCACAGAACTACGGTAGCTTTCATAGCACCCGCGGCTGAATCGGCGCAATACGCCTGGCATGATGAACGGTCAAAGAACTGGACCCACGCTTACGGGGCAATCCGGTGCAGACGGGGAGGTTCCAACTAGGTGCTGAAGTTGGTGGTTCTGGTTACGGCCCTATGTTCACTGGCTATTTCCGGATGCAGTAGTGGTACGTCGGTCGATGAAGCCGACGCAGAAACTGGTGTCGCCGGAGCGGTTGCTGAGTTCCGCCGGATGGCCGAGGACCCTTCGCTGTACGAGGTCCGGTGGGCGGATTTCAACCTCTTTGTTGAAGAATGCATGAGAGGACAGGGGTTCGACTTCACGCCGACGACCGCACCCGTTGGATACACCGGCAGTGGACGGTTTCCTGGCTATGACTTGGTGTCGATGCCACTCGATGAGGCACGGGACTCTGGATTTAGTTTCCAGCTCATCGCTCCCGATCCGGATCTCGTTGTTGCGGGTCCGTTTGAGGCTCCGGACCTGGACGGGCTTCCGGAGGTGGTTTCGTCTGACGAACTCGCGTGGACGGTTGCGATGGTCGGCTGGGGCGGCGACCACGACATCGCCGAGGACGCAGGTTGCTACGCGGCAGCCACTCGTGAAGTCGGACCGTTGTCGTTTGAGGAAAGCTCGCTGAGCTTTGACCAACAGGCGGAGCTAGAGCGCTACCTGGCGATGGTTTCTGACGAGCGGGCCGTGGGTCTCGCGTCGAATTGGGCGACATGTATGGCTGAGCGGGGCCATGTTTCGGTGAACGATCCGTTCAACACGCTCGCGACGGCCAGCTATTTTTGG
>CAYGMW010000089.1:0-10283 GCA_964350975.1 uncultured Acidimicrobiales bacterium | reverse complement strand
CTCTAGACCCCACGAAGCGCGTCAATTGGTTGGATTCGCGATGCAGACAGCGAGGGGACTATCCCTCCGGCAGCACCGAGAAGGGCTCCGCCTGGAAGTGTCGCTGCGAGCAGGCTCACGTCGAGCGTCGGGCTCCAGCCTTGAACGAACGCAACTACGACCACCAACGCGGCCCCGAGCGACGAACCAATCACCGCCCCGACAAGTCCCAAAACTGCCGACTCGACGAGAAATTTGGAGGCCACTTCGGATCGAGTTGCTCCGAGCGCACGCCGGAGCCCGACCTCTGAGGTTCGTTCGGTCACTCGCGACCGAGCTGTGTTGTAGATCCCGACCGCGCTCACAGCAACGAGCAAGCCGACCAAGATATAGAACATCGCGTCGAGCTCGCCGCCAACTCGGGCTTGCAGCCCTGCCAGCGCCGTCGGGACAACGACGATGAACGCGTCCGGATCGTATGGGTTCAGGGCGAGCGCTACCTCGGCGCCAACTTGGTTGCTGTAGCCGTCAGCGGTCGAAATTCTTACGAGCGAGGGCGACGCGTTCGCATTGAGCCGACGAATCACAGCGTCAGGCAAGATGACCGCATTGGAAACCTCCGCGGCAAGAGAGTCGTTCGGCAGGAGCACTCCGAGAACGACTACTGCCTCGGAATCGAAGTAGAGCCAGCGGTCGCTGGTCCCAGCTTCGATTCCAAGTGCAAGAGCCGCTGCGTCGCCAAGAACTGCGACTTGGTCGCCGCGCGAGACATGCCCAGCGTCGAACCATCGCCCAGCGATGGGGATTGCGTCCCTGTCGGAGTGGTCGTAACCAAGCACTGGCAGCACAGCGGAACGATCGTCGTTCAACTGCGCGATTCCGCGGGTCGTGCTGACCAGCCGATCCACGTCACCCAGAGGGGTGACACTCTCCGCGAAGGCGACGCCTTGGAGACCCGACAGTAGGGCAACACTGTCGGCCGGAAGTGCTGAGCCCTCCACTTGCTGCCCCGAGAACGCCGAGATCGTCCGAGGAATGACCCGAACCTCGTTCGAGGAGAGTTCATCAATGGAGGCCCGGACGCCACCACGCGCCGAATCGGAGACGCCGATTGCCCCGATCAACGCGGCGAAGGCGATCGCTGTGCCCACTGACGCCGCGATTGCTTGTTTCGGTCGGCCCACAATGCTTCTCAGCACGTCGATAAGGAGGTCACGCACGATGACTCCTAGTTGTAGTGCTGTTTGAGTCGGGCGTCTCAAGGTGTCAAACCAACCACGACACTGTCGCCGAGTGATATCGCCGGGTCGCTGGCGGTGATCTCCACAGCTCCGTCCGACACCACACCGAGGTTGACGCTCACCTGCTCGCGTGAGCCGTCAGGTCGAACGATCTCAACGCCTTGCCGGCCGTCCGGCAAGGATCGGATCGCTGCCAGCGGAACAACAATTGCTCCCGCAGACGATTCGGCGAAAACGATCTCGATCGCAAAATTCCTTCCAACATGTTCAAGAGCGACGCCCGGTTCGAGGCGAGCGGTGAACGACCACCGGTCGGTGTCAGAGCCAGCATCGGGAGGGACTAGATCGACAAGCTCCGCATCTCCTACTTCGCCGTCCGGCAGCAGTACACGCACCTCGTTTGAAACGGAGAGGTTGCTAGCCTCGTTCGGGTTGATTGTTCCGCCCGCAATCACACTCGGAAGACTGACTGCGCCCAAGTTGGGTCGCGTCGTATCCCCAAGGCCGCTATCGATCCGCGACACCCGAGTCGGGCCAGTATCAACAACCACGAATTCGTGGGCCGCTACGCGTGAGTAGCTCCGCATTGCCTCGCGCTCGAGCTGACCTTTGGCGGCCTCAAGCGCCGCCTCTGCTTCGGCAACCGCCCGCATCGCGGCGCGGGTATCAGCCGGCTCAACTGCGGCCAGATAGGCCGCCTCAGCGAGACGAAGGCGCCGGTCTTCACTAGCCCGCAACAGGTCCAGCGCCGACTCGGCAGCCAAGACATCGGCCTCAGCTGCGAGCGCCGCTGTGTCAGCATCAGCCAAGATGGTCGTCGCGGAATCGATCTGCGTTTGCAGTTCGTGCAGGCCTGTATCAGTCGTGGTCGCGTCCTGCTTTGCAGCGGCCAACGCCGCCATCAGCCCGTCCAGTTGGGCCTTGGCTTGCACTTGGTAGTCGATTGCTGCTTCGCGGGCCACGCGTAGTTCTGTCAGCTCGGCCTCAGGCCCCACCAGGACCTGTTGGTGCAGTGCACGAGCATCGTCGCGTGCTACCTCGGCGGCAAGGCGGGCCAGGGCATCGGGCGACCCCTTCTGGTCGTCGAGCGCCCTCGTGGCTTCGGCTTGTCCATCTTCAGCAGCCGTCAGCGCGCTCTGGGCCGCCATCAACGCGGCGAGGTCTTCGGCGACCGCATCCGGGGGGCGATACCCGAGAGCGACGTAGAGCTTCGTCACAGCATCAAGCAGAGCTCTGTCGACCGGGCCCTCGCCTCGCGCTACGAGCTCGAGGTCCGCCAGCGAGTCGCGCAGCGACTCAACATCAGCTCCTTCGTCTCCCATGTACAGGTCGCGAAAGAGTGGAATCGATCCGACGATCAGAATCAACGGGCGGTTACTCAACTCGGCGATCAGATCGCCGGAGCCGAGTTCGTCGCCGACTGGAGGCATCGGTCGAGTGACTGTCAAGCCCTCGGTCACCTGGATGTCAATCGTCGAGCTGTAGGCGAGCGTCGCCCGAGCGCGCACGGTGCCTTCAACCGTCTCCTGGCGGACGGGGGAAGTAATGATCGATGGCTGCTCGGCCAAGGGCGTTCCGCCAGGCTGGCCCCAAAGTATGTAGGCGGACAACAGCCCGATCAGGGCGGAGCCGACAGCGACCACCAGTAGAAATCCGATACGAGGACTAAGACCCATAACTCCCTATCATGGCGCCCGACGCCCGACGCCGGGAGCATTCATCGTTCGTACGATAGGTCAACCTCAAGAAGGTCTACTAGATTGACTTGCTCTGCCAGAAGTCGAGATCCCAGTGGCCGGTCAACCCTTGGGCTGTACTTGTAAAGCCGGTGTTCCAGTACGTGTGGGTGTCCCATGACGTTGAGCAAGAATATGCATGGGAGTAAGTATTCCCGCCGTAGCTTGCATGAATGAACACGCAATGCCCATCGACTTGAATGTCGGAGGCGCCCGTTATCCATCCCTTGCCACGGAAGTCCTCGGTCACGTCGCGAAAGAAGTGACCCTCATCGCCATCGTTGACCGATCCATCATGGATGTTTGCCGCCGCGGGTCCCGCGGCCATCACCAACCCAATCACGAGTGCAAGCAGGATGCCCACGGTGCGTCCTAGTGTGGTTTCTTTCATTTCTGGTCCAGCCTTTCCTTCTATTCCAGATCCGCGAGAAGCGACGTGAGCACGTCAGTATTCTCGATTACGAACAATTCGGTATACCGACGCTGAACTGGGTCGATCGCTTCTCGCCATGCCCGTTCGCCACCGCACTCTTCGAAGCTCACCGCAAGAAGGCGCTCGACCGACTGCACTTCGGCCAGCGCTTCGCGCCACGCATCGGTTCCGACCTCGAGCCCGTCGCCTTCGCCGGTAATCAATCCAGTGGCCGACGCCAAACCTAGGATGTAGTCTTCGAATGATTGGGTGCCTATAAAGGTGAATCCTGGCACCGAAATGCAGCTGTTGAACTCGGCGGCGATTGCGACTGATTGTGGGTCACTCGAAACTCGCACCGGTATCAGGTTCACCTCATTTGCAAGAGCTTCCCTGATTTTCTCAGACGGGTCAGGTACAGATTCAGCAGCCAGGTCGCTACAGCCTGGTGGGCGTCCTCGCCCACCCATTGCGTCGTCGTACTCGGCCTGTCCGGCGGCGTCGAGTGCGGCAAAGTAGGACCCATTGGGATCCGTCGATGGTGGACGGACTGTCCAACCCTGCTCATAACCAACAGCGTCTGGCGCTGTCATCTCAGCGGGGAACGCCAACGTTGTGATTGCAAACCCGTACCGCTCGACCCACTCCGGCGTCCCTCGGGGCCTTGCCGGGTCCACAATGGGAGCCGCGACGTGGTCCTGCGGCAGGACGTAATATTCGAACCCTTGCTCCCGCATACAAGCGGCGATCACGTCCTCGCGTTCAGAGGCGATAGAAACCAGTCGGTCTAGATCCGACGTGTCATTTGACAACGTCGCCCACCCAAGAATTTCAGCAGCCCGCTCGTACAACAATTCGTCGAGGACCGCAGAGGTTGTTGTCCCGCCGCCGCCTTGGCCGGCCACCGTTGACGATAGAGCGGAGTCGACTGAACTGGTCTGCGTTGACGGGGGGACTGCCAGAGGTGCCGCCCCAGTGTCGGGATTCTCCACCATCACCAGGGAGCCGCCGTCCTGCCCAGAGCAGGCTGCTGCCACTACCGCCAACATGGTCACGAGCAGCGGGCAGAAAACCCGTCTCCGAGCCAGAGACAGGGCGGACTGGTTGCGTGGCATGTGCGCACCTTAGGAAGTACCGATGGCAGGAATCTGACAAGTTCGACCCGGGCCAGAGTCCGGCGCGGCCACAGCGCGACGAAACGCTCGAATTGGGCCTACACAGAAAAGGCCGCAGCAAGCCTGCCGTCGGACATTGCCAATTGACGGCCGGCCCGCTGGCTGAGCTCGATGTCATGCGTGATCATGATGATCGTGGCACCGTCACCATGGATGCGCTCGAGTAGGCCCAAGATGGCCTCGGTGTTGTCCTCATCGAGATTTCCAGTCGGCTCATCGGCTAGTAGCAGCCGGGGTTCTGCAACCAGAGCCCGCGCGATCGCAACACGCTGCCGCTCGCCACCCGAGAGGTTCCGAGTCGGGTGATGCGCCCTGCTACTCAACCCAACCTTCTCGATGAGTGCCATCGCTTCAGCGCGGCGAGCGGCTCTCGGAACCCGAGCCGACGCCTGCGCAAGCTCGATGTTCTGTTCGACCGACCGATCGTCGAGCAGGTGAAAGGACTGAAATATGAAACCGATCGTCGTCGCCCGAAGCCGTGCAAGCTCGTGGTCTCGTAGCGACGAAACACAGATCCCGTCGAGGCGATAGCTTCCGGAACTAGGCGAGTCGAGAAGACCAAGCACGTTGAGAAGCGTTGACTTACCTGAGCCGGAGGCCCCGACTATCGACACAAACTCGCCGGCTTCGACTCGCAGACTCACATCGTTCAAAGCGTGTATCTCGCCGCGCTCTCCATAGGAGCGGTTGACCTCGTCGAGCGCGACGATCACGCGGTGTTCGAACATGTTCCTACGTTAGTCAGCGGTCGGGCCACGGAACACCCCTCGGGCACCCTCGGCCAGAGCTGGTGATCCAACTGACGGCTTGCGTCATTCGGAGCAACCCTGATATGAAGCACGGGTGAGGTGAGATCACAACTACGGGGGGCCTACGGTGGACGTTTCCAACAGAGCAGGGCAGGAGCCGGGCGAACTCCTTGCGGTCTTGGGTCGCCTCGTGAGGTTCTGCGAACTGATAGCCGAAGCTCACGAATTCGGGCTACGGCCTGGGCCGCTCACACTGGAGGATCGCGAGTTTCACCTAAACGCCCGACCTCGCTATGTCGGCTTGTTGAAGGGGACGCAGCTAGAGGCGACAGCCCGCTTCTACAGGCGCTGCGCTGATCATCTACATGAGACCCCACATGACGGTGCGGCCCGAACAGTCGACGCTCATCGGGTTCACAAGTATCTCGACAACGTCGCGTCGACGCTGATAGCCGAAGGGAGCGTCGATACCTCTGCCAGCGCCGAGACGTCCGTGGCAACGGTGCTCCTGCCCAACCTTGCCTTCCAGGATCTCGCACTGCTTCTCAGCGCTACGAACGTGGTCGAGATGCTTGGGTCAGCGGCCAGATTGTTCCAATCACTCAGCGCTTGCACCGATCAAGGCGCCGTTCGGCATCTGTTGACGATCGAAGAGCTGGCCATCCTGGGCTTCATCGCGAACGGTCGAACAATGGCCCAAATCGGAGTTGACATGGGCTGGGCAGAACGGAGCCTCTACCGCAAAATCAGACATATCTGTCGGACGCTGGGGGTCCATAGTCGGGTCGAGGCAGTGGCGGAGGCAGCCAGGCTGGGACTTCTCGTCGAACGCCCTCGGGCGACGTGACCTGGTGACTTCTGTAGCGGCGGCTAGCGGCCAAGCCGGATGTTGATCTGGCGGGGCTAG
The DNA here is from genome assembly GCA_964350975.1 of uncultured Acidimicrobiales bacterium. Classification (GTDB taxonomy): domain Bacteria; phylum Actinomycetota; class Acidimicrobiia; order Acidimicrobiales; family Poriferisodalaceae; genus JAADHX01. The sequence continues at coordinate 4,084 of CAYGMW010000089.1, read as the reverse complement.
CGTCCGGAACCGGAAGACCTGCGAATTGGGGCTGTCTAAGCCGCTCAGGTTCTGGGATTTCCCCTGCAGTGTTCAAACATGACCGTGGGTGCGAGCTGAAAGTCGGGTTGTCAGATTCCTGCCACGTGTGTCTGACATCATACGCTGCATGCAAAAGCTCACGAGAACACGTAAAGCGGTGGTGGCTAGCGCCCTTATTGGGTTGGGATGCACGAACCTCGTAGTCGTAAATGCTGCCCTCGCCTCCGACGTGCCAGGCATGAGTATGTCGCCATCGATCGAACAGATTGAGGCGCTCTCCTTCTTCGACAGAACGTCGGAGATCACCGCAACCGTGGACCTATCCCACCCGTCTGCTGGTCCGACGCTCCAATCCTCATCCGCAGTATTGGATGGTGTGGCGATTCAGGCCACCGGCATCGAAGTTGCCTCATCGGAACAACGTCGGCAGCAGGACGCACTGTTGAGCATGTCTGACGTTGTGACGCCACCGGTGGGGCTGAACCGCTGTGATGAGTTGCCGATCGGAGACCTCTGCGTGCCCCTTGAAGGCCCTCCACTAAGTGACGTCATCGACGCCATGGTCCAGGAACTCGTCACTGCTGACCAGCGCGCTGTAGTCATCGAGTATGACGGCGCACACGTTTCGGTTGACCTTCCATCGTTTGAGCCTCTTGCGAAGCACGACGGCTTCATCTTCAACCACCGTCTGACAGCAGCGCTACTAGCCAATGAAGAGGTTCGAACCGCAGCCATCTCAGCCGAGGGGGACTGTCGTCTGTACGCGCATCTTGTTGGAATGGACCAGTGTATTCAAATCAAACGCGCTGACCTTGAGGCGCTTCTGGAGGACGTGAAGTGAACGTGTACCCGACTAATCGAAACCGAAGGTTTCCATCTTGCAGTCTGGTGACCGGTCAACGCGCCGACAGCCTGAGGCCTCGTAGAGGAAACGTCCGCAAGTTCCTGTTTGCGGCACTTGTCGGAGCACTCGGTTTCAGTCTTGGTGTGCCGAGCGCAGCGGCAGATCAGATCTTCACCCCGCCCCCAGGGACGTGGAACAACCACATCATTTACTTGTCGCAAGCATGCCACGATGGAAACGATGGCATACCAGGCGGACCCTGCATTCCAAACATCGGCTGCAATGGAATGAACGAGAACCAACAGTCTCAAGCGGCAACGTACCACGCAACATTCGGATGGGGACTTGGCTCGAACTTACTCGAGCGTGGATACCAGTCAGTCGTGGGGACGGGAACGTTGAGCCAAAATGTCGCTAGTTCGAACGCCGTAGGTGCCAACCTGCATGTCCCAGTCCATTCGAATGCAGTCAGTACGTTCAACTGTGCCGTTCAGCTGAGCGGATACGGCACGAAGGCGTTGTACTCCTCAACGAATGGTGGGACGTGCGCAGAGTATTTGCGTCAGAAGGTCGGTGCAGCGAGCCCGGGGTCGTCGGATACCAAGCACTGGACGAACGGACTCGGCGAGCTCACGAACACTAATGCCGTTGCGTGCTATCTCGAGACCGAATTCCACACGTGGAACATTGGCGCTGCGTTCGTAAGCACCTCTCTCGATTGGACATGGCGGATCGGCTACGCAATCGATCTGTACTTCGGTTATCCGTGAGGTGGATCTGCGTTCTGCCGTTGTTCGTTGCTCTTGGTTGCTCCGGTGGCGAGCCGTCGGCAACGTTCCAGGACGATGGCTCGCCTGACACCACACTGAGCTTGTCCGTCTCAACAACTCCTGCGCCTGAGGTCGCCGCCTCGGTGCTAGGCGGGCCGGCGAGTTCGGCTGTAGATGTGGAGAACGACGTTCGGGAGCAGCCATCGTTCGGACTGAAGGTCGACTTCGGGGCGGGGTCGACGACAATCGTGATTGACCATCCGGGCCCTGGGCGTATTCTTGTGATTGCCCAGTGCATCGAGGTTGCTGCCGGAGTCCAGATGCTGGACGGATGCGATCTAACGGAGGCCCCACGGATCGTGGCCGATGATGAGTCGACGATGACCGTGTCGCTCGCCGTCAAGGCGTTCCTGGCGCATGGGTCTCGAATCGAGACCGACTGTCGTGTTGAACGGTGCTCCGTGGCCGTTGGTGACGAGCAGTTCGTCGTGTTGGGTAGCGAAGTCGTCGACTTCTCTGGTGTTGAGGCTCGCGTCGCACCGACACTTACGATCAGCAGTCTCGAGCTCGATAGCGATTCGAACACTGGCAGTGCCCATGTGGTCGGTGCCGGCTTCGCTCCTAACTCGCTCGTGAACGTAGTGCAATGTCCCCGCTCCGATCGAGGTTTCGGCGTTGATGCGGGGGACTGCTTGTACAGCTACGGCGCGTCCGCGACGGCAGACGCGGACGGCGATCTTGCTGTGTCGGTATTGGCTTTCCCGTTGTTTCAGAGATCTGACGGTGAGCTCATCGACTGTGCCTCCTTCCCGGAGAAGTGCGCGTTCGCGGAGCCGTGGCCCGACGGTGGCGCCCGTCCGGTGTTCGTCACCTTCGACCGCTCCGACCGTTGACAGTCGGCACCTAGTTTCCTGTCACGCTGATTCGGTGGATATGTACCGCGGGGACCGTCTCAAGTTGTCAGATACCTGCCACACGTCTCTGCGAGGATGAGAGTTCCGAGGCTTCCGATGGCCGGAGCCACGATCTAGGGGGACAACAGGTATGGCTGGTTCAAAGGGCTGCATAGGGCACCGTCGCAGCACGGGATTCCGGCGGGGGCTCGTTGTGATAGTGGTGTTAGTCTCAGCTTCGCTCGCATCGATCTCGTCCTCGAATGAGGCGGGCGCTTATTGCAGCGAATGGGGCTACAACCTTCAACTATCCACGACGTGGGGTGCTGAGACGGCACAGTATTCGTCGACCTGCGACTGGGACAACATCTACAAAGGCAAGGTCAAGGATAGTAAGACTGACGGGTACTGCGTCCTTGTCCAAGTAGCGGAGCACGCGCTGGGGCCTTGGACCACGATCACTTCGCAATGCAACTTGGCTTGGAAGAACTTCACAGCTTGGACAACTACCTATGACGAGATCCGGATCTGTAAATCGGGAAGCGGTGGTTGTACATATTCCGAGTGGAACCATTCGGCATGAATCCTGAATCCTGAATCCTGAATCATGAAGCGTTCGGTGTTGCACGTTGTCGTGTTGCTTTTCCTTGTTGGGTGTTCGGCGTCAGTTGACGGCTCGTCGGCCACGAGTTCGTCGGTCGAGTCGTCATCATCGTTGGTGGTCGTCGATCCAGATGTCGGGGCCACCTCCACCGAAGCGCCAACGGCCGGCGCCGATCCTGAGGTGTCGGTTGTGTCGACAACGGAAGCACCTGCGACGGGGTTGGTCGATCCACTGACCTCGCTCTTGGGCGTGCCCCGGTCGAGGGCAGAGGCTGCAGAACTCCAGCGGGAGGTACTGTTGGAGCGGGAGGAGTTCGTGGTGTCGTGCATGGCTGCTCTTGGCCACGAGTACATCCCTGATATCCGCCACAACACGGCCTCGGGATCGGTGCCGCTTGGCGAGCCTCGGTACTACGGCATTACCGACAATCTCGAGGTGCTTCGCTCGCCACCCGAAGGGGGTTGGGTGAGCCCGAACCTCGCACTGCTCGACGGTCTGAGTCCAGAGGAGCGAGATGCTTGGTACGCCGCGTTCTCTCCTCGCGGCGGCGCAATCGGGTGTCAGGAGAAGTCGTTTGCTGAGTTTCCGGACATCGATTCGATTCCGGGGGCTTTGGCAGAGGAAATCTTCGCCCTCGATGCGCTGATCGAGAACGACAGCGACGTCGTCGCGGCGTGGGAGTCGTGGTCGTTGTGTATGGCTGCCCAGGGTTACCGGGTTGACGATCGAAACGCTCTGCTTGGTGAGCTTGATGAATTGATGGACCAGGTCGCCGCCAACGGAAGTCCCGTTGACGGCCTGCTTCAGGAGGAGTCGGCTGCCTTTGTGGCCGACCAGTTGTGTTCGAGCGAGACGATGGTCGATGCTGTCATCGACGAGGTCAGGTTCGAGGTTCGCACCCGATACGCCGAGGAGAACGGCGACAGGATTGCTCTGCTACTCGCCGAATACA
>CAYGMW010000088.1:5878-12269 GCA_964350975.1 uncultured Acidimicrobiales bacterium | reverse complement strand
TCCCGCGAGCCTGACCGACGTGATCATCGCCAGGCCCTACCCACCCCAGGTCGCGAGCACCTATAGCGCCATGTGCGCCGGTCCACAGGGCATCACCGTGCTCGACGCCTTCGAGTGCTGGCACTACCAGCACGGTTTGCGTCACATGGGCGAAATCGAGCTGGCCCGCGGCCTCGTTGGGCTCGGAGGAATGACATCGTGAGCTCTGCCGTTCCCGTCGACGACATACCCGTCGTCTACACGCCGACCGGGGGGTGGACTGACTGGCCCAAACCCGTGCTCGCCGGATGTGCCGAACCCGTGGTTGACGGTGCCCCTGACCTCGACGGCTGGTGGCGCATCGTCGAGGTGGTTGTCGACGGCGCCGCCGATCCGAATCACCGGTTGATCGGACACATCGCACGCCACGAACAGGCCGGCGATCGTCTCGTGGTGACGGCTGGAGGTGTCATCCACGACATGCGATGCGATGGGACCGCCGAGCGAGGCGTCAACGACGTCGCCGAATTCGACAAGGCCACACCAATCACGGTGGTTGCCACCTACGAAGACGCAGTGCACGTGTTGCGACCCGTCGGCATGCCCATCGAGGTGCGGCGCTGGCGCGATGGCGAACACATGATGTGGCAATACGTTGGATTCACGGCCCGCATGGAGTGGCTCGCCCCGTCAGCCACGGCTTCGGAACAGGTGATGGCGATCGCCGACGCGGCCACGAACAGCTGACCTAAGCTCGGCCGCCATCTCACCTGCGGCAGGATAGGTCCATGGTTCTCACCGCCTACCTGGCGCCCACCGGCCTCGAACATGAACTCGCGGCCGAGCTCGCACTGGCCGATGTGCGGGTTGTAGCCCGCCACGACCGGCTGTTCTTGACTGAGGCTCCGCCGATTCAGGCCCGCTGGGCGGCCAACATCTGGCATGACGCCCAATGGATCCCCGTCACGTCCATTGGCCACGCCAGTCGCGAGCTGCGAGCGATCCAGCGCAACTGGGCCGCCTACACGCCGTACCACCCAGGCCGAGCCCGGCTCATCGCCGACAAGCTGCCGCACGTTTCGGCCAAACCGTTGGCCCTCGGCGGTGTTGCTCCGACTGCGCCATTGGGTTCGTGGATGTTGTTGGAGCCCACGCTGATGTTGGCCGCAGGCGACTGCTCTGACCCGTTCGCCAACGGCGAAGCCCGCATCGATGAGGACAAGACGGGTCCACCAAGCCGGGCCTATCTCAAGTTGTGGGAGGCGTTGGCCCGAGCCGGGCGCTGGCCCCAAGCCGGCGATGTGTGCCTCGATCTCGGTGCGAGCCCTGGAGGGTGGACCTGGGTCGCCGCCCAGAGCGGAGCAACCGTCGTGGCTGTTGACAAGGCACCACTCGATGACGGTGTTTCGTCCATGCCGAATGTGACATGGCAGCAGGGTTCGGCCTTTGCCCTCGAACCGAACGGCCACCGGCCAGTCGACTGGCTGTTCAGCGACATCATCTGTTACCCGGGTCGCTTGCTGGGGCTGGTTGAGCGCTGGATTGCCTCGGGGTCAGTCCGCAACATCGTGTGCACCATCAAGTTCCAAGGTCCGACGGATCACGCCGTGGTCGAACAATTCGCGGCAATCGAGGGTGCCGACGTGCGGCACCTTCATCACAACAAGCACGAGTTGACCTTTACCCTGCTCGACATCGCAGAACGCTGATCGGTGACCATGGATCTCTTACGCAGTAGCGCATCGGCTCAGGGTGTTGATGCCGACGGTGTTCGGTCGTTTCTCCGTGCGCTCGAGACCGATCCCCGGATCGATCCGCACGGGGTCATCATCCAGCGACACGGCGCCCGCATTGTCGAGGCATATTGGGCTCCGCACACCGCCGAGCGCAATCGCCTGGTCTATTCGTTGAGCAAGACCTTCACCGGCACCGCTCTGGGGTTGCAGCTGCAGGAAGGTCGGCTCGGGCTCGACGATCTGGTGAGCGACCACTTGCCTGACCTATTCGAAGGCGCCGATCCGCTGACCCGGCGCATGCGTATCCGGCACATTGCGTCGATGTCGACGGGCCATGTTGCAGAAACCATGCTCGATGCCATGGTCCGGTCGCCTGACGACCCCGTCGCCGGGTTCTTGCAGTTACCGCCAGATCGCGAACCAGGCACCGTGTTTGCCTACAACCAGCCTCCGGTGCTGGCTCTGGCCCGGATCCTGCAGCAGCTGTGTGGTACCTCGTTGGTCGACTATCTGCAGCCGCGACTGTTTGAACCGCTGGGCATCGAGGGGCTGAGGTGGGTCGAACACCGACCCGGAATGGTGCTCGGGTTTTCGGGTGTCTACACCAACCTCGATGCGGTGGCCCGGCTGGGTCAGCTCTACCTCGACGATGGCGTCTGGGCCGGACGTCGACTGCTGCACGAGGGCTGGGTCGGCGAGGCATCGAGGGCCCACATTGACAACCCGCTCGGAGACGGAGCCGATTGGCGTCAGGGGTACGGGCTGCAGCTGTGGCGTTCGCAGCATGGGTACCGCGGCGATGGGGCGTTCGGTCAGTTCATGCTCGTGCTACCTGAGCACAACGCGGTGGTGGCGTTGTTCTCGTGCACTGACCACATGCAGGTTGTCTTGGATTATGTGTGGGACCTGCTGCTGCCAGCCTTCTGCGGCGACCCATTGTCGGGCGATGGCCGCGATCTTGCGCTCGCCGATGTCGTCGCGGCGCTCCAAACCCCGACGGTGGCCGACCGATCAGGTGGCACCGACGTATTGCTACCTCGAGGCCGTTTCGAGCCAGCGCCGGCTGGCCCGACGACACACCGAACCCTCACCGGCATCGAGGTCCGCGAAACCCGCGACGGCACCACTGTGCTGGTGCTCATCGAAACCGGCGGCACCGTGGAGGTGTTGTTGGGGTCGAACTGGAGCAGCTCCGATGACGGAGCGGTCGCGGCGTGTGCCGCCCAGCTCGGCGATGGCCGAATCGCGATCGATGTCGTGTTCGTCGATACACCCCACCGGCTCGAAATTGTGGTCGACCCTCGCGAACGGACCTTCAGAGCGAGCTGGCCACTCGTGCCGCTGTTCGGCGCTGGCATCGGGCCATCGGTGCTGGCGATGCGCGCCCCTGACTGATCGTTGCCGTGCGTGGACCGCTAGCCAACCACGACGGTCCAGGTGCCAGCATCGAGCAGGCTGGCCATGTCGATCGTGGCCGTCACCACTTCGCCGGCTTGGACCTCACGGTCGAGGCGAAACACCCGGTTTCCCCAGCTTGTCAGTGGTGCCAGCGGCGACGTCGTCAAAGACCGTGGGGCGGCACCGGAGCCAAATCCGGCTTCGAACCAGACGCACAGGCCATCGATGATTCCATCGGCGGCAGCGGTGCGTTCGATCGTGTGCTGTGTGGGCAGGTCGGTGAGTGCGTCCAGGGTGTGAAGGTCGAACTGCATGATTGGCTGGGGCTCGCCAATGGTGTTGGCGACCGCACCGGGTCGAGCCCAGATGTGTTCGGCCCGATCCGACACGTACTGCGCCGCGGCGGCCGATTCGCGAACAACGCTGAGATCGATCCCGTCGGGGAGCGGGGTGTTCCAGAACCGCCTCACTCTGAAGGCTTCGTTGAACGACACCGGCTCGATATAGAGGGAAAAGTGGGCCGGCAGGATGCGGCCGCCGGGGCGCAGCACCCGTCGGCGCATGTCAACCAGGTTCTCGACCATGTTCTCGTTGAACAGTTCGTCGCCCATCTGTTCGTGCACGACGACGTCGACGGGTTCTGGCGCTGTGAACTCGCGGCTGTTGGCCTGGACGAACTCGATATTGTCAAAACCGTTGTGGCGGGCAATGTCGCGGGCCACCTCGATGAAGTCCGAATGCTCGACCGCATAGACCTTTTTGGCGCCGGCCCGGCTGGCCATCATTGCCAACAGCCCGGTGCCGGTACCGACGTCGACCACGACGTCGCCAGGGCGGACGTGCTGGTGGATTCCGTGGTGGTAGGCGTTCACCCGCACGGTGTCGTTGAGCATCTCCTCGTGTTCGGACAACCCCGCGAAATTGGTCTCGTTCATGAGGTCATAGACCACCCCCATGAGCCGGTCGTTGGCGGCAATCCGGTTCGAAGCAAACCCGACCGTCGATCGAAGAGCCTTGCTGGCGGTCTGTTGGAGTCGTTGGCGCACCTGCTGATGCTACGGGTCAGCGATTCTCGAGGTCGACGATCCGCGTGTCAGGTTCGAAGGCCGCAATGGCGAACCAGAACGTGTCGAGGTGCTCGACCGGTACCAGACCTGCTGCATCAGGGTCGGTGAGGTTCCGCCCCAAGATGTCAAAGGTCTGGCCGGTGGCTTCGTCGACGAAGGTGCCGTTTCCGGTGGCGGTGAGGTCGACCAGTTGCCCCTGCCACCGGGCGTCGAACACTCCAGTGGTCCCGACGTCGCGGCCGTCAGCAATGGTCGAGGCGTCGAGTGCCGATGACGTGCCGCGCAGGTGCAGCACCACGATGGGTTGGTTGTCGATGGTGGTGGAGGTCGCCCCGGCGGTTGCGAGTTGGTCGAGGTTGATGGCGATCGATTCCGACTCGCCTCGAATCGACACCACGCGAGTCTGGGCCGCAAGCCGACCGTCGAAGTCGCCGTCGAACAAGAACGGAACGACGTTGACGTCGTCGTATCCCGGATATGGGTTACGCCCATAGTCGCGGACGAACCCGGTGTTGCGGTTGAGGACAAGAGCGGTGGGGTGGGCGTCTCGGAAGGTTGCCCACGACGTCATCTGCACCGACAGACCGCCGAGCGAGGCCCCGGTGAGAGCGCCAACCACGGCCCGACCGTCAAAATGGGTCCACAGCGACTCGGTCTGGCGGTCATACATCACGAGCGACGAGTTGTAGAGCCGACCCGAGGTACCGAAGTCGTAGGTCTGGCCGTCGAGGCGGCGATCGAACGCAAGGGCCGAATTGCACAGCGGGCAATACGACACTGCAACAGGCGTGTTCCCAATCGTGTCGTTGACAATCTCATGCCAGGTCATGATCTGCACCGGGTAGGCCCGAGCCTCACCGTCGAGGTCGACGACGAGAACGGGCTCGACGTCGCTCAGCCAGTCGACGGTGTTGGCCTGGTCGAACTGGGGGTTGTCGATTGCGGGGATGCCATCTGGGGGTGGGCCACCGGAACGGATTCGATCGACGTCGACGAGGGGTGCTGGGAACTCGGGGTGGAACATGTCGTCGAGCGCCGATGGGGCCGTGCCGATGCGACCTGCCGAGGTCGACGCCGTGGGCTGCGACGTCGCGTCGGCGATGTCGTTGTTTCGATTCGAGAGTCCGACCACAACGGCAGCCGCGAGCAGTGCTATCCCAATAGTGGCGATCGCGAATCGTTTCATCTCGTGTCAACCCGCCTCGGCGGTCGAACGATTCCAGGTTGCGCGCGCCGACTATTGTCCGTACATTTATCGAACGGGACAACGGGAAACGAAACGAGATTGCCCATGTGTCAGCGCACGACCTGCAAGAAGTGTCAAAAACCAGATTGGCGAGGCTGCGGAGCTCACATTGAGCAAGTGCTCGGCGATGTGAAGCCAGCCGATCGCTGCGACTGTCGAACCAATCCAGCGCCCCGCGAAGCCCGCCGAGGACTCTTCAGCCGGCGCTGATAAACAGCGCCGCCGCGAACGCGAAGAACGCGATTGCGGCGCCGTATCTGATGGTTCGTTCTGGGAGGCGTTTGCCCAGATGGCGGCCCACGATGATGGCCAGAACGTCGGCGGCCACCATGCCGACGGTCGACCCGATCCAGGTGCCGATCAGGCCCTCGCGTGTGGCCAGCGTGACGGTTGCGAGCATGGTCTTGTCGCCCAGTTCGGCCAAGAAGAAGGCGGTCCCGACCGCAATGATGACGTTGCGGGTGGGACGAGTTGCCTTGGCTTCGTCGTCGTCGGTCAGCTCGTCGCCGCGTAGGGTCCACAGGCCAAAGATCACGAAGGCGATTGCCGCAGCGATGGTGACGGGTCGCGTCGGAATATTGGCGCCGAGCGCGGCGCCAATGCCGACCGAGATGGCGTGCGTGATGGCGGTCGCGATCGTGATGCCGATCACCACGGGTGCGGTCTTGAACCGGGTCGCGAACGTCAATGCCATGAGCTGGCTCTTGTCGCCCAGTTCGGCTACGAAGATCACAACGGTGCTGACCAGGAATGCGTTCATCGGTGAGCGGACTTTAATGCTCCCCTGCGGCTTCTAGCCTTGACCCCATGCAGACAGCGCGAGAAATGAAATGGGCGGGTGCGGCAGTCCTGATCACCTTGGTGATGATCTTGGCAGGGTGTGGCGCTGACTCCGACGACGACTTCGTTGACGAGGCTGCGGAGTTCGTTGACGACGAACCGCTTGACGAAGAGCCGCTTGACGA
>CAYGMW010000088.1:2993-5778 GCA_964350975.1 uncultured Acidimicrobiales bacterium | reverse complement strand
ACGAGGCTGCGGAGTTCGTTGACGACGAACCGCTTGACGAAGAGCCGCTTGACGACGAGCCAACTCCAGCGAGCGGCAATCGCGACGATGTCGACTGTTCCTATGACGCCCTTGGCGGTGACGACACGGTCGAGTTCACCTCAGCTCGCTACGTGGTCGACGGCCAACTCGGCGATGTTTGCTACGGCGACGACGAACCGCTGCTGGTGGAGGCATGGAACGCGCTCGCAATCATCACTCCGGAGCTTCAGCTGACCGACTTGGCCCTGTTCGGTGCATTTGAGAGCACCGAGGACGGCGACGAGGTGACGTTGGCGTTCGTGAACTCACTCGACGATGACGGCAGCGTGTTTCAGATGTCGGTCAACCTCGACTCATTCGCCGAAGACGAACAGGTCGCGTTGTTGACGATGGCCCACGAGTTCGCCCATGTGTTCACCTCGACATCGACCCAGATGGACCGGTCGTCTGATGCGGGCGACAACTGCAGCACCTACTTCAACGGCGAAGGCTGCTTCTTGGAGGACTCGTTGATGGCCAACTGGATCAACGAATTCTGGGGTGAGCTCATCGATGAGATCGACCCATATGAAGAACCCAGCGTCAGTGATGGCGAGGACCGTTGCGCCCTGAACCCGCAGTTCCACGGACCGTATGCGGCCAGCAACCCCGAAGAGGACTTTGCGGAGGCCTTCTCGGCCTACGTCTTTGACGTTGCGCCGGCCAACGACGACCAGGCCGCCAAGATGGACTGGATCGACCAACAGCCAGGTCTGTCGGAGTTCTACTTCAGGGCAGCCGATGCTGGATTGCTGCTCCCCGACTATGAGTTTGAGCCCTGTGGATAGCATCTGGCGATGACGGCAGACCACGTTGTAGTGCTAGACGGCTACGTGCCGGTGATCGACATCAGTTCGGCCCGGTCCGGGGCGGTCGCTGATCGCCAAGCCATTGCCGACACGATCGATCGGACATGTCGGGACTCGGGCTTCTTCGTCGTGTCTGGCCACGGGGTCGACCAGGATCTGATCGATCGGATGCATCGGGCCACGCTCGACTTCTTCCAACTCGATACCGAGGTCAAGGCGGCATACGAGGCCGTCGCGGACGACCCAACGGTTCGTGGCTGGTACCGAACCGACTCAACGGTCGCAGCCTCGGAGGGAATCGCCACCGCTCCCGACCTGTGCGAGCTCTACACCGCATGTCGTCTCGGCGAACCGGGCATCGCCTCGCCACAGGCACTGGGCGACCACTTCGACGTGTGGTCACAGCCGAATCGGTGGCCGGCCGAGATCGAGGGGTTCGAAGCGATCTGGCTCGACTACTACGCGGCCCTTGAAGGTCTGTCGGCTGAGCTGATGCGGTTGTTCGCGTTGGCTCTCGGGCTCGACGAAGACTACTTCGACGCCGCGATCGACGACCATGTGACCAATCTGGCGGCCAACTACTACCCACCGGTCGATTCCGAACCGTTGCCGGGGCAGTATCGCAAGGGTCCCCACAGCGACTGGGGCACCTTGACGGCGCTGTATCAAGACGGGACTGGTGGCCTTGAGGTGTTCCATCGAGCCTCGGGCGAATGGCTCGACGTTCCTGTCGTCGCTGGTTCGTTCGTGGTCAATATCGGCGACCTGATGGCGGTGTGGACCAATGATCGCTGGAAGTCGACCAAACATCGGGTGCGGGTTCCGCCCGCCGACAAGCGAGCCGTAGCGAGGGTGTCGATCCCGTTCTTCCACCAGCCCAACTGGAACGCGCTGGTGGAATGCCTGCCGTCGTGTCTCGAGCCTGGAGCGGTGCCGCGCCACGAACCGGTGACGTCCGGTGAGTACCTCTTGGCCAAGATCAACACCACGTACAACGTCTAGCCTCGCCTGTATGACCACGCTGCTCGACCGACCCAATGCCGCTCTCATCGTGATCGACGTGCAGAACGGTGTGGTCGCCGAGGCCTACGAGCGCGACGTGATCGTTGGGCGAATGGCCTCGCTGGTTGCCGCAGCCCGTTCAGCCGGTGTTCCCGTCGTGTGGGTTCAGCACCAGAACGCCGATCTGGTCAAGGACACTCCGGCGTGGGAGTACGTGCCCGAGTTGGCGTTTGCTGATGGCGAAACCGTCGTGCACAAGATCTACGGCGATTCGTTCGAAGACACCACGCTCGAGGCCGAGCTCGCCCGCCTGGGTGTTGGCAAGGTGTTTGTGGCTGGGGCCCAAACCGATGCGTGCATCCGCTCGACGTTGCACGGTGCATTCGTTCGGGGTTACGACACGGTGCTGGTCGGCGATGCCCACACCACCGATGACCTGTCGCAGTACGGCATGCCGACGGCCGACAAGGTGATTGCCCACACCAACGGGTATTGGCCATGGCAGCGAGGCCCGGGCCGCACCGCGTCGGTGGTCAATACAGCCGACGTCGACTTCGGTGCCTAGCGCTGTGGCGAGCCCGAACAAAGCTGGCTACGACGTCATTGGCGACATCCACGGTCATGCCAACAAGCTCATCGCGTTGCTGGAACGGATGGACTATCGAGTCGTCGATGGTGTGTGGCGCCACCCGACCCGCACCGCGGTGTTCGTGGGCGACCTGATCGACCGTGGGCCAGGTCAACTCGAGACGGTGTCGATCGTGAGGTCAATGGTCGAGCGGGGTGGGGCCAAGATGGTGCTCGGCAACCACGAGTTCAACGCCATTGCCTGGCACACACCTGATTCCGATTCAGCAGACAGCTTTCTCCGGCCCCACAGCGAGAAGAATCGTGACCAACATCAGGCGTTCCTG
>CAYGMW010000088.1:0-2893 GCA_964350975.1 uncultured Acidimicrobiales bacterium | reverse complement strand
GGTGATCGACTGGTTCATGACGGTGCCCTTGTGGCTCGATCTCGACGGGCTTCGGGTGGTCCACGCGTGCTGGGACGACCATGCGATCGATGTGCTCGGTGAGATGGTCGGGCCAGGCAACACGCTCGCACCCGAACTCGTGGTTGCGGCATCGCGTCGCGATAGTGCGCTCTATAACGCCATCGAACACCTGCTGAAGGGCCCCGAGGTCGACGTCCCGGTCGCATTCTGCGTCCCGGGTGGGCACAAGCAACCGAGAGCCCGGTTCCGCTGGTGGCTGCCAGGCCCGTACTCGCTCAACCTTCATGCCGATATCCCACCTGGCTCCGTCACCCCTGACGGCAACCCCTATCCAGAACTGCCCACCGACCCGATCGAGGCTCCCGTCGAGGTCGATCTGTCGACGGCTCCGGTGATATACGGGCACTACTGGAAGACCGGAACACTCGACGTCACGAGCGACATGTCAGCGTGTGTCGACTACAGCGCCGGGAAAGGTGGCCCGCTCGTGGCGTACCGCTGGAGTGGCGAAACCACGCTCACGAGCGACCACCTGGTGGCGTCTGAGGGCTAGCGCAGGTGGTAGGCGCTGGGGTCGATGTCATGGGTCATGGCCCAGTAGTCGACGAGGCGCCAGGGCATGACGGTGACGACTCGGCCGGCCGCGTTTCGGTAGTAGGTGCTCATGCCGGGGTGCGACCAGATGAGGGTCTGGTGTTCGGCATCGACAGCAGCGACATAGGTGTCGTGGGCTGAGGCATTGACCTCGATGGTCTGTGCGCCCTCATTGAGGACCTTGGCAATACACGACGTGATGTGGCGGGCCTGGCATTCGGACTGGAAGATGGCGCTGCCCCCGTGACCGAGCCCGGTGTTGGGGCCCTGCATGAAGAACAGGTTCGCAAAACCAGGTGCGGTGATGCCGAGATAGGCGGTCGGGTTGTCGTTGGCCCACACATCGGCGAGGTTGACGCCGTCGCGTCCGGTGATGTTGAGCCGGGCGGCCATCTGGGTCACCTGGAAACCGGTCGCAAAGACCACGATGTCGGCTTCGTGGTCGGCTCCGTCGTCGGTGACGAAACCGGTCGGGGTCATCGCGGTCACCCGTGCTGGCGTGAGCGTGACGTTGGGGCGGCACAAGGCTTGGTACCAGCCGTTGTCGAGCAGGATGCGTTTGCCATAGGGCGGATAGGTCGGCATGCAGTGCTCGACCAAGTCGGGCCGGTCGGCCAGTTCGCTGGTGATGTGGTCGGCCATCTGCTGGCGGTGGCGTTCGTTGACCCGGTTGAGCGAACGGTCGGGGTAGGGCCATTCGGGGTCGATCTTGAGATACGGCAACAGGCCGTCGCCGTAACGCCACAACATCGAGAACCGGAACCACTCGGCGTAGAACGCAAGGTTCTCGAACAACCAGCGCGAACCGTCAGGAATCGGCTCGTGGTAGCGCTCGATGGGCCGAGCCCACTGGGGGCTGCGCTGCACAACATTGAGATGGCCCACCTGGTCGGTAATGGCGGGCACGATCTGCATCGCGGTTGCACCCGTACCCACGACCGCGACCCGTAGGCCAGCGACGTCGAGGTCATCGGGCCATCTCGACGAGTGGAACGCTCGGCCCTCGAAGCGATCAAGACCGTCGATGTCAGGCAGCTGCGGCTCGTGGAGTTGGCCAATGGCCGTGATGACGAACTGGAACGGTCGTACCTCGATGCCGCCCGGGCCGTCGAGGGTGACGGTCCAGCACTGGTCGTCGTCTGACCATGTCATGGCCTCGACGCTGGTCGAGAACTCCACATGGTCGACCACCCCGAAATCGGCGGCAATGGTCTGCATATAGGTCTCGATCTCGGGTTGTGGCGCAAAGAACCGAGACCACTGATGAGGCGGAGCAAACGAAAACGAGTAGGCGTGATTGGGGGTGTCGACGCCACA
The DNA here is from genome assembly GCA_964350975.1 of uncultured Acidimicrobiales bacterium. Taxonomy (GTDB): domain Bacteria; phylum Actinomycetota; class Acidimicrobiia; order Acidimicrobiales; family Poriferisodalaceae; genus JAADHX01. The sequence continues at coordinate 961 of CAYGMW010000088.1, read as the reverse complement.
GCCGGGGTAGCGGTTGTCTCGCCACACCCCACCGACGGATGTTCCCGACTCGACCACGGTGAAGGCCACGCCCAGGCGCTTGAGCCGCAGTGCCATGGCAATACCGCTTGGTCCAGCGCCAACCACCAGAACCGACGGGGCTGCGTTGCCTCCATCAGCGGGGCCGATCGGGGCGATGTCGCGCGACACAAACCCCAGCTCTTCGCTCATCATCGGGGCGTACTCGGGCGGGATGGTTTCGCCCAAGCAGACGCTCATCATGGTGGTCATGAGGGCGTCGTCAGGGCTGGTGATGGCTGGTGCTTGGCTGGCCAGTTCGATGGCTGCGGCTCGGATCTCGGCGATCACCTCGGGGCTCAGCCCCGCGTCTTCATCGGCGATGAGCCTGACGTCGCGGCGAGGGGCAAACGGGGGCTGTAGCCAGCGCGGGTCGCCGCTGAGCTGGAACACACACATGAGCAGGACGCGAATGTCGGCGTCGAGCACTGCATCTTGGATGTTCATGTCCTGGTAGCTCACGACTTCCAAGCATCGCATCTGTAGGCAACCGGTACCGTCTCGGGTGATGAAACTCCGTGTTGCTCCTGACGAATGGACGGTGGTTCAAGACCACTTCGATCCCGAAGCCAATCGGGTGTTCGAGAGCCTGTTCAGCCTGGGTAACGGTCACTTCGGCGGTCGCGGCAACCACGAGGAGCGCTACAGCGGCGACTCGCTTCGAGGCAACTATCTGGCCGGCGTCTACTACCCCGACCCCACCCGTGTTGGCTGGTGGAAGAACGGTTACCCCGACTACTTCGCCAAAATTCTCAACGCAGCCGACTGGACCCCGATCCATATCGACATCGACGGCGAGCCGCTCGACCTCGGCACTGCCACAATCTCGTCGTTCCGACGGGTGCTCGACATGCGCACCGCGGAACTCACGCGGACGTTCGATGCGACCGTGCCGAACGGTCCA
>CAYGMW010000087.1:3364-12339 GCA_964350975.1 uncultured Acidimicrobiales bacterium | reverse complement strand
CCTCGAAAGGAGCCGTCAGCGATGCCGTCGGCCATCAGCTTGGTCATGGGTTCATACAGAACACACTCGCCACCAGCCCGATGCCCGCCGAGGCCGAGGACAAATCGCGTCCAATCCGGATTGAGGCGCACATCGTTCAACACGGTGGCGACAAAGCGGGCATACCGCGACGGCGCCGGATCGGACGACCCCAGAATCGCCCGAGCACCTTGGCCAAGTTCGTCGGTCGACACGGCGACGAGATGGCGGACAAAGTCGGACTTGCCTTCGTAGTGGGAGTAGAAGGTGGCCGCGGAAATGTCGGCCAGGTCGGCCACCATCTTCACCGTCAGGTCACCTTCGTCCATGCGGCCGAGCAGGGATCGGCCTGCGTCGTCGATCGCGATGCGCGTCCGCTCGAAACGGCGCTGCCGGCGGTCAGTCATCGGGTTCTCCGGTCACCAACTCCGACGCTGGCACCCATGCGTGGGCGGCCGACACGGCGTCGGTGATGTGGTCGCGATCGACCCCGAGCATCCGTAGTGACGGGTACACGATTTCCTTCCACATGATCTCGCCAGAGTTGGCCGCCATGGACGAACTAATCGCACTCTTGACTGCAGTTCGATACATGGCCGCAGCAAGTGTCGCATCGAGCGCATCGGACATCACCCCTGCCGCAATGCCCTGGTCGATCACACCGCGAACCAACGCGTCGATGGGGTCGGTGTCAGGCAGGAGTTCGGCCACGTGCAGCACGAACTTCAGCTCCTCGGGAGCCTGGACCGCCGACATCGTCATCACCTTGGTGAGCATCGCCAAGGCGAAGTGGGGCGCTTCAGCCGCGGCGAAGATGTCGGCGACCGCTCGCGCGGTGGCATCGATCTGGGCGGTTTCGATCTCTACAAAGAAGGCCTCGCGAGATTCGAAGTGGTTGTAGAACGTGGCGACCGCGACGTCGGCTCGTTCGGCGATTGCGGCGACCGTGACGTCGGAAGCGCCTTCGGCGATCAGCGCCTTGCCAGCAGCCACGATGCGGGCGCGCACAGCCGCGAGGTTGCGGTCTCGCCTACTTGCGCTTGGTTCACTCATCGCGTGTGTCCCGGATCGTTGGCCCTCAGTGCCGTAGCGGCCCCGTCGGCGCACCACAGACCGAGATAATTGATGTGACGAGCCATCCAATTCTGATGAATGATTCAGTTTTGGAAACAAACATCCAAAAGAAGAAGGGAGACTCAGGAATCGACGAAATGACTAACGCCTTTGAGTCGCGACCAATCAGACGTCGCATTTACCAATAAGACCCCATCTCGCGACATTTCTACTCCAGCTCGAATGCGAGATGGACGATTTATGGAGAAGTAGCCACTGAACAAGGATGTTCGCCGACGATGATCACGATGATCTGCATGATTGCGCTCCTAGCGCTCGTGTCGGTTGTCGGGTCGCGGCTCGTGTTCCGATCGACAGCCCCAACAATGGGAGAGCGAGCACCACAGCTCCACGACCTTCACGACCTCCAGGGGGAGGTCGTCGATCTGGACAAGCTGCTGACTCCCTATGACGTCCACCGCCGCAGCTGGTTGCTCCGCCAAGGCATTCCCGAGAGCCTCCACGCCCGCACCGACGCTGGACTCGCCGCAATGCAACTCCTCGGCGAAGTGCATGAGTTCTTCGAGACGAGCATCGGATCGGTCGACATCAGCGGCGCTCCACTCACCGCCGACATCATCGGGCGACGCTGGGAAACCATCAAGCTCGGCTTGCAGTTCCACGACTTCGGGACTGCGCTGCTCGACGACCTCGAACAACATCTCCAGCTCGTCGAGACCGGCCTCGATGTCTGGGGTTCGCTGCTCACCGACGCCGACCCGGTCACCGCAGGCGCTGCAGTACGACTGGCCAGCGACGTTTCGCATCGCTCGCCCGTGCTCGTCGGCCGGATCGCAGCCGAACTCGAACCGGAGTCCCAGACCCATCTCGGATAGCCTCGACACCCATGCAACGATTTGGCGCACCGTACGATTGGGCAACAGTGGACGCGGCCATCGAGCACGACGGCGGTGCCATCGTCGAGGGCTTTGTCGACACCTCGACCATTGCCGAGATCGAAGCCCAAATCGATGCGTTCCTCACAGCCGATGAGACGCGGGGCCTACCGGCGACCGGGTCGGCGATGTATGACCGCTTCCTCGGCCATCGCACCCTGAGGCTTCACGGCCTGGTGGCAAAGTTCCCGGCCACCATCGACCTCATTGGCCGTGAAGATCTCATCGATTGGGCCCAAAGAACCATCAGCGGCGGGGTCGATTCGGTGCTGATGAATGCATCTGAGTACATCCAGATCATGCCGGGCGAACCGGCCCAATATCCCCATCGCGACAGCGACAGCTGGCCACCGCTTGCCGATCACGAACCGATCATTGTGAACGCCATCGTGGCGATCGACGAGACCACAACGACCAACGGTGCCACCTATGTGGCGCCCGGCTCGCATCGCTGGGAGCCCGGTCGCCGAGTCGAACCTCACGAGTGGCAACGAGCCACCATGAAGCCGGGTGACGCCTTGTTGTTCAGGGGCGACATCGTGCACCGTGGCGGCGAGAACAACTCCGACGCGCGACGTCGGGTGCTGTCGCTGTCCTACTGCGCTCCATGGCTTCGCACGGTCGAGAACAGCTTCTTGAACGTGCCGATCGATCTGGTCCGGACGTTCCCCCAGCCCCTGCGCGACGTGCTGGGCTACGCATCGCTCGAAAGCCCGTTCGGCGGACTCATCGGGTTGTACGACGGCGGCGACCCTACAGCTGCACTCCGAAGAAATCCTTGAACAGGCCGTTGTATTCGTCGTCGCTGAGGTCGCCGCCCATCCGAATCCATTCCTCGGTCGGCACATGGTGGCGCGATGCAAAGATGCCCTCGGCGTCGTCGCCGACTGGCCAGCGCAGGCGGTAGTCGTCGGTGGTCACTGCTTCGTAGATCGTCTCGGCCACGACGTCAGGAGACACGGCTCGGGCGAACCCGGCCATGAACACCTTGCCGTTGCGCCTCATGATCTGCACATAGGGCGATTGTTTGTCATAGCGAGTGGCCTCGGCCGAGTTCTCGAAGATGTTGGTCAAGATGACGCCGGGTTCGATATTGACCACCCGAACCCCGAAACGCTGGACCTCATGGGCGAGGGCTTCTCCCACACACTCAAGGGCCCACTTCGATGCCGAGTACGCCGCCTGGTTCGGCACCGCCTGGATGCCAGCAATCGACGTGATGTTCACAATGCAGCCGGTCTGGCGTTCGCGCATCGACGGCAGTACGTGCTGGATGCAACGCACCGCGCCGAAGTAATTGGTCTCGAACATCTGGCGGTGTTCGTCTTCTGGCGTGAGCTCGAGCGGCGAAGCTCCACCGATACCGGCGTTGTTGACCAAGAGGTCGACCGGGCCGATCTGGGCAAACGCGGCTGCCGTCGACGCTTCATCGGTGACGTCGAGCTGGATCACGGTCACCGCCAGCGCCTCGGCGGCGGCCGCAGTCTCCAACGGCTCGGCCTTGGCCAGGTTCCGCATGCCAGCGAACACCTCATAGCCGTGGCGGGCCAAGTGCAAGCTCGTGGCAAACCCAATTCCGGTACTCGTTCCCGTGACTACAGCGATTGGCATAGCCGCCCCCTTGGTGATCCGGCCAGACACTAGACGTTGTGGGCTGTCGTTCGAATCTCACCGGCATGGTTGTCGCTGTCGACAAGGCATCAACGGCCACATCGGGCTAGCTTGCGAGACGACTCATCGAAGGGGGAAGTTCATGGGTCATCCTGGGGTACACGCGCTCGACCGGCCGGATCACCCGGCCGTCATCATGGCCGGATCGGGTGAAACAATCACCTATCGCGAGCTGGACGAGCGGGCCAACCAACTCGCTCACGTCTTCAGAGCTCAAGGCCTGAACGAGGGTGACCACATGGCCCTGTTCATGGAGAACCAGATCCGTTTCATGGAGATCGTGTGGGCCGCTTTGCGCAGCGGCATCTACATCACCGCGATCAATAGTTTCCTCAGCGCACCCGAGGTGGCCTACATCATTGACGATTGCGACGCCCGCCTGGTCGTGAGCTCGCGAGCCAAGGCCGGGGTGGCCGGTTCGATCTCGGCCGCCGATGCGCCCAACGTCGAGCGTTGGCTCATGACCGATGGTGTGGTCGACGACGCCGATGGGCCATCGTGGGAGAGCTACGAAGACGCGGTGGGGGCCATGCCAGTCACTCGCATCGACGATCCGTGTCATGGCCTCGCGATGCTGTACTCGTCAGGCACCACGGGACGGCCCAAGGGCATCAAGCGGACGTTCCCGCCCCACCCCATCGACGAACCCGACCCCCGCACCACCCAGTTCACGGTGCCGATGTATCAGTACGGCCCCGACATGGTGTACGTGTCGCCCGCTCCCATGTACCACGCGGCGCCACTTACCTTCTCGTGCGGCGTGCACCGGGTCGGGGGCACCCTCGTCATCATGGAAAAGTTCGATCCGGTCGGCTGCCTGGCCACCCTCGAACGGTTCTCGGCCACCCACAGCCAGTTCGTGCCCACCATGTTCGTCCGCATGCTGAAGCTGTCCGACGACGAGCGTCTGGCCCACGATGTGTCGAGCCTCAAGGTCGCCATCCACGCCGCGGCCCCGTGCCCCATCGAGGTGAAACGCCAGATGATCGACTGGTGGGGCCCGATCTTGTACGAGTACTACGCGGGCACTGAAGGCAACGGTTCGACGTTCATCGACAGCCACGAATGGCTCGAGCACCCTGGTTCGGTCGGCCGGGTTCGGGCTGGCGCGATCCACATCTGCGGCCCCGACGGCAACGACCTGCCACCTGGCGAAGACGGCGGCGTCTACTTCTCAGGCGCCAGCGGCAGCTACGAGTACCACAAGGCCCCCGAAAAGACCGCCGAAGCCCAGCTCCCCGGCGGACGAACCACCCTGGGCGACATTGGCTACGTCGACGCCGACGGCTATCTGTATCTGACCGACCGCAAGGCCCACATGATCATCAGCGGGGGCGTCAACATCTATCCCCAAGAGATCGAAGACGCCATGATCGCCCACCCTGCCGTGGCTGACGTCGCGGTGTTTGGGGTCCCCGACCCCGACATGGGCGAACAGGTCAAAGCCGTCGTCCAGGTCGCCGACGGGGTCGAACCCAGCGATGCGCTCGCCGCCGAATTGATCGACTTCGCCCGTCAACACATCGCCCATTTCAAGTGCCCGAGGTCGGTCGATTTCGAAGCCGAACTGCCCCGATTGCCGACCGGCAAGCTCTACAAACGAATCCTGCGCGACCGCTACTGGGGCAAGACCACCACCATTGTCTGAGGCTCGGCCCCGCTCGGAAGCGCGTTTGGCTGATTGACCCATCCATCGGCCTAACCTCGGGCGGGGTCAACCCGAACTGGAGCGCCCACGTGCCGAACGCCGCAACTTCCCCCGCCCCTGATCGTGTTGACGCCGACCGATTGTGGTCCCGGCTGATGGCCATGGCCGAGGTGGCCCCAACGGCACATGGCGGTAGCAATCGCCAAGCGTTGAGCGACGACGACGCCGCTGGTCGGGCCCTGTTCTTGCAGTGGGCCACGGCGGCCGGTTGCACCCACGAAGTCGACGAGATCGGCAATCTGTTCGTTCGGCGGGCCGGCGCCAACCCGGCGATGCCTCCCGTGCTGGTCGGCAGCCATCTCGACACCCAACCAACAGGTGGTCGGTTCGACGGCGTGTATGGCGTGCTTGGTGGGCTCGAAGTCATCGAGCGCCTGAACGACCTGGGGGTCACCACCCAAGCACCGATCGATCTGGTGGTGTGGACCAACGAAGAGGGCTCGCGATTCCCGTATTCGATGATGGGTTCTGGAGTGTGGGGCGGGCGCCTGTCGTTGGATGCGGCCAGGGCCCTCACCGACATTGATGGCGTGTCCGTTGGCGACGAACTCGACCGCCTCGGTTGGGCCGGCACCCGGCCCGCGGCACCGACACCGCTCACTGGATCATTCGAGCTCCATATCGAACAAGGCCCCATCCTCGAAGCCGAGGAGCTCGAAATCGGCGTGGTCACCGGGGTGCAGGGGTTGCGCTGGTTCACCATCGAACTTGGCGGGTTCCCGGCCCACGCGGGCCCGACACCGATGGAGGTCCGCAAGGATCCGGCCCGGGTCATTGGCCGCATCATCAATCGGGTGTATGCCGCAGTGGATGCGTGCGCCCCGTGGGGTCGGGGCACCTTCGCCCAGTTCGGGTCGCATCCGGTCAGCCCCAACACGATCCCCGAACGCTTGTGGTGCACCCTCGATCTGCGCCACCCCGACGCCGCCACCCTCGCCGACCTCGAGTCCCAGATGCGGGCCATTGTTGCTGAGGAAGCTGACGCGTTGGGCGTGACGAGTTCGATCACGAAGATGAACGACTCGGCGCCGGTGGCCTTTGACGAGAACTGCATTGCGTCGGTCGAAGAGGCCGTGGCCGAGCTCGGCTTTTCGAACCATCGAATGATCTCTGGCGCCGGTCACGACGCGTGTTATGTCGCACTGCACGCCCCCACGGCCATGATCTTCGTGCCCTGCGACGACGGCCTGAGCCACAACGAGGCCGAAAACATCACCAAAGAACAAGCCGAACGTGGTGCCAGCGTGTTGCTCGGGGCCGTGCGAAAGATGGCGGGCTGACCCATGGGATTTGACCAACAAGTCACGTTCTTACCAGTGAACGATCTGGCCCGCTCGATGGTGTTCTATGGCGACGTGTTGGGCCTCACCCACGTGCTCGACCAGGGCGACTGCCAGATCTATCGGGTCGCGCGCGAAGCCTTCTTGGGTGTCTGTTTACGACCGGGCCACGAGCCGTCTGATGCCCTCATGATCACCCTCGTCACCGACGATGTCGACGGCTGGCACGAGGTGATGACCGCAGCCGGAGTCGTGTGCGACAAGGCTCCTGCGATCCACCCCAAGTACCAACTGCACCACGCGTTCTACCGCGACCCTGACGGCCACATCATCGAGATCCAGACCTTCCTCGATCCCCAGTGGCCCCGACCTCGCTAGCCCATCTCGAGTAGCCCATCTCGAGTAGCCCGCGCTCCCAAAAGTAATTCGGCGTTGCCTCCCCACCCTTGCCTGGTTGGGATGTGCTCGCTACCGTGACGGTCATGATCACTCTCGGTGGGCGTCTACGACTGTTTCAAATACTCTCCGCTGTCCTCCTGCTGCTCGCAGTGATGCTTCCGGCGACGCTGGCCAGCTCTGCGGGTACGGCGACCGTTCGGTTCGAGGTAGTTGACGCATCGACTGGCGACGCGCTTCCAGCCCAGGTGCATGAGGCCAACGGGGCCATCATGTGGGTCGGTGGCGGGGACGAAGCCGCGGTGTTTGGCGTACCTGCGGGCACAAACCGATTCTTTGCTCAACACCCCTTCCACGGATCAGAGTGGTGGAGCTTCGGCTACGGCACAAGCGTCGAGGTCGACCTCGCTGAAGGCTCAGACACCGTCGTTCGCTTCGAGCTCGAACCGCCAGCGATGTTTCGATTCCGGGCCGTGACGCCAGGCGGGGCCCCACTCGACTCGGTGCGCGCAGACGCATGGCCGGTCCGCCCCATTGGCGGTACGTCGATCAATGCTGCGTTCACCCAAGTAACGGCGCTCGATGGATGGTTCACCGTGCCGGCCCATCCCACCCCGGTGACATCGATTCTGTGGGTAGCGGCCAATGGTCCTTATGCAACGGTGGTGCTTCCAGCCACTGCGGCTGGCGAAACCGTGACGTTGACCGACCCAATCGTCGTACCTGATCGTTCATCGATCCAGGGCCGCGTCGTCGACCCGAATGGCGACCCCGTCGACGGCGCCGTCGTCAACAACCCCTTCGCCCACAACCACAGCGTGACCACCGGCCCCGACGGGACGTTCGCGTTCGATGGCGGCATTGGTGTCGGCGGCGACGTCGTTGCGTTCCCGCCGGCTGATCGGACCGACATCGGAGCCGGCGGACCGCAACTGGGTGGGCTCACTGGCACTGCTTGGCCGGCCGGCGAGACGAACCCCGAGGTCGAGATCGTTCTGCCGTGGGGCCGGTGGTTCCCGGCCACTGGCGAGCGCGTCTCGCCTACCTCGGCTGTGCCCGTCACCGCCACATCGTTTGCCTTCGACGGTGCCGGCGGCGTCAATGTCGTCGATACGTCCTATGGCAACAAGAGCGGCTGGCAGTCAGGCAAGCTCGAGATTCAGGTGCTGCCCTCGCAGTACCCAACCCTGGTCGACGTCCATGATTCGATCGTTCCTGCCGGCGCGGTTGCGACCCTCGCCTCAGGAACCGGCAGCCCGTTGACCTGTACATTGGCCATCGGGTGCGAGGTCTTTCGTAGCGTCGGCCCGAGCGGTCATCAGCTGGTGATCGATGGGCCCACGACCACGACGACAACGTGGCGGCTGTTCATCAGAGCCGGACAGCAGGCGAGCCTTCGCCTCGACCCACCTGTGGTCGTGTCGTCCAAGGACTTTGCAGGACCGCTCGCGGTCGATGTAGCGACACCCGATGGTTGTCAATCAGCGGCATCCACGGTCAACACACCCATCGACACGATCCTCGAGCCCCCGCTGGCGGGATTCGAAGCAGCCAACGAGCTCCCGGGCCAAGTCGTGTTCAATGGCCATGAGGCTCGGTATCGCCTCGAGGTGCGCGGCGCAGGCACGAGCGCTGTGATCCCGCACGTCATCTTGCCGCCCATGTGGATCAGCCCGGAGACACCCCAGCTCAAGATCGGCGGGTTGTTGGAGGCCACCTGTTCACCCGTCACCACGACCACCACCACGGTGGCCCCGACGACCACGACGGCAAAGCCGACGACGACCACGACGACGGTGAAGCCGACGACGACCACGACGGTCGCGCCACCGACGACCACCACCACCACCCCCTCCACGACGAGCGCCACGGAGTCCACGACCGAAACCCCAG
>CAYGMW010000087.1:0-3354 GCA_964350975.1 uncultured Acidimicrobiales bacterium | reverse complement strand
CGACCTCGACGACGACCACGACGGTTTCGCCGACGACCACCACATCGACCACGACCACGACCATCGCAGCAACAACCACGACCGATGCCCCACTGGAGGTGCAGACCCGCGACGGCTACGCCTTGGTCACCAGACTCGGCGCCGTGTACACCTTCGGCGACATCGTCGACCTGGGTGACGTGGCGACGACGGGCGCGGTGTCCGTGGCGCTCCACCCAAGTGGCAACGGCTACTGGATTCTCGACGCATCAGGGACCGTTCATTCCCGAGGCGAAGCGCTCAACCGAGGTGGGCTCACAACCCTGAGTCCTGGCGAATCCGCGTCGAGCCTTGCTGCACAGCCCGACGGCAACGGCTACTGGATCGTGACCAGTCTCGGCCGGGTCGTAGCGTTCGGATCGGCCAAGCACTACGGCGACATGTCCAAGTTCACCCTGGCTGGCGGCATCATCGACGCCGCAGCGACGCCATCAGGCAAGGGCTACTACCTCGTCGGTTTCGACGGGGGCATCTTCGCCTTTGGTGACGCCAACTTTGCGGGCTCGATTCCTCAGGTACTGCCGGGCGTGACCCTCGACCAGCCCGTTGTCGGCCTGACTCCCGACCCCGACGGAAACGGCTATTGGTTGGTTGCCGCCGATGGTGGCGTGTTTGCCTTCCGTGCGCCGTACCGAGGCTCGATCCCCCAGGTGCTCGGCCCAGACTCCAAGTTGAACGAGCCCATCAACGGCATGGTGCCCTACGGGAACGGCTATCTCCTCGTCGCCTCCGACGGTGGAGTGTTCAACTTCTCCAACCTGGCGTTCCTGGGAAGCTTGGGTGACACCGAGCTTGATTCGCCGATCGCGGCGATCAACGCCTTGTAGCCCTCGACATCAGCAGTCGCAGAGCGTCAATAGTTGTAGAGCCGCGTCGGGTTGGCGACGAGGATTTGGTGGCGCAGCTCGTTGTTGGCGATCCATCGGTCGCGTAGGCGCAACAAGTCGGCGTTGGCCGGAGGGTCGACCTGGCCAGGGTGAGGCCAATTGGTCGCCCACAACATGAGGTCGGGGGCTCGACGCACGAGGGTGTCGATGCACCTGGTGACGACCTCGTAGTGGTGGGCGTCGTCGGGGGCTGATTCATACGGGGCTGACAACTTCACATAGGCGCCAGCGTCGACGAGGTCGAGCAGGGCCAAGAACGGCTGACTGTCAGGCTCGACGGGGCCCATGAACCGTCCAACATGGTCGATCACCAGGGGGCACTTCAGGCGGAGGAGTCGATCCTTGTACTTGGCCAGCTCGTGACCGTCGAGCTGGAGCTGGACGTGCCAGCCGAACGGGGCGATTCGTTCGGCGACCGGTTCGAGATGTTCCCAGCTGACCGCGCCGCCAGGAAGCATGTGGAAGCGAGCGCCGCGAACCCCGAGGTCGGTAAGGTCGCGCAGGGAGCCATCGTCGACGGTGCTGTCGATGACAACGACCGCTCGGGCCCGATCACCAAGGCGCCGAACAGCGTCAAGTTGGCAGAGGTTGTCGAGGCCATAGGTGGTGGGCTGCACCACCACCATGCGCTCGATACCGAGAGCGGCTTGGACCTCGGCGTAGTCGTCGATGGTGGCGTTTGGGGGCCTCAGGGTCGCGGTAGCCGAGGTTGGATAACGATCGTCGTAGAAGTGGATGTGGGTGTCGCAGATGTTCACTGCTGCCAGTACCGGGCCAGTCGGCTTGCCCGGTCGGGGTTGACGGTGCGGGGTGGCATCTGGCCGGCGAGCATGGCCGCGACCTGTTCGACGCTGCTGGCAGCTTGAGCGTCGGCATTTTCGGGCGTGAGGCCGCCGAGGTGCGGGGTGCTCACTACTCCGGGGCGGCTTGCCAGGGCTGGCGATGGCCGCTGATCGGGCGCTCGGCCGACGTCCATGGCCAAGGCACCGAGGTGGCCCGAATCGAGGGCGGCAGCAACTGCTGTTTCGTCGACAAGCTCGCCTCGGGACACATTGACGAGGGTTGCGCCCGGCTTCATCTTGGCAATCGCGTGAGCGTCGATCAGGTTCTCGGTCGCAGCAGTTGCTTGGGCCAGCGGAAACACCACATCGCTGCGTTCGAAAAGGTCGGCGGCCTCCACCCACGTCACCTCGGGTCCGACCTCTCGGCGGTTGGGGTCGGTGACGAGCACGTCCATGCCGAGGGCCACCAGCAGTCCGGCGAGGTACTGGCCAATGTCGCCGTAGCCAATGATGCCCGCGGTCTGGCCCCGCAGCTGGCGACCCGGCCGTTGGGGCGGGGTGACGTTGTTGCGGTAGTCGACCGTCGAATCGGCAATGTGGCGCGCCGCGTCGAGCATCAGACCAAGCGCGAGCTCGGCGGTCGATGCCACGAAACTCTTGTCGGCTTGACCGACCAGCACCCCGTGAGCGCTGGCCGCGTCGACGTCGATCGTGCTGATGTCGACGGCACAGCGCAGGAAGGCCAGCAGCTGCGGGCTGTGTTCGAACACGGCCGCGGTTCCAGCTGTCGAGCGGTGGGCGACGATGACGTCGCAGTTGGCCGCAGCCTCGACCAGTTCGTCCTGAGTGAGGTCGCGGTCGAGGGGGTTCAGGACCACCTCGGCGATGGTTTCGAGTTGGGGCAACGCCCGGCCGTAGTAGGCGTCGAGGTCTTCGGGGTTATGGGTCAGCAACACGCGCATGTTGTCAGTGGCCCGGGCCCTCGACCATGAGGCTCCTCAGCACGTCGGCGTTGAAGCCGGGCTGACGACTCGCTTCGATGAGCTGTTGTTCTTTGGCAACAATGTCGGCGATGGCTGCAGGCAAAGCGGCCACTGCTTCGAGGGGGACGACAACAGCTCCGTGCTGGTCGGCGTGGATGAGGTCGCCCGGGTTGACCGTCATGCCGTGCACCGAAACGGGCATGCCGTGATGTTCGACGCGCACCCAGGCGTGTGAGGGTCCGACCATGCCGGCGAGGAGCTGAAACCCGACCGCTGAGTCGGGGAGATCTCGGATGCTGCCGTTGGTGATAACGCCAAGTGAGCCGAGCCCTTGATGGAGGTGGGTGTTGACCTCGCCCCAGAACGCGCCGAAACCGGGTTGGTCGTCGAGGTCTTCGATGACGGTGATGGTGGGGCCGGGGCCGCTGCCGACGTGGTCGTAGTACTCCAGCCGCCGTTCGGTGAGCGTTTCGGCCGAGACGTCGCCGGGGTCGCCGGCCCGGATGGCCCCGGTTCGGGCGAACCCGACGATCGGGCCGAGTTCGCGATGGGCGCACACGAAGGGTGTGGTGGTGAACCCGTGGCCTCGACGGTCGGGGGCCACGACTTCGAGCCCATTACAGATCGTCGGGGTGTCGTAAGCCCGCAATGCGTCGATCTGTT
>CAYGMW010000086.1:0-12416 GCA_964350975.1 uncultured Acidimicrobiales bacterium | reverse complement strand
CCGATGAACCCATCCATGACCCGGAAGAACTTTTGGGGCTGGTGAGCCGCGACATGCGTTCGCCGCTTGATGTTCGCGACGTTATTGCTCGCACGGTCGACGGCAGTCGTTTCGAGGAGTTCAAACCCCGTTTCGGATCCTCGATGGTGTGCGGCTGGGCATCAATCCATGGCTTCGAGGTCGGCATCTTGGGCAATAACGGGGTGATCTACCCCGACTCGGCTCAAAAGGCGGCCCATTTCATCCAGTTGTGCAACCAGATCGACGTGCCGTTGGTGTTCCTGCAAAACATCACCGGGTTCATGGTCGGCACCGATTTTGAGTCCGACGGCATCATCAAAAAGGGTTCGCAGATGATCAACGCGGTCACCAACTCAACGGTGCCCCACCTGACCGTCATCGTCGGAGCGTCCTACGGTGCGGGCACCTATGGCATGTCGGGCCGGGCCTATGGCAATCGATTCACGTTCTTGTGGCCCACGGCCAAGATCGCGGTCATGGGGCCCAAACAGATCGCCGGTGTCATGTCTGAGGTCAGACGGGGCCAAGCCGCCCGCAAGGGCATCGAGTTCGACGAAGAAGCCGACGCCAAAATCGTGGCCGAAGCTGAAGCCACCCAAGAACAAGGGTCGCTAGCACTCAAGGCCACCGGGGCGATCAGCGATGACGGCATCATCGACCCCCGAGACACCCGCACGGTGCTCGGCCTGTGCCTGAGCATCGTCCGCAATCGCCCCATCGAGGGTGCCGAGGGATACGGAGTGTTCCGCCTGTGAGCGCAGCATTGTTCCCTACCCCAGCGCCACTCACCTCGGTACTGGTCGCGAACCGAGGCGAGATCGCCCGGCGGGTGTTTCGCACCGCTCGCGCCATGGGGATGCGCTGTGTTGCCGTGTACGTCGACGCGGATGGCGACGCACCGTTCGTTGCCGAGGCCGACGAATCCGTCCGGTTGTCCGGTGGGTACCTCGACGGGGCCGAGATCATCGGTGCGGCCCAGGCGTGCGGGGCCCAAGCCATCCATCCCGGCTATGGGTTCTTGTCCGAGAACGCTGCGTTTGCCCAGGCCGTCATCGACGCCGGCCTGGTGTGGGTTGGGCCGTCACCAGAGGTGATTGGATCGATGGGTGACAAGATCGCGGCCAAACGAGCCGCGGTCGCAGCCGGAGTCCCGACCTTGCCGTCAACCGAAGACGCCGACGCGGCCGAATCGATCGGTTATCCGCTGCTGGTCAAGGCATCGGCGGGCGGCGGAGGCAAGGGCATGCGCATCGTCGACGGCCCAGCCGACCTCGCGGATGCGATTGCCGGCGCCCAGCGCGAGGCCGCGGCGTCGTTTGGCGACGATCGGGTGTTCTTGGAGCGCTACGTCCCGCGATCTCGACACATCGAGATCCAGATCCTGGGCGATCGTTACGGCAACCTGGTCCACCTGGGCGAACGCGAGTGCTCGATCCAGCGTCGGCACCAGAAGCTCGTCGAGGAGGCGCCGTCGCCCTTCGTCGACGACACCATGCGGGCCGCGATGGGCGACGCCGCCATCGGTTTGGGCGCGGCCATGGGCTATGAGTCGGCCGGGACCGTCGAGTTCTTGGTCGATGACACCACCGGTGAGTTCTTCTTTTTGGAGGTCAACACCCGGCTCCAGGTCGAGCATCCGGTCACCGAAGCGGTCACCGGCATCGACCTGGTTCGACAACAGCTGCGTATTGCCGCCGGCGAACCGTTGTCGCACACCCAAGGCGATATCACCTGGACCGGACACGCCATCGAGGTGCGGCTCAACGCCGAAGATGCCGAGGCCGGCTTCTTGCCCGCTACCGGCACCTTGAGCGCGTTTGTTCCTGCTGCTGAGCCGGCCGTTCGCTGGGACAGCGGTGTCGAGACGGGGTCGGTGGTCGGGGTCTCGTTCGACCCGATGCTGGCCAAGGTCATCGCTCATGGCCCCACCCGAACCGAGGCTGCCGGACGGCTCGCGTTGGCCCTCGAGCGGCTCCACATCGCCGGAGTGGTCACCAATCGAGACTTCCTTGCTGCCACCTTGCGGACGCCTGAGTTCATGGCGGGCGATACCACGACCGACTTCATCGCCCGAGTCGGTCCTGACGTTCGGGGTCCGGTGGCTCAGACCAGTCGAGCATGCCTGACCGCAGCGTTGTGGTTACAGCACACCCACCGAAGCACGGCCCCGGTGTGGGGGTTCGCGCCTTCCAACTGGCGCAATGCTCGTCTGCCATCTGAACGGGTCGTGTTGCGTCCCGATTCATCAGCCGACGATGTCGAGGTGGGCTATCGGGTTCGCCGGGACGGCAGTTTCGTGTTCGATTCAGGCCAGACCGCAGTCATTCACGGCGTCGACGTCGGTCTGGCTGGGACCGGTGTCATTGACATTGCGATCGATGGTCGTCGCACGAGGGCCCAGGTCACCCAAGCTGGCTCTCGCATCTATCTGCAGGTGGTCGGGGGCACGATTGGGCTCACCGTGCTGCCTCGTTTTGAGGTGCCCGGCCAACAGTTGCCAACGGGTGGGTTAGTGGCCCCAATGCCGGGGTCGGTGCTCCAAGTACTGGTGGCGGTGGGCGACCAAGTGGTGCCGGGCCAGGTGATGGTCATCCTCGAAGCCATGAAGATGGAGCACCACATCACCGCCCCGTTCGAGGCCACAGTCACCGATGTGCCCATCGCGGTCGGCCAACAGGTGGACAATGGTGCTCTACTGCTCACGATCGAGCCCCTCGACGCAACACCGAATGGATCGACAACATGACGACCTCACCCTTGCGGATCGCGAACTGTTCGGGCTTTTACGGCGACCGGGTCGAGGCCGCGGCAGAGATGGTTCGGGGTGGGCCGATCGATGTGCTCACCGGCGATTGGCTCGCTGAACTGACGATGCTGATCCTGGCTCGAACCCAGGCCAAGCGCCCGGGCAGCGGGTACGCCCGCACGTTCGTCACCCAGATGGAACAGGTCATGGGCGAATGCCTCGACCAGGGCATCAAGGTGGTGTCGAACGCGGGTGGGCTCGACCCAGATCACTGTGCCGAAGCGGTTGCCCAGGTTGCCGAAACGCTCGGGCTGGCCCCCAAGATCGCCTACGTCAATGGCGACAATCTGCTGCCCCGCATGGCGGAGCTCAAGGCGGCTGGCATCGACATCGTCGACCTCGAGACCGGCGATCCCGTCGCCCACGTCGACTACGTTTCGGCCAACGCCTATCTGGGTTGCTGGGGCATCGTCGAGGCGTTGCGGGCCGGCGCCGACATCGTCATCACCGGCCGGGCCACTGACGCGGCCATCGTGTGCGGCCCCGCCGCGTGGCACCACGGTTGGTCACGCACCGATTTCGATCAACTGGCCGGTGCGGTCGTTGCCGGCCACATCATCGAGTGCGGCACCCAGGCCACGGGGGGCAACTATTCGTTCTTCACCGAGCTCGACGGCATGGGCCACGTCGGCTTCCCGATTGCTGAGGTCGCGGCCGACGGTTCGTCGGTCATCACCAAACACGCCGGCACCGGCGGCGGGGTCACGATCGGCACCGTCACCTCGCAGCTGCTCTATGAGATCGGTTCTCCTGCCTATCTTGGGCCCGACGTGACGGCCCGGTTCGACACCATCAAGCTCGAACAGATCGGGCCCGACCGGGTGCTGGTGTCGAACACCCGAGGTGAGGCGCCGCCATCGACACTCAAGGTCTCGATGAACCATTGGGGCGGATTCCGCAGCGACATCAATGTGGCGCTCACCGGTCTCGACATCGAGGCCAAAGGGGCCCTCGTCGAAGAAATTTTCTGGCGCAGCTGCCCGTATGGGCCCGATGATTTCGACAGCGTCACGACGGCTGTTGTGCGGACCGACCACACCAACCCGGCCACGAACGAACAAGCTGTGGCGTCGTGGCGGGCCACGGTCAAAGACCGCGACGAAGCCAAGACGAGGTCCGTTGCGAGCGCTGTCAACAATATGGCCCTGGCATCTATCCCTGGCTTCTTCGGGCTCGGTGGCGGCGGCTTGGGCAAGCCCTTCGGCGTGCATACGTCGGGCCTCATCGCTGCCGATCTGGTTCCCCAGCACGTCGTGATGCTCGGCGGCGACCGAACTGTGGTCGACTCGGTCATTCCATCACCGGCTGAGCCCGTCACCATCGAGGCGTTCGTGCCCGACATCCCGCACGCATTGCACGGCGCAACACTGTCGGCCCGCCTCGGCGATATTGCCGGTGCCCGCTCAGGCGACAAGGGTGGCAACGCCAACGTGGGTCTGTTCGGTCGATCAGCTGAGGCCTATTCGTGGATTGAGCACAACATTTCGGTTGCGAAGCTGCGCGAGTTGTTGCCCGAAGCTGCCGACCTTGAGATCGAGCGCCATGTGCTGCCCAATCTTTGGTCGATCAACTTCGTCATCTACGGACTGCTCCAAGAGGGGGTGGCTGCGTCGACTCGCCAAGACGGCCAAGCCAAGAGCCTGGGCGAATGGCTCAGAGCCAAGGTGATGGACATCCCGCTGCCGCTCATTCTTGGCGACTGATCGTGGCACCGACCTGTGAGGTAACCCCATGACCAAGTACGTCACCGCCGAAGTTGATCGGGGAGTGTGCACCGTCACCTTGTGCGACGAGGAGCGGCGTAATGCGCTGAGCGTCGACCTGGTTGGCGACCTGATGGAAACCCTCGACGAGGCCGAAGCCGACAACAGCGTCCGGGTCATTGTGTTGACCAACACCGGCACCGTGTTTTGTGCCGGAGCCGATCTGTCAGAGCGCACGGGCCGGGCGCCGGGGTCGAACCCTCGCAAGGCGTTCGCGACCTCAGAGTTGTTCTCCCGGTTCGTGTATTCGTCGAAGCCCTATGTGGGTCGTATCGCCGGCCATGCCGTCGCCGGCGGCATTGGCCTGGCCGCGGCGATGGACATTTCGATTGCTGTCGATCACGCCAAGATGGGGTTCACCGAGGTTCGCATCGGGGTGGCCCCGGCGATGATTTCGGTGCTGTGTTTGCCCAAAATGCAGGCCGCCGAGGCCCGAGCCGCGCTGTTGCGCGGCAACCGGTTCTTGGCCCCCGAGGCGGCCCGGATGGGTCTCATCAACGCGGCTGTACCCGAAGCCGACCTCGACGCCGAGGTCGCGGCCGTGGTCGCCGATCTGGTGGCCGGCGGGCCGAACGCTTTGGCCGCGACCAAGCGCCTGCTTGCTCAGGTTCCGACGATGAGTTTGGGCGAAGCATTCGAGTGGACGTCGTCGCTGTCGGCCGAGCTCTTCAGGAGTCCCGAAGGCCAAGAAGGAATGGCGGCCTATCTCGAGAAGCGCCCAGCCGCCTGGATCCCAACGTCCTGATTCAGAGCGCTCCAGCTCATCTCTCCTGCCACCGAAAACCGGGGTGGGAGCCCCGAGAATCGGTGGCGGAAGCGTTGGTGACGATGGGTTAGCGGCCGACGATGGTGAAGCTGCGGGTGACTGATGCGGCTGCGACGCCGACGACCTGCTCAACGGCGATGGCCACCACCACGCGCCGGTCGTCGGCGGCAGTTACCTCGCCGTTGTCGATCACCCTGGTGATCTGGCCCGTCAGCGGGTCGATGGCATACACATCGACCCGGTCGCCCTGAACAACGTCGGGGCGCTCGTCGACCGGCGACGTAATTGCTACGGTCCGCATCGATGGCGGTAGCGAGATCGTGGCGACAGCAGCAGAGGTGGCGGGCGGTTCGGGCTGCGGTGATCGCCCGAGCTCGGTAGCTCCGGCAATGATCAACATCAGGACCACTGGAAGCCAGCGGCGTAGCGGAGCAAGCCGACCCGTGCGGTCGGATTGTTGAGAGGTCGAACGACTGGCGGACATGAACACTTCCCCGGTTGAGATGACATGGGGGAAGTGAGGATGTGCGGAACTGCAGTGCTAGTCGCCGCTTGAACTCGTGCTGCTCGAACCAGAACTGGCCGACGGCGCTGGTTTGTCGGCCTTCTTGGTCTCAGTCGAGGTCGTTGACGACGACGTATCCGAAGCCGATGAGCTGCTCGAAGAGTCAGAGCTCGTCGATGGAGCTGCGGCCGCTGCCTTGCCTCCGCCGGAGTTCGATCGGGCGTCGGTCTTGTAAAAGCCACTGCCCTTGAAGGCAATTCCGACATTGCCAAACACCTTGGCCAGCGTTCCCTGGCACTCTGGGCAGACCGTCAGCGACTCTTCGCTGAATGACTGGTGAATATCGAATTCGTGACCGCAGTCTTTGCAGCGATACTCATAAGTAGGCATTTGGTACTCCGTTGGGGGCATCTCGCCGAAACTGTCCGCCGAAACGCCGTCGAGTGTAGCGACGACATCATGGCGTGATGTCACCGGCCATCCAACCGGACCTCGGGTGTGGTGTGGCATCGTCTCGGGATGACTTCTGGGTCCCCCAACGCACATCTGGCCACCGAACTCGCCGAGCGCTACGAACTTGATGGCGAGACAGCGACCATTCTGGCCTCGCATCACTTCGACGCTGACCTGTTCGATTCGCTGAGGTCGCGCCTCGCAACCACTGGCGCTGACCCCGAACGTAACTACGTCACCGGGACTCTCGAGGTTCCGACGCTCGACGATCTGACGGTGTTCCCCGCGT
The DNA here is from genome assembly GCA_964350975.1 of uncultured Acidimicrobiales bacterium. Classification (GTDB taxonomy): domain Bacteria; phylum Actinomycetota; class Acidimicrobiia; order Acidimicrobiales; family Poriferisodalaceae; genus JAADHX01. Next base: position 5,813 of record CAYGMW010000086.1, on the reverse strand, counting down.
CGGACTCCGATGAGTACCGCCAACTGGTGGAGATCGGGTCGGCCTCGATCGCTGCTGGCGAGGTCGCGGTCGTACTGCTCGCGGGCGGGATGGCAACCCGGTTCGGTGGGGGAGTCAAGGCCCTTGCCGACGTCTTGCCCGGTGTTCGCTTCGTCGATGTGAAGATCGCCGACCTCCAGCAACTCGGCGAGCGACTCAACACCCGCATCCCGATGGTGTTGATGACCAGCTTCCAGTCTGATGAGACCCTGGCTGCGATCGCTGACGAACTGTCGACCGACCAGGTCGCAATCGAAACCGCACCCCAGAACGTCGGAATGCGGGTCACTCCTGAGGGCGATCTGTTCAAGGACGCCAACGGAACCGTGTCGGTGTATTCGCCCGGCCACGGCGACCTCGGCGACGCCATCCGAAACTCGGGCTTCCTCGACCGCTTCATCGCAGCGGGCGGCAAGTACGTGTTCATCACCAATGTTGACAACGCGGCAGCAACGCTCGATCCGGCCATGGTCGGGCTCCACATCCGCGGCGGAACCCAGCTGACCGCCGAGGTGGTCGCCGCTGATGCGGGCGCTACTGGTGGTGCGCCGTATTTTCTTGACGGCCACCTCCAGATCGTTGAGGGGTTCCGGGTCCCACCAGCGGTCGCGGCCCTCGACATTCCGGCTGTCAACACCAACTCGCTGACGGTGAACGCCGACCAGCTGCTCACACCGCACAATCTGACCTGGTTTGAGGTGTCGAAGAAGGTCGGCGATGTGGCGGTCATGCAGTTCGAACGCCTGGTTGGCGAGCTGTCGGCGTTCATGGATTCTGCGATGGCTGTGGTGGTTCGCGATGGCCGAGACGGGCGCTTCCAACCGGTGAAGGACCCGGCCGAACTTGAGGCCCGGCGCCCGATGATCCGCGAGATCCTCGAGTATCGAGGCCTGCTGTAGCGGCTGTCCTAACGCGATAGACGAGCGCTAGGTTCTCGACATCATGATTTCGCTCGATGAGGCCCGTTCGTTCGTCCTGTCCGTTGCTACCCGACGCGATCCGGTGCGAGTGCCCGTCAGCGAGGCCCTCGGGTTGGTCCTCGCCGCTGACGTGACCAGCGAGGTATCGATTCCACCGTTCGCAAACACTGCGATGGACGGCTTCGCCTTGAGGGCGAGCGATGTTGCCGACGCCCCGGCGCGGCTCAAGATCGTGGGAACAATCGCCGCTGGGCAGTCGCCAACCCATGTTCTGCAGCCGGGCGAAGCCATGCGCATCATGACCGGCGCCGTCGTGCCCGACGGCGCGGATGCCATCGTGATGGTCGAACTCACGGCCGTCGACGGCGACGACGTGGTCGTCCAACAATCGGTCCCACACGGAAACCACATTCGTCCGATCGGCGACGATGTTCAACCAGGCGACCAGGTGTTCGCTGCCGGTGACGTGCTCGGCCCCGGCCACCTTGGCGTGTTGTGTTCGCTCGGCCTGACTGAGGTCGACGTCTACCCGCGCCTTCGAGTCGGCGTCATCAGCACCGGCGACGAGCTGGTCGACGACGGCAGTGCGCTACAGGCCGGCCAGATTCGTGACTCGAACCGGCGCACCTTGTTGTCGTTGGTGGCCCGCACCGGAGCCGACGCCATCGACCTGGGCTTGGCCCGAGACGACGAGGACATCATCGAGGCCGCCATGCGCCGAGGTGTTGCCGAGTGCGATGCAGTGATGACCACCGGCGGGGTCAGCATGGGCGATTTTGACTACGTCAAAGCGGTGCTGTCCCGCATTGGCGACATGAGGTGGATGCAGATCGCGATCAAGCCCGCCAAGCCGTTCGCGTTCGGCACCGTCGACGGGGTGCCCGTGTTCGGGTTCCCCGGAAACCCGGTGTCGTGCATGGTGTCGTTCGAGCTGTTCGGCCGGCCCGCCCTGCGCCAGATGACCGGCCACACTCCAGCCATTGTTGCCACCGAATCGGCGATCGCCGACGGCCCATTGCGACGCCACCCAGACGGCAAGACCCATTTCGTGAGGGTGGCCGGCGAGCGCGACCGCTACGGACGCATGCACGTCCAGTCATCTGGCGGCCAGGGGTCGCACATGCTGTGGGCCATGGCCCAGGCCACAGCTTTGGCCGTCGTACCTGACGGCGACGGTGTCGATGCGGGTGGCGAGGTCGAGGTCATCGTTCTGTAGCCCAGCGGGCCGCCTGAGGGTCGCGAGGGCCAGCGGGGTAGATTCCAACCGTGACTGCGCAAGACCTGATCGACCCGTTCGGCCGGACCGTGCGCGACCTGCGCATCTCGGTCACTGACCGCTGCAACTTCCGATGCGCCTACTGCATGCCCGCTGAAGGCATGAACTGGGTGCCGCGCGAAGAGATCCTGAGTTTCGAAGAGATCGAGCGTTTTGCTCGGCTGTGTGTCGAGCGTTTCGGTTTCGACGGCATTCGCCTCACCGGTGGCGAACCCTTGGTGCGGGCCCACCTGCCTCGTCTGGTTGAGCGTCTCGCCGGGCTAGGCGTCGACCTCTCCCTCACGACCAATGGCGCCACGTTGCGTAAACACGCCCAAGACTTGGCCGATGCAGGCCTCAAGCGCATCAATATCTCGCTCGATTCGCTTCAGCGCGACCGGTTCCTCGAGCTGACCCGCCGCGACGAGCTGGCCAATGTGCTCGACGGCATCGACGCGGCCCTCGAAGCTGGGCTCGCTCCGGTGAAGATCAATGTGGTGATGATGCGCGGCATCAACGACGACGAAGCTGTCGATTTCGCCACATTCGGGCGCGAGCGCGGCGTGACCGTGCGCTTTATTGAGTTCATGCCGTTGGACGCCACGGGCGAGTGGACCAAGGACAAGGTGGTGCCGGCTGAAGAAATCGTCGAAGCCATCAGCTCGGTCTATCCACTCGAGCCGATCACCCGCGGCACCGAACCAGCCGAACGTTTCCGCTTCGCGGATGGGCAAGGCGAGGTCGGGGTGATTGCGTCTGTAACTCGGCCGTTCTGTGGCGACTGCGATCGGGTGCGCATCACCGCCGAAGGATCGTTCCGCACCTGTTTGTTCGCGATCGACGAGTTCGACATGCGCCCCCATCTTCGCTCCGGAGCCGACGACGACACACTGGCCGCGGCGATTGAGGCTGCGGTCGGCACCAAGTGGGCCGGTCATGCCATTGGCCAGGTCCACTTCATTCGCCCATCGAAGTCGATGAGCCAAATCGGGGGCTGAACCTCACCGGTGAGCCAACGTACACTCGGCCGCCATGGCTGAAGAGTTGAAGCTCACCCACCTCGACCCGCTCGGTCGAGCCCGAATGGTCGACGTGACCCCGAAAGACCCGACCCACCGTCGGGCCATCGCTCGGGCTCGGGTGTACATGGCCCCGGAGACCACCCAGCTGGTCGCGCGGGGTGCGGTCGCCAAGGGGGACGTGTTGGCGGTGGCACGGGTCGCTGGCATCCAGGCGAGCAAGCGCACCGCCGATCTCATCCCGCTGTGCCACCCCTTACTCGTGGGCGGTGTGTTCATCAACTTCCACATTGATGACACCTACATCGAGGTCGAGGCCCAGGTCGAAACGGTCGAGCGCACCGGCGTCGAGATGGAAGCCATGACCGCGTGTTCGGTGGCGGCGCTCACGATCTACGACATGTGCAAGAGCGCCGACAAGCGCATGGTCATCGGCGACATGACGCTGTGGGAAAAGACTGGCGGCAAGAGTGGTCCGTTCAAGCGTCCAGAGTCGGTTGCCGACACGCTGGCCCGCAACGAGGCCGCCGCGGCGGCAGCGCCGACGTTGTCAAGCGAAGGGCTCGACGATTTCTGATCGCCGATCTCTTACCTGCGGTGTTTGAATGATGTTCACTCATCGGTAGGGTTTCGTCACTGTGAGTGTTGCACGCGCCACAAATATGACATTGCGTTGCGTGTTCGTAGCGCATCCGTAATAATGGCGCCGTTCTGGAGACGACCTGTCTTCGTGGTGAAGGACATCCAAGTGGGCCCAGCGGTTGTGGCCCCGATTTCGACACGAGGTTCAACCCGATGAACAGCATCATTATCGGTGCCCTCATCGTGATGTGGGTAGTGGTTCTGGGATGGGAAACCATTTCTGGCCTCCGAGACGGTCGCCGTCACGCTGACCCCATGCGAAGCTTCCATCGCCAGCTCAGCGTTCTTGGTCGGGCCGTCCCGAAGACAATTCCGGCTGCCAACCGGCTTGGCACCCGATCACTTGTCGATCCCGGCCGGCTTGTGCCACCCCGTGGTCGCGCCGCTGCTGCTCAGCGTCGGCGTCACGTCACCATCGTGCTGGCTGCCGGTCTCACGGTCTCCGGTATTGCGTGGTTTGTCACCGCGGCCCCCCTTGCCGGAGCCGCGGTGTTGATCGTCGGCGGCCTGTTGATTGGCTTCACGTCATTGTCGATGCGCCGCCAGCAACTCGCCGACGAGCGCAGCCGCAAGGTCACCTACATCAGCCCGGCTCGTCGTGAGCTCGAGACGGTTCCGGTCCGTCGTCGCGCCAACTGATTCTCGGGAACCAAGTTCTGTCGATAGCGGCGTCTGTGGCCGCTACACTTTGAAATCCCTTGGGGGTGTAGCTCAGCCCGGTAGAGCACCTCGTTCGCAACGAGGGGGTCGTCGGTTCAAATCCGGTCATCTCCACCAAGACGTTCCCCGTTCTGAATGCCGATTTTCGTCAGTATGACGAAAATCCACATTCAGAACGGGAGGGTAAGGTCGCCACCCGTGACGTTCCATCTTGCCCAGCTGAACATTGGCCGCTTGTTGCATCCGCTCGATGCCGCCGAGACAGCAGAGTTCGTGGCTGCTCTTGATCCTGTCAACCAGATCGCCGAAGCCGCTCCGGGGTTCGTGTGGCGATTGACCGACGATGACGGCCAGTCCTCCAGCTTCATCGACCTGCCCGGCGTCGACGACCCGCTGATGATCTCCAACTACTCGGTGTGGGTCGACCTCGAATCGTTGAAGCACTTCATGTACAAGACCGACCATGCGGCCTACCTGCCGCGTCGGCGCGAGTGGTTCGCCAAGCTCGACGAAGCAGCAACTGTCTGCTTCTGGGTCCCGCAAGGCGACATCCCGAGCCTGGGCGAGGCCTACGCACGGCTCGAACACCTTCGGGCCCACGGTCCGTCACCGCAGGGGTGGCCACTGAACAAGCCCTTCCCGCAGCCAAGCTGATCCGTGATCTGGATTCCGGTCACTCTTGCGGCCGCAACGTTTCAGATCCTGCGGACGTCGCGTCAACACGAGCTTCGCCAGGTGCTCGGTCTGAACGCGGCCGGATTCGTCAGATACGCCTACGGGTTCCCGATCGCGGCGCTCGCGCTCGTGGCCGTGCTACTCGCGTCGGACCATGAGATGCCTCACCTGCCAACGCGATTTCTCGCCTTTGTGACGGTTGGTGGCTTGGCTCAGATTGTGGCGACGGTGGCCCTGCTCACATCGTTCAAGCTGCGCGACTTCGCCATCGGGACCGTCTACAGCAAGACCGAGGTCATCCAGGTGGCGATCGTGTCGGCGGTGCTGCTCGACGAACCCATCGCGGCCCCAGCATGGATCGGCGTTGTTGTCTGTATGGCTGGCGTGGTGTGGCTTGCGGTGCCTGGCCGGATCGACAGCCTTGCCGGAACCGCTGCTGACCCGGCGGCGTGGATGGGAGCGCTGGCTGGTGGGCTATTTGCCGTGGCCGCGGTCGCCATCCGCGGCGCCTCCAACAGCCTCGACGCATCCCAGCCGCCCGCATTCAGGGCTCTGGTGACACTCACGGTCATGTTGGGGTTGCAAACATTGATCAACGGAGTC
>CAYGMW010000085.1:0-12421 GCA_964350975.1 uncultured Acidimicrobiales bacterium | reverse complement strand
AACGCGAGAGACTGCTACATGATGATGGCGTCGGCGCCGAGGAGGGCTCGTAGTTCGCCGGCCAGGCCATTGCTGGGGTCGACGCGGAACTCGTCAGGCAACCGCACGACATTGTGATCGAGGTGGATGAACACCTCGCTGTCGCCGGGGTGGCGTCCGAAGACGTCGCGTAGTTCGGCGACCAGATCGTCTGACACGGCTGCTGAGTTGAGTTGCAGCCTGATCGGTGGCGTTTCTTGGCCGTATCCCTCGAACACCTCGATGGTGTTGCACATGAACTTGGCTTCGTCGTCGCGGCTGTCGGGACGGCCACCGATCAAGATGACGGCATCGTCTTCGAGCTTGTGGCCGTGTTCTTTCATGGTGCGAGGGAAGACCATGACCTCGATGCTGTCTTCGAGGTCTTCGAGAACAAACACCGCCATCAGGTCGCCATTGCGGGTGTACTTGCGCTGAAGGCCGGTGACCACACCACCAATGGTGATGAAGGGGTCGCGGCCGCCCTCACCTGAGGAGATGTTGGGCCGATCGCCCAGCGCGGCAATCGACATATCGGTGCGGCGCTTGAGCATGCCGCCCGCCCCCATCAGCGGATGGCTCGACACGTACAGCCCGAGCATCTCTTTTTCGAGCTTGAGCTTGGCCCTCTGGTCGAACTCGATGTTGGGGATGGCGACCTTTTCGTCGAAGCCGCCCCCGCCGCCCATATCGCCACCGAGGTCGCCGAAGAGGGTCTGGATGCCCATGTCGCGTTCTTTGCGCCGTGCCGTGATCTGGTCGATGACCTGCTCGTGCACGGTCAACAGACCCTGGCGAGGATGGCCGAGGGCATCGAAACCGCCGGCTTTGATGAGCGACTCGACGCTGCGCTTGTTGAGCACTTGCAGCGGGACTCGTTCGCAGAAGTCGTAAAAGTCGGCAAAGGGCCCGTTGGCGATGCGCTCCTCGACGATCGGCGACACAACGCCTTCGCCCACATTGCGCACTGCAGACAGCCCGAAGGTGATCTCGCCATCTTTGGAGCCGAAGTCGACCTCGGACCGGTTGACGTCGGGAACATTGACGACAATGCCGAGCTGGCGGCAGTCGTTCAAGAAGATGGCCGCCTTGTCGAGATTCGATTTGACGCTGGTGAGCAGCGCGGCCATGTACTCGACCGGATAGTTGGCCTTCAGATAGGCGGTTTGGTAACTGATGAGGCCATAACCGAAGGCGTGGCTCTTGTTGAACGCATAGTCGGCAAAGGGTTCGATGATGTCGAACAGGTCGGTGCCGAGCTGGGCGTCATAGCCGTTGGCTGCGGTGCCCTCGACAAACTGGACCCGGTGCTTGGCAATGAGATCGCGCTTCTTCTTGCCACAGGCCTTGCGCAGGTTGTCGGCCTCTTCGAGGGAGTAGCCAGCAATACGCTGAGCGACACGCATCATGGCTTCCTGATAAATCATCAGGCCATAGGTCTCGCCCAGGATCTCGCCGAGGTCGGGGTGCAGCAGATCGACCGGTTTGCGGCCGTTCTTACGATCGGCATAGTCGTAGTGCATGTTGGCCGCCATCGGGCCGGGCCGATACAGCGCCACGAGGGCGGCAACATCGTCGAACCCGGTTGGAGCCAGCGATCGCATGAGTGCCCGCATCGGGGGCGACTCGAGTTGGAACACGCCGATGGTTTCGCCTCGCTGCATCAGCTCATACGTTTTGTTGTCGTCGAGGTCGACATTGTCGATGTCGACGACTACACCGTGTTCGCGTTGGATCAGGGCGAGTGCGTCGTCGATGATCGACAGGTTTCGCAAACCCAAGAAGTCCATCTTGAGTAGGCCCAGTTCTTCGACACCGTTCATCTCGTACTGGGTGACGACCGGGGCATCTTCGGGGTCTTGACCGTTGGCTGGCTTGCGTTGGATGGGCAGATAGTCGGTCAGTGGGTTGCGGGTGATGACGACGGCTGCGGCATGTATGGAGTCGCCACGACGCAACCCTTCGAGACCTTTGGCCACGTCGACGACTGCCGCAACATCGGGGTCGTCTTCGTACATGGAGCGAAGCTCGGCCGCGGCCTTGTAGCCGTCGGCGTACTTCGGGTGCGGTTCGAGGCAGGCATAGAGGGGTGTGTCGCGGCCCATCACGAGTGGCGGCATGGCCTTGGCCACCTTGTCGCCCACCGAATAGGGGAACCCCAACACTCGGGCTGCGTCGCGCACCGCCGCCCGGGCCTTGATCGAGCTGAACGTGATGATCTGGGCCGTGTGTTCGCGCCCATAGCGTTCGGCGGTGTAGCGGATCATCTCGTCACGGCGACGGTCGTCGAAGTCCATGTCGATATCGGGCATCGAGATGCGGCCCGGGTTCAAGAACCGTTCGAACAGTAGGTCGTACTTGATCGGGTCGAGGTCGGTGATCCGCAGCGTGTAGGCCACCGCGCATCCAGCTGCCGACCCGCGGCCGGGCCCGACGCGGATCTTGCGCGACCTGGCGTATTCGATGAGGTCCCACGTGATGAGGAAGTAGGCCGAAAAGCCCATGTCGGAGATGACCCGAAGCTCATAGGACAACCGCTCGACGATCTCGTCGGACAGGTTGGGTCCCCACCGGGCGCGGGCCCCTTCGAAGGTGAGGTGTTTGAGGTAGTCGTCGTCGCCGGCGAACCCCTCGGGAATCGGGAAGTTGGGAAGCTCGGGTTTGCCGAACTCGATGGTGACATCGGCCCGTTCGGCGACCCACAAGGTGTTGTCGCAGGCCTCGGGCAGCTCGTGGAACAGCATGCGCATCTCGGCCGCGGACTTGAGATAGTGCTCGTCGCCGTGGAACTTGAAGCGGTCAGGATCGGCCATCTGCGACTGGGTCTGCACACACAGCAGGGCGTCGTGGGCCACTGCATCGTCGCGGGTGGTGTAATGCAGGTCGTTGGTCGCCAACAGCGGCGCGTTGATCTTCTTGGCGATCTGCAGCAGCAGCGGGTTGCACCGAAGCTGTTCGGGGATGCCGTGGTCTTGCAGTTCGACGAAGAGGTTGTCGCGACCAAAGATGTCTTGCAGTTGAGCGGCGCGCCGGAGGGCCTCGTCGAAGTTGCCTCGAATGAGCGGCTGCTGGACGACTGACCCCAAGCATCCGGTCGTCGCAATGAGCCCCTCGCTGTGGCGGGCGAACAGTTCCCAGTCCATCCGAGGCTTGTAGTAGTAGCCCTCGAGATAGGCCAGGCTCGACAGCTTGAGCATGTTGCGATAACCGGTGTCGGTCTCGGCCAGAAGCGTCAAGTGGTAGTAGAGCTTCATGCCGTCGTCGGTGTCGCCGCCGGAGTCGTCCTGCTTGCGGCCGCGCCGCCGTGGGCGTTCGTGGCGGCTGTCGAGGGCCATATAGGCCTCGGTGCCGATGATCGGCTTGATGCCCTGGTCGCGGCAACCCTTGTAGAAGTCGAGAACCCCATACATATTGCCGTGATCGGTGATGCCGAGCGCGGGCTGGCCATCAGCCGCCGCAGCCGCAACAGCCTCTGGCACTCTGGCTGCACCATCGAGCATCGAGTACTCGGTGTGGGTATGCAGGTGGACGAACGAATCGGCCAACGCAGTTCCTCCGGCGAGATGGGGTGAAATCGAAGTTCGGGGCGCAATCCGGAGCCTCTAGGCTCGATGCGCTCCAACGTCCGACGACCCTAGCGCGACGGTGTCCCACCCAGACTGGGACTGCGTCGAAACAACCAACGGATCTGCTCCACCCCTCATGGCTCTTGACACGTCCACTCCCGAATCGGCCAGCGCTCCAGCCGACACCTTGTCGGTCGCGCTCGTCGCAGACGATCCCGTTGAATCATTGTGGTCCCTCGTCGACAGTGGATGGTGCGCCGAGTTCTTGCCGGAGTTGCCCGAGCTTCGCCTTGAGCAAGACCCAATCCATCGCCACAAGGATGTTTTGACTCACACGATTGTGGTCACGTCTCAGGCCCCGAACCGTCTTCGAGTGCGCCTGGCGGCCCTGTTTCACGATGTTGGCAAGCCACGGACCCGTGCCTTTGGCCCCGAGGGCGTCACGTTTCATCATCACGAAGCGGTCGGCGCCAAGATGGCTCGCAAGCGCATGCGGTCGCTCGGATATGACGACGCCTTGATTCGCGAAGTGTCCCAACTGGTCTTCCTGTCGGGTCGATTCAAGGGATATGCCGACGGCTGGACCGATGCTGCGGTGCGCCGCTACGCCCGCGACGCTGGACCGCTCCTCGGCGACCTCAACGACCTCGTCCGTAGTGACTGCACATCGCGCAACCCGCGCCGTGTCGCTGCGCTGCACGGGCTGCTTGACGAGCTCGAAGCCCGAATCGCCGAGCTGGCCCGTGAAGATGCCCGAAAGGCCGAACGACCCGAAGTCGACGGTTCAGCAGTGATGGCCCACCTCGGCATCACGCCTGGGCCCGATGTCGGCGCCGCCATGAAGTTCTTGCTTGAGCTCAAGCGCAGCGAAGGCACCCTCGGCGTTGACGACGTGTTTGCCCGGCTCGACCAGTGGTGGGCCGAACGCTCCAGCGCTGGCTAACCAGCACCCGACGTAAGGTCTAGCGAATCAGATCGCCGCGCTCGAAGCGGATCGCTGCCGCCACGACGACGGCCATTGCGGCCACTGCAACTGCAGCGGCACCGACTGGGCTACCACCGCCAGCGGCCGCAGCGGTGAGTGCCCAGCGCGCTGGTGAAACCACGGCTGTGTTGTCGTTCACGGCGATGAGACCGAACACGGCCACGGTGAACGCCACTCCCGCGGCCATCGCGGTCACTGTTCGGCGAGCAAGGGCTGACACCACGCTGGCAACGGCAGCCGCGAGCGTTGCGACTGCGAGCGCGCGAAGCGCCGCGAGAATCAAGGTGACCGGGCCGATGTCGAAGTTGCCAATTTGGGTGGCGACCACGATCAAAATGAGCGACGGCGTCATGGCCTGGAGCCCAACGACCACGACGGCCATGAACCGTTCGATGACGAGCTGGCGATGGCTCAAGGCTTGGCCCGCCATGAACTCAAGCTCGTTGCGTTCGGCTGGCCGGGCGATCGAAGCGGCGGCCAACGGCACCATGAGGGCGACGAGCACGATGGGCAACACGAAGGCGAAAAACGTCGCTGCGAGATGGCCCGCCGCAGTGTCCAACGATTGTTGCGGCGTAAGGCCCAAGAGTCCGGCGATACCGGCTGGAAGGTCGGCCGCAGCGCTCTGGGCCCCAGAGCGGGTGCGCAGGCTCGGCCACATCAGCACGGACGCGCCAGCGAGGACAACCAACACCGTGGCCGCAATCGCGGTCGGCACGTCGGCGTCAGATCGATAGTGCCGCATGACGACGCCCCGGCGGGGTTTGATGAGCCTCATGATCGGCTCGCTAGGAGTCGGTGATCGGATACGAGCTCCGCGAGCCCAGGTTCGAACACGACCGCGTCGACCAGACCAAGGGCGCGTGCCCGGTCGACCAGCACGCCGGTGGGTCCAACCGAGAGCACCCGGGCCATCCTGTCGCTGATGACGCAATCGAGAACACCTGGAAGCGCTCGAACAGCAGCCTCGGTCGGCGTCGAGGAAAAGAACAACTCGGTGCGCTGCCTGACCCTGCGCCTCAAGGTGTCCAACGGTCCGTCAGCGACCACGCGCCCACTATCGAGCAGCAGGACTCGTTCGTTGACGTGGTCGGTGATCGTCAAGTCCCGGGCTGTTGCGAGCACCGTGGTGCGCTCTGGGAGCCCGCCGAGCAGCTCGACGACCAAGTCGCGATGGTTTCCGGCGTGGGCGAGTGGTTCGTCCATGATCAGCACTTCTGGCTGTTTTTGCAGAGCGGCCAAGAATGCGACAACGAATTGTTCGTCGGGGCTGAGCTCGCGCAGGTTGTCGTCGGGGGCGACATCGATTCGAGCCAGGACTGTGGCGCGTTGTGAGGTGTCGGCGCCCGAGCGTTTGAAGTCGGCCATCCGTCGCAAGAAGGTGGAGACCGAGAGCTCTCCGGGGAGCCGGAGGTCGGCTGGAACCCAGCCAACAACGCGTCGCACTTGATACGACGCCCGGGTGGTGTCGAATCCGGCGACTCGAGCCCGCCCCGACGTCGGGTGGATGAGGTCGACGAGGATGCGGACGAGGGTGGTCTTGCCAGCTCCGGGCTGCCCAACGATCGCGACGCGCTGCCCGACCTCGATCTCAAGGTCGAGTTCGGATAAGGCAACGGTGTCGCCGAAACGTTTCGTCAAACGCTCGGTCTGCACGACCGCCTGCATGAGTCCTCCCTGGATGCCCGCCGAATAGCCCAGTGTGTCACTTGAACGCCCCGTTGAACAGGTCGGCCGAGCAATCCAGGGGGGTTGTACTCGTGTTAGCTCTGGCCGCCGAGCTTGCGGTTCTTGATCTTGGCCTTGACGTAGTCGCGGTTCATGTAGGCGATGTAGTCGAGGCTGATCTCCTTCGGGCACGCCTCATGGCATTCGCCATGGTTCGTGCATGAGCCAAAGAAGTCTTCCATGGTCTCAACCATGGACTCGGTGCGTCGCCAGCGTTCGGCCTGGCCCTGGGGCAACAGGCTGAGATGCTGCATCTTTGCCGCCGTGAACAGCTGGGCTGCTGAGTTCGGGCACGCAGCCACGCAGGCTCCGCAGCCAATACACGCCGCAGCGTCGAATGCTGCGTCGGCAGTGTCTTTGGGAACCGGGATCAGGTTGGCGTCCGGAGCAGCACCGGTGTTGACCGAGATATAACCACCGGCTTCGACGATGCGGTCAAAAGCCGAACGATCGACGACGAGATCCTTGACGATGGGGAACGAGGTCGCCCGCCATGGTTCGATCACGACCTCAGTGCCGGTCGTGAACTTGCGCATGTGGAGCTGGCACGTGGTCGTGGCCTTCTCGGGCCCGTGAGCTTGACCATTGATCATCAGGCTGCACGTGCCACAGATGCCTTCACGACAATCGTGATCGAACTCGATGGGTACCTCACCGGCCTCGATCAGGTTCTCATTGACGATGTCGAGCATCTCGAGGAACGACATGTCCTCGCTGATCCCGTTCGCTGGGATTGTTTGAAACGATCCTGGTGCGTTGGGGCCGTCTTGGCGCCAGACCTTCAAGGTCAGGTCGAGAGTTTTGGCGTTCGGATTGCCGCTCACTTGTAGCTCCTTTGCGTGAGGGCCACATTGTCAAAGACAAGTTCTTCCTTGTGGAGGTTCTGCACCGAGCCGTCTCCGGTCCATTCCCAGGCGCTGACGTGGGAGAAGTTCTCGTCGTCGCGCTTGGCTTCGCCTTCGTCGGTTTGGTGTTCTGTGCGGAAGTGGCCGCCACAGCTTTCCTCGCGGGCCAAAGCGTCGCGAGCCATGAGTTCAGCGAGTCCGAAGAAGTCCGACACGCGGCCGGCCTTTTCGAGGCTGCTGTTCAGGTTGTTGGCCGAGCCGAGGACCTTGACGTTCTTGTTGAAGTCTTCGCGCAGGGCGGGGATCTCGCTGATGGCCTTTTCGAGCCCGTTCTTGTCCCGCTCCATGCCGATGTAGTCCCAGACGATCTTGCCAAGCTCTCGGTGATACCAGTCGACGGACTTGGTGCCCTTGACCGATAGCCACCGCTTGGTCTGGTCCTCGATGCTGGACACCGATTCGGTGAACACGGGGTCGCTGGTCGGAACCGGGGTGCTGCCGAGCTTGCCGGCGAGGTAGTCGCCGATGGTGTAGGGAAGCACGAAGTAGCCATCAGACAGGCCCTGCATGAGCGCCGAGGCACCGAGGCGGTTGGCGCCATGGTCCGAGAAGTTGGCTTCGCCGATGGCGTAGCAGCCTGGAACCGTCGTCATGAGGTTGTAGTCAACCCACAGGCCACCCATTGTGTAGTGGGTCGCGGGGTAGATCCGCATCGGGCGCTCGTAGGGGTTCTCGCCCGTGATGCGCTCGTACATGTCGAACAAGTTGCCGTACTTGGCCTTGATGGTCTCGATCCCGTCTCGGGCGATCGACTGTGAGAAGTCGAGGTACACGCCGTTCTTGAGCGGGCCCACACCACGACCCTGATCGACCACGGTCTTGGCGTTACGAGACGCCACGTCGCGGGGAACCAGGTTGCCGAAGGCGGGGTACTTTTCCTCGAGGTAGTAGTAGCGATCAGCCTCGGGAATGTCGGCCGCGGCGCGAGCTTCGTCAAACTCACGAGGCACCCAGATGCGGCCGTCGTTGCGCAACGACTCTGACATGAGGGTCAGCTTCGACTGGAACTCATCAGATGCCGGAATGCAGGTGGGGTGGATCTGGGTGTAGCACGGGTTGGCGAAGTACGCACCCTTGCGATGGGCCCGCCACGCTGCGGTCACGTTGCACGCCATGGCGTTGGTCGACAGGTAGTAGACGTTGCCGTACCCACCAGTGGCCAGCACGACCGCATGCCCCGAATGGGACTGGATCTCGCCGGTCAGCAGGTCACGGGTGACGATGCCAGCGGCCTCACCATCTTTGACAACCAGGTCGAGCATCTCGGTGCGGGTAAACAGTTCGACGCTGCCGATAGCGATCTGGCGAGCGAGGGCTTGGTAAGCGCCGAGCAGCAGCTGTTGGCCGGTCTGGCCCCTCGCGTAAAACGTGCGGCTGACCTGGGCGCCACCGAACGAGCGGTTGTCGAGCAAGCCGCCGTACTCGCGAGCGAACGGAACACCTTGGGCCGTGGCCTGGTCGATGATGTCGACTGAGGCTTCAGCCAGGCGATGCACGTTGGCTTCGCGGCTGCGGTAGTCGCCGCCCTTCACGGTGTCGTAGAAGAGGCGATAGATACTGTCGCCGTCGTTCTGGTAGTTCTTCGCACCGTTGATGCCGCCTTGGGCCGCAATCGAGTGCGCCCGACGGGGCGAATCGTGGAAGGTGAAGACCTTCACCTTGTAACCGAGCTCGGACAAGGTTGCTGCCGCGGAGGCACCGGCGAGGCCGGTCCCGACAACGATGACCTCAAACTTGCGCTTGTTGTTCGGGTTGACGAGCTTCATGGAGAACTTGTGGTTGGTCCACTTGTCTCCAATGACACCCGCAGGAATCTTGGAATCGGGCAGGCTCATGATCCGGACTCCTCAAGGCTCTCTTCGTTGTGAATGACGTGGCTGACGTTGTCGGCGTCAATGACACCGGCCTGAACCATGATCGGGAAGCTGAGGTTGCCGACCAAGATGAGCCCCGCGAGGCCCATCGACAATGGCTTGCGCATCTTGTTGATTTGCGGGTTGTTGATTCCCAGGCTCTGGAAGGCGCTCCACACCCCGTGGAAGATGTGGATTGACAAGGCGACGTTGGCCACGATGTAGATGATCGCAACCGGCCATGAATCCAGGCTGTTGGCGAGGTTGCCGTAAGGGTTGCCGCGCTCGAAATCGTCGCCCAGCCACCAGCCCCAGGTCAGATCGGCCAGGTGGTAGAAGAGATACAGCAACACAATCGGGCCGGTCCAGCGCATCGTGCGGCTCGCGAAGTCGGCGGCCACAAACTTTTGCTTGCCGGCGTAGTGCTTTTGTCCGGCGACGAACCCAGCCTTGGTGCTGGCCTTTCGGCTCATCTCTTTGAGCGTGTAGGCGCTGTGAATGTGTAGTGCGAACGCACCGATCAGGCCAATCCGCAACGCCCACAGCAAGTGGGTGCGGGGCACGAGGTGACCACCAAGGTCACGCAGGGTTTCGCCATATTCGTTGATGCTCTCGGGCCCGATATAGGCCTTGAGGTTGCCCAACAGGTGGAACACGACGAATCCGAGCAGCATCAGGCCGGTCAGACCCATGACCCACTTGCGGCCAACGGCCGATCGGTAGAACTCGATGGGCCACGGTAGGGCCCGACGGGGTGCCGGCCTGATCGGCTTGACAGCCGAACGGGCGGTCGACGTTGCAGCCATTGCTGGTGCCTCCGCTGGTAAGAAAGGTGGACGCGGCTCGCGTGATGAACAAGTCGCAAACCGCGAAGGTACTCGCCTGAGCCTGGCAGCGATAACCCTGAGGCGTTGATGTCGGCTTCGGCGTCCCCGTTTGGCTGCGTTAGCTACCTGCGACGCCCCGCTGATGGGTCAGCCCTGGTCGAGTACCGATTGACAACAGAGAGGCCCTCAGACGTGAGGCTCAGCTCGAGTTCGATGTCGCCCGCGGTTGCTGGAAGGGCCCAGCTGATGTCGCCGATCTTGACGACGTCGTCTTGGGCGACGGCACCGTTGAAACGCCATCGGCGCTCGCCTTCGCTTGATCTCAAGGTGACGTCGAGTCGGGCGTCGCCGAGCGGGTACCGCAGATCCGACACGACGTAGAGGCGTTGACGCTGGGTTGCTCCCGGCACGATGACCGGCGGCAGCGGATCGGCGAGTGGGAGCACGGGACGGCACGCGGCGCGGAGGGCATCGGCGCCAGGCAGTTCATTTCCGAGATGGTCGATGATGCTGGTCGACATCGACGCAAGGTCGTCAGCGAGATGGAACTGCATGAAGCCGCCGTTGGGTCGGTACTTCAGGCGGCGCAATGTCTCGACTTGGCGGGTGATGACCTCGGCTTGATACCAGCGGGTCGCTTCAGCCCACTCGCCGAAGGTGGCATACCGGTCGGCTGGAATGCGAGCGAGGGCGATGTTGGACTGGAGTCCAAAACGGGTTGCGAGATCGTCCCAGTTGATTCGGTGTGGAGCCAACGCGGCGAGCGACTCGCAGCCAATGGCATCGAGGTCGGGCACTGACTGGGCTCCGAATTCGCTCACGAAACGCACGAGCCGTGGGATCTTGCGGGCCAGATCGGCCAGACCATCGATGCTTCCCTGGTACCAGCCGAAGTAGAGGTGGCTGTCGGTGCCATCGAGTTGGGGCGGGTGTGGGAGGACGCCGCTGTGAGCAATCACAGGACGCGATGCGTCTGCGGAACGAATGGCCCGCTTGACCGCCCGGTCGAGCACGGTCCGGTTCCATGAGGGCAGTTCGTGTTGCAGCGCAGATCGGGAGAAGAACCGTCGTTGGGGTTCGACGTCGGGGCGATGCCCGGCTCGAGCGTCGAGAGCAACAGGCTCGTTGTGGCCGCACCACACCACGATCGACGGGTGATGCGCCAGCAGATTGACCATCTGCTGGGCCTGGCGTTCGGCTTGGGCCCGAATGCCTTTGGCGTACCCCCATTGCAACGGGAAGTCCTGCCACACGAGGACCCCGAGCCGATCGGCCGCCCGGTAGAACTCGACGGGTTCGACGTGGCCGTGGACTCTCACCATGTCGAGACCGAGATCGATCACCGTGTTGAGCCTGCGCTCAATGTCAGAGGCAGTCACCGAACTCAAGTCCGCATTCAGCGGACCGATGTTGGTGCCCTTGAGCTGGAGTCGTTCGCCATTGATCGACGCGATCCAGTTGCGCAGTTCGATCGACCGAAGCCCGATGCGGCGTTTGCGAATATGGCTGGTGATGCCGGCGAGTCGGACCTCGACTCTCACGTCGTGCATGGTTGGTTCGCCCAGGCTGCGGGGCCACCACAGGTCGGGTTGTTCGACCGCGACGCGCCACTCAAGCTGGTTTTCTCCAGCTGCCAGGACGTGTTCGTCGCTGAGGTGGGCGACCGACCCGGTACCGACTGCGGCGGTCGATGGGTCGACGAATGTCCTCAGCTCGACGGTATGGGTCGCGACTGAGTCGAGGGTGGCGTGGAAGGCAATGATGGCGCGCTCAGCGTCGGCTTCGACAACGGTCACTCTCAACGCCGAGATCCGAATCGGGCCAGTTTCCTCCACCCAGACCTTGCGCCAGATGCCACCGGGGTTGAGGTCAGCGCTGATGTTGTCCCAGTGCTGGAGGACACCGGTGATGTTGCGTTTGGCTGTCAGGTCGCCGGGCTGACGACACGTCACCTCAAGGGCAAGCATGTGTTCGGTCTGTTCGGCTGCTTGCTCGGTGATCTCGAACACGTGGGGGGCGAAGTATCCCTCGGTGTCGCCCAGATAGGTGCCGTCGAGCCAGATATCGCTCTGGTAGCAGATGCCTCCGAAGCCCAACCACACCCGAGTGCCATCGCGGTGTTTGGGGGTGGAGAACCTCGTCCGGTAGAGCAGTTCTTCAGCGTCAACGAAGTCATCGTGATGTCGCCAAAGCCCTGGCACCTCGATAGGCACCCAATCGGAGTCGTCATGATCGGCATCGGGATACGCGCGGCGAAGCGACTCCGTCGGGCGGGTCGCGACCCAGGAGCCGTTGAGCTCGCGGTGCCGATCGTTTCCCTGCTCGTTTCCCTGCGGGCCCGAATCGTTCGTCATTGTTGGTGCAACGGCGTCATTGTGCGTGCGACGGTACAAGAACCCGCGAACTCTGCGCTGCCGGGCTGGGTTGTGACTACCAACGACCGATAGGGTCGCCAAATGAGCCAAGCGACAACTTTGGGCGAACTGCGGGCCTCGGGATGGATATCTCGACCGGTGAAAGACGAGCTGCGTTCCAACGC
>CAYGMW010000084.1:0-12587 GCA_964350975.1 uncultured Acidimicrobiales bacterium | reverse complement strand
CCGCGCTAGGCACGTGGTATTCGTCCTCGCCGTCCTGGCGGTTGAGGAGCTGGGACGAGATGACGACCGGCGCTGTCGAGTCGAGCAAGGTGACCTCAAAGGTCATCACCGCAAGGTGGCGATCCACGAGCGACACCATGCGGGTCGAGCTCACCTTCACCCGCTTGCCACCAGGAGTTCGCCAGATCAGCTCACGGGTCAGCACCCCGGCGCGCATATCGATGGCCCGCTCGTAGTGATCAAGGTCGGCGTTCGACAACAACAAGGGTTCGTCGTCGACATAGAGCTTGATGACCTTGGGGTCTGGCACGTTCACGATGGTCTGGCCGACCTTGGCGAACCCGAAGGCATCTTCGGCGTGTTTGATCTTCCAGGTCTCGTGGAAGCCGTTGACGAAGGTGCCGTGGCTGTGGGCGTCGCGGCCCTCCTCGGGGGTGGCCCGCATACCGAGATAGCCGTTGCCGAGGCCGAAGAGGGTCTCGGTCAGGCCCAGGTCAGCCGAGTCATACTCGGTCTCGACCAAACGCCACGGGTCGGTGGGGTAGCGGTACGTGGACAAGCCCGTAGGCACTGCAGATCGGCTCACGATGGTTGTTCTTCCTGCAGGAGATCGGCGAGGTCGTCAACCACAAAGGATGCACCATGGGCGATCAGGGTCTGGGCCCCAGCTCCTCGGTCGACGCCGATGACGACGGCGAAGTTGCCCGCGGCGCCGGCGGCTACGCCTGACGTGGCGTCTTCGACCACAACGGTGCGGCTCGGGTCGGCGTTCAGCAGGGTCGCGCCGAGCAGATAGCCGTCCGGGGCTGGTTTACCTGCGAGGCCCCGCTGTTCGGCGACGATGCCGTCGACGACATGCTCGAATCGTTCGGTGAGACCGGCAGCGGCCAGCACGGGCACGGCGTTGCGTGACGATGACACGATCGCCATTTCGACCCCAAGGTGCTCGAGCAGGTCGAGCGTGGCGGCCGAACCGGGGTAGGCCGCGATGCCGTCGCGTTCGAGGATCTCGGTGAACAAGGCGTTCTTCTTGTTGCCAAGAGCACACACGGTGTCGTCGCCAGCCGCGTCGGTGGGGGAGCCGTCTGGCAAGGTCACCCCTCGCGACGCCAGGAAGGTGCGCACACCGTCGTAGCGGGGCCGACCGTCGATGTGGGCCAGATAGTCAGCCTCGGTGTAGTCGTAGGCGGCAAACAGTTCGCCCCACGCGTGTTCGTGGATCGCAGCGGTTGGCGTGACCACACCGTCGAGGTCGAACAGCACCGCGTCGTAGTCTGCCCACCGAAACGCGTCGCGGGCATCGTCTGGGGAGGCAGTTGGCATGGCCAGAATGGTAGGGGCCGCTGGTTGGGTTGGGTGCCGGTCGGATTGGTTGGACGGTTGGATGTCGTAGTGTCGGCCCGGTGGACACGTTGGCGGTAGCTCGCAGGACTCAGGTTCGACGCAGGAGTGCTCTCAGCCGGATTGCCCTGGCTGTGGCCGTGTTGGTCGCCGGATGCTCCGACGGGTCAGAGTCCCTGACCCCGCCATCGGTGGTCCCAGCACCGACGACGACATCAGTCGCGGTCACGACCACAACCGGCTCGGTCGCTGAGACAGCGGCGGCCGATACCAGTTCTGCCGATACAACTGCACCAGCGAGCGAATCGACGGCCGTGCCAACCACCCAGCGGCCTATTGCGCCGAGGCCGTCGACTGCGTCGCTCGAATCTGTCGTCTTGGTCGCAACCGAGGTCGCATCGTTCGACTATCCCGTGGCTGCCGCGAACGGGCCCGATGGGGCGTTCTACGTCATTGGTCAACTGGGCCCGGTGTGGCGGGTCGTCGACCCGGCAACCGGCACGGTCGACGACACCCTCGTGCTCGATCTGTCTGACCGCACGTCGGTGCTCGAAGCCGCGTCGTCAGAACGTGGGTTGCTCGGAGTTGCCTTCCATCCCATCGATGGGCGCATGTACATCCACTTCACCGACCGCGATGGCAACAATGTTGTGGCCTCGTGGAGTGTGGTCGACGGCGTGGCCGACATGGCCTCTGAACGAATCGTCTTCGAGTCCAATCAGCCAGGGCCCGGTCACAATGGCGGTGGTATGGCCTTTGCTGCCGACGGAACACTGTTTGTCGGCATCGGCGACGGTGGTGCGTCCAGCGGTAACGACGCCCGCGACCTCACCAATGTGCTGGGCACCGTGATCAGGATCGTGCCCCGACCAGACGGACCCGGCTACGACCTTCCGGCTGACAACCCCTTCGTCGATGGCATCGGGCCCGACGGTGGTGCCGCGGCGCCGGAGATTTGGGCGTTCGGGTTTCGCAACCCGTGGAAACTGTTTCTCGACGAGCCGACGGGTGAGCTCTGGGTGGCCGACGTCGGCAACAGCACCACGGAGGAGCTCAACATGATTCCCGCCGATGGGGGAGGTCGTGACTACGGCTGGAACGCCTATGAAGGCACCCGGGCGGTGCGTAACCGTCCGACCTTCGACCTGGTCGAGCCCGTCCATGAGTGGGGCCGCGATGTTGGCTATGCCTCGATTGGCGGCGTGGTATACCGAGGTGACGGCATCGAAGAGCTCGATGGAGCCGTGGTGTTTGGGGATCTGTCCGGAACAGTGATGCTGCTCGGCGCCGACGACGGTGTTGTGGTGCAGCGGCCAGGGGTCGCTGGACTGGTGTCGCTGCACCAGGGACCACGAGGCGAACTCATTGGACTGCTCATCTGGGGCGAGATGGTGCTGTTCAACCGCAGCTGACGTCATGCTCGGGGCAAGAACCCCATGGCGTCTTTGGCCCGGGCGAGCACGGGCGACGCGATGGCCTGGGCCTTGTCGGCACCAACACCGATCAGGCGCATCAGCTCGGCCGGATCGGCGAGCAGCTCGGCCCGGCGAGCTTGGATGGGTTCGAGCAGGGCCACCACGGCCTCGGCAGCGGCCAACTTGAGGTCGCCGTAACGTTCGAACTGGCTTGCCAAGGCGGCTGGGTCGGCGTCGGTGGCGCCACCGAGAATCGACAGCAGGTTCGACACCCCCGGCTTGGTCTGGGGATCGAACCGGACCTCGGTGTCGCTGTCGGTGACGGCCCGCTTGAACTTCTTGACAATCGAGGCTGGGTCTTCGAACACCATGATCGTGCCGGTGGCGGTCTCGGCCGACTTTGACATCTTGTTCTCGGGGTTCTGGAGGTCCATGACTCGGGCCCCGACCTTGGGGATCGACGCTTCGGGAACCACGAAGGTCTCGCCGAAGCGGCTGTTGAAACGTTCGGCCACGTCGCGGGCCAGTTCCAAATGCTGGCGCTGATCGTCGCCGACGGGCACCCGATGGGTGTCGTACAACAAGATGTCGGCGGCCATGAGCGCTGGGTAGGTGAACAGGCCAGCAGACACGAATGACTTTTCGTGACGGACCGACTTGTCCTTGAACTGGGTCATACGACTCAGCTCGCCAAACGACGCAGTGCATTCGAGCATCCAGGACAGCTCGCTGTGTTCGTGCACATGGCTCTGCACGAACAGGGTGCACACCTGCGGGTCGAGTCCCGCGGCGATGAGCCCGGCCATGGTTTCGAGGGTTTTGGCCTTCAGATCGGCGGGGTCTTGCTGGGTGGTGATGGCGTGAAGGTCGACGACACAAAAGATCGAGTCGTGTTCGTGTTGATCGACTGTCCAATGCCGAACGGCCCCGAGATAGTTGCCCAACTGGAGTTCGCCGGTGGGCTGGATGCCCGAAAACACGCGTGTCATGTGGCGTCACCGTAGCGAAGCTGTTGCAACATCTCGTCGAGTTTCTTGCGATCGTCGACGAGTAACCACAGTTCGGCGCCGGCTCGGGTGGTGATGGTGAGGCCGGCGTTGTGGCGGCCAATGGCGACGAGTTCGACGTCAGCGAGGTCGCTTCGGCCCAACTCAACCACCGACACGGCGCCGTCGGCGCGCCTGGTGCCGGTGGCCGCGGTCCGAACGTCGGGGCCTCGTTGTCGACGGCGGGCGGTCGGTGACCACATCAATGTTTGGGGAGTCACCATCAGCCAACCTTCGGGGAAACCCACCACCCGGTCAGTGCGGAGCAGTCGCTGATACCAACGTTGTCCGGCGCGCATCGACGGCGATGATGGGCCAACCACCATGGCTGCGGGCCCCGACCACAGGTGCGGCGAGCGTTCGGGTTCTCGGCGGTGAGCTGGTGTTTGGCGAGTCGTGGGCAATGGGTCATCTGTGTCAGGGCGAACACTGTTGGCGATGGCGCGGATGGCGACCGATGCCGTCGCCGCGACCCCGGTCACGACTGTTCGACCGGTGCCAATGGCACGGTCGACGGTGATGTGGCGGTCCCACCCTTGGCGGGTTTCGGTGGTGGCCTCCAAGCGGGGGTCGCTCGGAAATGGTCGCCGTAGGCGCTCGAACATTCGAAATCACCTCCGTGTGATTTGCCGGGTGCCGACAGGCTAGATTGACCCGGATGTCTTATCCGGTGCACACCGCGGTCTACGACGGCCCATTCGATTTGTTGTTGCACCTGATTCTTCGGGAGCAGGTCGACCTCTATGAGGTCCAGCTGTCGAAGATCGTTGATGCCTACCTCGTCGAACTTGACCGGATGGTATCGAGCGACGAGAGCCTTGACCTTGAGCTTGCGACCGAGTTCTTGCTGATCGCCGCGACCCTGGTCGAGCTCAAGACCCGGCGATTGCTGCCTGCTGCCGACGATGTCGACCTCGACGAAGAGCTGGCTCTGTGGGAGGAGCGCGACCTGCTCCTGGCCCGCCTGCTCGAGTGCAAGACGTTCAAGAACGCGGCCGCCATGATGCGTGCCATTGCCGAAGACGCCAGCCGCAGCTTCCCTCGCACCGCTGGCCCTGACGACCGTTTCCACGATGTCGCCCCCGACCTGTTGGCCAATGTGGTCCCTGAGGACCTTCGCCGCGCCTTCCTCAAGGCGGTGGCGCCAAAACCAGTAGCCAAGGTTCACACCGACCACATTGCCCCGATTCGGGCATCGGTTACCGATGCGGTGCGCGAGCTCGTCGAGGAACTTCCACGCCTGGGCCGGGTGACCTTCAAGGCTCTCACCGACGATCTCGTCGAGCGCCTCGATGTCGTGGTGCGTTTCCTGGCCGTCTTGGAGCTGTTCAAAGCCGGTATGGTCGACCTCGACCAGGTCGGAAACTTTGGCGATATCGCCATTGTGTGGACCGCCACCAACGACGACAGCGCTGTCGATCTCGACATCGACATGTACGCAGGCTGAACCATGACGGCTGAAGAATCCAAGTACGAAACGCGTGCTGCTCTCGAAGCAGTGCTGATGGTCGCTGACCGACCCGTCGAACCGAGCCTGTTGGCACAGCTGCTCGAAGTGTCGGCTGTGCGGGTCGAAGAAATGTGCCGCGACCTCGCCGCCGAGTACGCATCGCAGGGCCGAGGATTCACCATTGCCAAGGTGGCGGGCGGCTATCGCTACCAGTCAGCAACCGACCAGGCGCCCTATGTCGAACGGTTTGTGCTCGAGGGCCAGTCGGCCAAGCTGTCGGCGGCCGCGATGGAGACCTTGGCCATCGTGGCGTACAAGCAGCCCATTTCGAAAGCCCAGGTCGCGGCGATTCGAGGGGTGAACGTCGACGGGGTGATGAGATCGCTGATGGCCCGCGGGTATGTCGACGAGACCGGCCGCGACGCGGGCCCGGGCCAAGCGGTGCTGTTCGGCACCACGACGCTGTTCTTGGAACGGCTCGGACTGTCCAGCGCCGACGATCTGCCCCCGTTGGGTTCGTTCGTCCCAGACCCCGACATCGTCGAAGCGCTCGAGCAGGGTTTGCGCACGCCAGAAGAACAGGCCGCATCGCGTGACGCTGTCACCAAGGGCCTCGACCCGGCCGAGGCCATTGCCCAGGCCCGGGCCATGGCCGATGCTGCTATCGCGGCCAAGATCGCCGAGGTCGAATCGGCCATTGAAGCCACCGCCACTGTCAACGCCATTGTGTCTCAAGCCCAACAAGCCGAGGCCACCGAAGCCGCCGACAGCCCAACTGGTGAATCATGAGCTCGCACGACGACTACGACGAGTTCGACGAGTTCGACGGCGACTACTCGATTGGCCATTCCCCCGACGGTGAGCGGCTCCAGAAAGTGCTCGCCCGACTCGGTATCGGCAGTCGGCGGGTCTGCGAAGACCTCATCAAGGCCGGCCGCATCGTGGTCGACGGACGTATTGCCTCGCTTGGACAACGTATCGACCTTGATGTCGCCAAGGTCGAGATCGACGGCAACCCGGTCCCGGTGCGGCCCGACCTCGTGTACCGCCTGTTACACAAGCCCGCTGGTGTGGTGTCCACAGCGAAGGACCCTGAGGGTCGAAAGATCGTGGTCGACCTCGTTCCGGCGTCGCCGCGTGTCGTGCCCGTTGGCCGTCTCGACTATGAGACCGAAGGCTTGCTGCTGCTCACCAACGATGGCGACCTGACCCACCGGATGACGCATCCGTCCTACGGCATCGAGAAGGAATATCTCGTCCAGGTAGCCCACGAGGTGACCCCTGGTGCGTTGCGTCGGCTGCGCAACGGCATCGAACTCGACGACGGTATGACGGCTCCGGCCAAGGCGTCGCAGCCCCAGCCCGGGATGCTCAAGCTCACCATTCATGAGGGCCGAAACCGCCAGATCCGGCGTATGTGTGACGCGATTGGTCACCCCGTTCTGCGCTTGGTGCGCACCCGCATTGGGCCCATTGCCGACCGAACGTTGGCAGCGGGCCACTACCGAGACTTGTCGTTGGCCGAGGTGCGTTCGTTGTACGCGGCCTGCGGAATCGAACGAGCCAGCGCCAAGGCGCCGGTCACGCCGTCTGGCGACTGACCGGCCCAGCGCTACGATTCGTCGCCGTGATCCACGTTCGCGCACTTCGAGGCGCTACCACCCTTGACGCCAACACCGTTGATCAAATGGTCGAGCGAGTTCCTGAGATGGTGCAAGATCTGCTTGATCGCAACCAGATCAGCACCGACGACGTGGTGTCTGCCATCTTCATGTCGACCCCTGATCTCACGTGTATGCACCCGGCTACCGCTGTCCGCAAGGCCATGGACTTTGCTGAGGTGCCAATGGCAGGGGCCCAAGAACTCGATGTTCCGGGGTCGGTCGATCTGTGCGTGCGGGTGATGTTGCACGTCGAAACCACCAAGGCGCGTTCTGAGATGGTGCACGTGTACCTGCACGGTGCCGCGGTGTTGCGCCCCGACCTGGCTCCGGGCCAGTCGTGAGCGAGGCCATTGCCTCAGGGGTTGCCAATATTGTCGGACTGGGGCTCATTGGCGGCAGCGTCGCGTTGGCCCTTCGCCGCCAAGGCTGGACGGTACATGGCGACGATGTCGACCCCAGCCGGATCGCCGACGCGTTGGCTCGGGGCATTATCGATGTCGGGTCGGTGTCTTCTCTGGCAGACGTCTCGGTGGTGGCCACCCCGGCATCGTCAACCGCGGCGGTCGTGAATCATCTGCTCGACACGACCACCGGCGTGGTCACCGATGTGGCGTCAGTGAAGGGTCGGGTTGCCGCGGCGGTGAGCCATCCCCGTTTTGTTGGTGGTCATCCAATGGCTGGCAGCGAACAGGAGGGCTTGGCCGGGAGTCGAGACGACATGTTTGTCGGCGCGGTCTGGGTGCTGACGCCGACCGAGGCCACCGCTGATGACACCTTCGCGACGGTCGCCGGGCTCGTGAGGTCCTTCGGCGCCGATGTGGTGGCCCTCGACGCCGCTCGCCACGACGAAATCGTCGCGGTGGTCAGCCATGTCCCTCACCTGACCGCGGCCGCGTTGATGTCGTTGGCCGCAGAGCGGTCGGTCGACCATGTGGCGTTGTTGCGCCTGGCGGCCGGCGGCTTTCGTGACATGACCCGTATTGCTGCGGGGCATCCGGCGATCTGGCCCGACATCTGTGTCGAGAATCGCACCGCCATCGTGACGGTGCTCGACGGGCTGATCAGTGAGCTGTCCCGGCTGCGGACCACCGTCGAGGCCCAGGATCGTGAGGCCCTGATGAGCGTGCTTACCAACGCTCGCGCGGCGCGCACCAACCTGCCAGGCCGAGCGACCCAGCCCGCCGATCTGGTCGAGATGCGGATCCCCATTCCCGACCGCCCTGGTTCGGCGGCTGAAGTGTTCACCCTCGCAGGCGAACTCGATGTCAATATTTTCGACTTCGAGGTCGCTCACTCTCCCGAAAGCAACCTCGGTGTCATGGTGGTGGTCATCGCAGCAACAGCGGCCGATCTGTTTACCGGTGGGCTGATGGCACGGGGCTTCCGGCCGGGTAGGCGGGCGCTGGCGTGAGCCCCGACTCGAGCGCATCGCCGTTGCTGCTCACCCCGTTCGGTGGACCGATCGACGCGGTGGCGGTGGTTCCGGGGTCCAAGAGCATCACCAACCGGGCCGTGTTGGCCGCGGGGTTGGCCGAAGGAGTTTCGGTGCTCGACGGGGTCCTGTTCGCCGATGACACCTGGGCCATGCTCGACTGTGTTGCGGCCCTCGGCGCGGTGGTCGATATCGACCAGGCCAGGTGTCGGGTCACCGTCACCGGTATTGCGGGCCGTCCTCTGGTCGATGTGGCCAGCCTCGATGCCCGCCAGAGCGGTACAACGTCTCGGTTCTTGTTGCCGGTGCTCGCAGCCCTGCCCGGAGTGTGGACCCTCGATGGCCATCCACAGCTGCGGGCTCGACCCTTCGACGACCAGATTGAGGCCCTCGATGGCCTCGGGGCCCGGCTCGAACCGCTCGGCTCACCTGGCCGATTGCCCCTGCGCAGTCAGGGTGCGCTGGTGTCGGGCGGGCACGTCAGCGTTCCCGGCGATGTGTCGAGCCAGTTCTTGTCGGGCTTGCTACTAGCGGCGCCGCTGTTTCGCGACGAGCTCGTCATCACCGTCGTGGGTGACCTGGTGAGCCGGCCCTATATCGACATGACGGTTGCGGTGATGCGCTCCTTTGGTGCCGTGGTGGCCGAACCCGCCGGCCCCGAGCTGGTGTGGTCGGTGGCGCCGACGGGGTACTCGGCAACGAACTATTCGGTCGAACCCGACGCGTCGGCCGCGTCGTATGCCTTCGGCGCGGCCGCGGTCACGAGGGGCCGGGTGACGGTGCGGGGGCTGCACCACGGATCGCTCCAGGGTGATGTTGGGTTCGTCGACGTCTTGGCCCAGATGGGTGCCGAGGTCACCGATGACGGCTCGTCGCTGACGGTCGATTGCCGCAACCGCCAGCTGCGCGGCGTCGATGTCGACATGTCACAGATCTCCGACACGGCCCAAACCTTGGCTGCGGTGGCGGTCACGGCATCGTCACCCAGCCGGGTCGACGGCATCGGGTTCATCCGTCACAAGGAGATCAATCGGGTCGCGGCGGTAGTGGCCGAGTTGCAGCGGCTGGGCGTCGACGCACGCGAGCACGATGATGGGTTCTCTATCGTGCCTGGCCAGCCGACATCGGGAACAGTCCAAACCGATGACGACCATCGCATGGCCATGAGTTTCGCCCTGTTGGGGCTCGTCAACGGCGGTATTTCGATTGCCGATCCTGGATGTGTGGCCAAGACGTTCCCGTCGTACTGGGATTTTCTCGAAGGGCTGCGGCCTGTTCCTGTTGAGACCAGCCCGGTGATGCGGATTCTGGCCATCGACGGGCCCGCCGGATCGGGAAAGTCGACCATTTCTCGCGCCGTGGCCGATGCCTTGGGCGTGGCCCACCTCGACACCGGAGCGATGTATCGGGCCGTGTCGTTTGCGGTGCTACAGCGCGGGGTCGATCCGGCCGATTCTGATGCGGTCACCGCGGTTGCTCGCTCGATGACCCTCGATGTGACCGACGCGGTCATCGTCGACGGGGTTGACGCCACCGATGCCATTCGTGGCCCCGAGGTCACCTCGATTGTGTCGACGGTGTCGGCCATAGCGGTGGTTCGCCGCGAGGTGGTGCAGATTCAGCGAGACCTGGCACTGGCCCACGACGGCGGGTGTGTGGTCGAGGGCCGCGACATCGGCACTGTGGTCTTTGTTGACGCGCCACTGAAGATCTATCTGACCGCCCGGGTCGAGGTTCGAGCCCGGCGCCGCCTCGCAGAGATGCAGGCCAAGGGGCTCACTGAGCCCGGTTCGGACACCCTGGCGGAGATCTCGGCCGACATCGAACGGCGCGACCATGCTGACAGCAGCCGGGCCGACAGCCCACTGCGGCCGGCCGACGATGCCATCACCATCGACACCAGCGATCGCACGGTCGACGACCTCGTGGCTGAGATCGCTGGGCTCGCATCGGCAGCCTGGCACCAGGGGGAGAAGCAGTCATGACAGGCGAACGGTCTAGCGTCCATCGGCCCACCGGCGAGGGGTTCTTCTCAGGAGAGACCCGAACCGCCAAGGTGCTGTACATCATCGTGCAGAATCTGTTGAGAGTCGTGTTCAAGCTGTATTTCCGGCTGTCGATCGAGGGCAAGGAGAACATCCCTACGTCGGGGCCGTTCATCTTGGCGCCGATCCACCGGTCATACCTCGACACCTTGTTCCAGGCACCGGTGCCGCGGCGTTTGCGTTTCATGGGCAAGGACTCGATGTGGAAGAACCGCTACGCGGCGTATTTCTTGTCGACCTTCGGCGGGTTTCCAGTCAGCCGAGACCAGGCCGACCGCGAGGCCATGCAGACCACTGTCGACCTGCTCGAACGGGGAGAGCCGGTGGTGTTGTTCGCCGAGGGCGAACGCAAGCGGGGGCCAAGGGTGTACCCGCTCAAGGACGGAGCGGTCTATATCGCCGCCCGGACCGGTGTGCCGATCGTGCCCATGGGCATCGGCGGCTCCGAAGCGGCGATGCCCAAGGGTCGCAATCTGATCTACCCGGTCAAGGTGCACCTGGTGGTCGGGAAACCGATTCCTGCTCCAGAACGCAAAGAATCGGGTCGGGTGTCGCGTCAGGCCGTGCAGGAAACCAGCGAACTGCTCCGAGAGCAGTTGCAAGAACTGTTCGACCAAGCCCAAGAGCGGTGCGGCAAGCCCAATGTGTACGAACCGGGTTCCGAACCGCCACCAATGGACTAGAGCCTGACTCGAATGTAGGCCCGATCGTCCATCGAGTCGTTGCCCGGGATCAGTGCTTTGCCCATACGCCACAGTTCGCCAATGGCGGCCGGGTCGCTGGTCTGTTGCTCTCTCAGCAACGATTCGGACCCAGCCAGCGTGGTCTGCACATCGTGGTAGCCGTCTGAGGCGATGACGATCTCGACCTCGTGGGCTGGCAGATCGAATACCTCGATGTGCTCGTCAGGTACGGCCCTACCGTTGATGCAGCCATAGCTCCACTGGCCTGTCGTGTTTGCCAGGTGTTGCTGGAGGTCGTGCAATGGCCGTGAGGCGACGCGGCCAGGGTCGTTGTTGATGATGTCCTTCAGGGTCCGACCTGACGCGAGGAGGGCAGCGTTGATCGTGGCTCGAAAGCTGTAGGCCGCGTCGTCGAACGAGCTGCGGCTCGCCACCTCGGCCCCGTCGATCAGGATCGGCCCGTCGCCAACGCGCCAGATTTGGCGACGAGCTGGCGACACGATGGTGATGGCAGCTGATGGCCATCGCACATCAACGTCGGCTTCGGTAACGAGCGCGGTCGCCGATGCGAGCGCCTGGGTGAGCGCATCGATAGCGGTCCGAGCGTCGATGTCGGCTTCGAGACCGATGAGAGCACCTGTCAGTACCTCGGCGGCAAACCGGCCACCCGAGAGCCCATTGAACGTGGCATCCGTTGCGTCAGTTGCGCCATCGACGACCGCAGCCCAATGTTGCGCGATCGCGATCATGTCCTCGCTCATGCGGCCCGGTTGTTTTGATGCCACAAGATGTTCGATGATCAACATTTGTTGGTCTCGTGTCCTGTGCTGTGGCCGCGTTGTGCCGATGGAACCGTTATGACGAGTTCTGTTGGCCGCGCTGCGGCGCTGTTTGGCTCCATGGTGATCATCGGCGCAGTGGCTTTCTTTGCCCTGTCGGGTGGCGATTCGGACGGATCGGCTGCAACGGGTGGCGACCCTACTGCTGGCGGTAACGACCCTACGGTCGACGAGCTTGACAACTTCGATGACGACGGCTCCGGTGCCATCGCTATTGGCGCGGTCGGTGGTAGCGGCGAAGGCTCGACCGGTCTGGACGGCGAGGAGATTGTTGTCGACCCGGCTCTTGACCCGGCTCCGATCGTCACGACGACCACGACCACGATGGTGTCGGCGTTCGCCCCGTCGACGGTGCTGTCGAGCTTTGGCCAGTTCGGGCCGCAAATGGTCGACGCGGACGGAGTTGCGACCTCTGGGCCTGACGGATCTGGCTGTGAGCCAGGAGGCACATCGCTGCCCGACGGCCTGTGGTATGTGCGTATGACGTCTGCCGCAGCCGACGGATCGTCGATTGAAGTCGACCTGCAGTGCCGCTACTCGGGTGACAATGTGACCTTGCTCGTCGGTGACGAAGCAGCCGACGACGACGAATGGGACTTCGGCGACGAGCTCGTCGTCAACGATTCCGACGCCGTGCGCACGGTTCCGGTGGCTGACGACGGCGTGTTCTAC
>CAYGMW010000083.1:0-12593 GCA_964350975.1 uncultured Acidimicrobiales bacterium | reverse complement strand
GCGTTGCTCCCCCGTCGGCGGTGCCTATTGGCCCATCAACGGCCCAACCGCGGTCGGCCAGGTCGTCGACGACGACGGATTCAAGATCGATGTTGGCCACCACTTCAGCGTCAGCGAGCACCGAAAACACGACCTCCGTCGCGCCATCGGGACCCATGTCAAGGTCGAGCGCCAGATCGAGGTTGCAGCCAGTCAAGACAACGGCCGCCCCGAAAAGGGCGGCCGTCAGTCGTAATCGATGAGCGGATCCGTAGTTCAAGATCTGCTGATTGTGGCAGGTACTAGCCGAGGAGACGGATCACTCGGCGCCAGCGTCGGCAAGCTCAACCTGAGGCTCGAAGCCTTCGATGGCTGTGAAGGCAATCGAGTCGGTTTCGGTGTCGACATCGGCAACGATGATTTCGCCGGCGTGGAACTCCTTGTACAGAATCTTTTCCGACAAGGCGTCTTCGACGTGACGCTGGATGGCACGGCGCAATGGCCGGGCACCCAAGGTGGCGTCGTAACCAACACGGGCCAGCCAATGCTTGGCCGCATCGGTCAGCTCGAGGCCAAGGCCCTGAGCCGACAGCTGCTTGGCAGTACGGGCAATCAGCAGATCGACGATCTCGGTGACCTCGCCCAAGCTGAGCTCGTGGAAGATGATCGTCTCGTCGATGCGGTTGAGGAACTCAGGCCGGAAGTGCGCCTTGAGGGCATCGTTGACCTTTTCCTTCATACGTTCGTACGACACTGCCTCGTCGGTCTTGGAGAAACCGACGTTGACCTTACGAAGATCGGCGGTACCGAGGTTCGAGGTCATGATCAGCACGGTGTTGCGGAAGTCGACCGAACGACCTTGAGAGTCGGTCAGACGACCTTCTTCAAGGATCTGGAGCAAGGTGTTGAACACGTCCGGGTGAGCCTTTTCGACCTCGTCGAACAGCACCACGGAGAACGGCTTACGCCGAACAGCTTCGGTCAGCTGGCCACCTTCGTCGTAGCCCACGTATCCGGGAGGCGAGCCAACCAGACGGCTCACCGTGTGCTTCTCCTGGTACTCAGACATGTCCAAGCTCAGCAGCGAATCTTGGTCGCCGAACAAGAACTCGGCCAGGGTCTTGGCAAGTTCGGTCTTACCCACACCCGAGGGGCCAAGGAAGATGAACGAGCCACCGGGACGCTTCGGGTCCTTCAGGCCGGCACGGGTGCGGCGAATCGCCTGGCTGACGGCCCTGACGGCATCGTGTTGACCGATGACCCGCTTGTGGAGCTCGTCTTCCATACGAAGCAGCTTCTGAGTCTCTTGCTCGGTGAGCTTGTAGACCGGGATACCGGTCCACATCGACAAGACCTCAGCGATGGCTTCTTCGTCGACCTCATCGAACAGGTCGACGCCCTCGGACTTGATCTTGGTTTCGAGCTCGCTCTTTTCGTCAAGGAGCTGCTTTTCTTCGTCACGCAGCGAACCAGCGAGCTCGAAGTCTTGGTCTTCGACGGCCTGCTTCTTGCGATTGACGACGTTGGCGATCTTTTCTTCGATCTCCTTGTAGTCAGGCGGTGTCACCATGCGCTTGATGCGCAAGCGCGAACCAGCCTCGTCAATGAGGTCGATGGCCTTGTCGGGCAACTGGCGGTCGGCGATGTATCGGTCGGCGAGATTCGCCGCAGCAACGAGGGCCTGGTCGGTGATCGTGACCCGATGGTGCGCTTCGTAGCGATCGCGCAGACCCTTCAGGATCTCGATGGTGTGAGCCACGGTGGGCTGCTCGACCTTGATGGGCTGGAAGCGACGCTCAAGAGCGGCATCCTTTTCAAGGTGCTTGCGATACTCATCGAGGGTGGTCGCGCCAATGGTCTGCAACTCGCCTCGGGCCAGCATGGGCTTGAGGATCGAGGCGGCATCGATGGCACCTTCGGCGGCACCAGCACCAACAAGGGTGTGCAGCTCGTCGATGAACAAGATGATGTCGCCACGAGTCTTGATCTCTTTGAGCACCTTCTTGAGGCGTTCTTCGAAATCGCCGCGGTATCGAGAACCAGCAACCAACGCACCCAGATCAAGGGTGTAGAGGTGCTTGTTCTTCAAGGTGTCGGGAACTTCGCCGGCGACGATCTTTTGAGCCAAACCTTCGACGATTGCGGTCTTGCCAACGCCAGGTTCGCCAATGAGGACCGGGTTGTTCTTGGTGCGGCGTGACAGCACCTGCATGACCCGCTCGGCCTCTTTGTCGCGGCCAATGACAGGGTCGAGACCCTTTTCGCGGGCGATCTGGGTGAGGTTGCGACCGAACTGGTCGAGCACGACCGAGCCAGACTGGTTCGCGCTGTCGCCGGAGTTGCTCCCAGTTGACGCGCCTGCAGTTTCTTTGCCGGACTGGCCGGAGGTGGCTGGGCCCGAGTAACCCGACAGCAGCTGGATGACCTGCTGGCGAACGCGAGACAGGTCGGCGCCGAGCTTGACCAACACCTGGGCGGCAACACCTTCACCCTCACGAATGAGGCCGAGCAAGATGTGCTCGGTGCCGATGTAGTTGTGTCCGAGTTGCAGCGCCTCACGAAGCGACAGCTCGAGCACCTTCTTGGCGCGCGGCGTGAACGGGATGTGACCCGAAGGCGACGAACCGCCCTGTCCGATGATCTCCTCGACCTGGCTGCGCACAGCCTCAAGAGAGATGCCAAGCGATTCGAGCGCCTTAGCGGCAACTCCTTCGCCTTCGTGAATAAGCCCGAGCAAGATGTGCTCGGTCCCGATGTAGTTGTGGCTCAGCAGGCGTGCTTCCTCCTGCGCTAGAACCACTACACGCCGAGCCCTGTCGGTGAACCGTTCGAACACTGACCCTCCATGGGTTTGGAGCCGGCGGTTGCGGGGTGCCGACCCCGTGCGATCTTGTCGTGCAATCAAGCAACGTAGCGGCGAGTGTACTGGTGCACTCTCGCTGACCACGTTTCAGGGCTGCAACTACATGCTTCTCGTCGGCCGAGGTGTGGTCGACATGAGCGAGTACACCGATCAACGCAGTGGTGTCGTCGCGAATTCCCTGCCCGTTGCAGGTCAGCACCTACTGGATCGCCAAGATACCGTTGGCCTGTGAACATCCCGAATCCTTTGGCATGGCGCGCCGACTCGCTTCGTGACGATGAGCAGATCGAACAACGCATTCGTTTGGCCACCAACTCTGGTGATCCTTCGCTGAGCGAGATCTCTGCGTATTCGACAAAGACGCCCGCTCCGCGGCACCGGGCTCGCCTCGCGGCCACCGCTGCGCTGTTGTGCTCGTCGGCCGAACCCCAGGTTGAAGGGTCGCTTGACCCGGCAGTGATCGACATCGCTGCTTCAGTTGAGCTCGTGCATATCGGCATGCGGTACCACGACGATGTCATCGGCGAGATCCGAACTCGTGGCGGACAACCGACCGCAAACTCCATCTGGGGCGACCTCGAATCGATCCTCGCCGGCGACTTCCTGATTGCTCGGGCGTCGGAAATCGCCTCGAGTCACGGAACTGAGGTGGCCTCGGAGTTGGCCACCACTATTGGCTGGCTGTGCGAAGGCCGCAACCGCGAGTTGGGAGCCCTCGGCACCGCGATCACCGCTGACGACCGGTTGTCCACAATGTCGCTGGCCACCGCGGCGTTGTTCTCGACCGGGGCGCGCATGAGCGGATTACTCCTCGACGTCGACCGCTCCTCGGTCGATGCCCTGTCGGCAATTGGGCACAACATCGGCATGGCGTTTGCTATCAACGCCGACATCGACCGCTTCAGCCACGGCGACCCGCTCACAGGTGCGACGCCAACGGACGACATTCGCCGCGGGTTTCTGACGCTGCCAGCCCTGCTCGCCGACGACGTCGCGATCAACGACATCGATGTGGCTGACGACGGATCGATCGATCGGCTGTACGCCGACCTCGCCAACAGCGATGCAGTATCCGCAGCGACCGAACTACGAGACGCGTCGATCGATACCGCCATCACCGACTTGGCAACCCTGGGCACCGAGTCAGCGAACCTGCTCGCCCAGGCCCTCACGGCGACACTGTCGCTGTGAATCCAGTGGCACCTCGGTGGCCACTGGATCGAACCTACCGTCGGCCCGACATTGGCTGGGCGCCAGGACCATGGGGCCATCGGACCCTCATCATGGCGGTGATCAACACCTCACCGGACTCGTTCTCAGGCGACGGCATCACCGACGACCCCGCCAGAGTGCTCGACTATGCCCAACAGCTCATCGAACGAGGCGCCGACATCATCGATATTGGTGGTGAGTCCACTCGACCAGGGGCCGCTCCCGTTGCTCCCGATGAGCAAATTCGGCGAGCGGTGCCAACGATCGAGATCCTGGCCGGAAGCGTCGATGTGGCGTTGTCGATCGATACCACCAGCTCCCAGGTCGCTGCCGCGGCGCTGTCAGCGGGCGCCAGCATCGTCAACGACACCAGCGGAACACTCGACGATCCAGACATCGCGGCGGTGGCGGCTTCGCATCACGCAACCTTCGTCACCATGCACAATCAGCGACGCGTTCCGACAACGCGGCCAGAAAGCAACGATGTGATCGATCTCATCGTGTCCGGGCTCTCGGTCGGGCTCACCCGCTTGGACGACGCTGGAGTCGACGACGTCATTATCGATCCGGGGTTTGGGTTTGGTTGGACCCTTGAACAGAACCTCGAAGTGTTGCGTCGGCTCCCCGAACTGCATGTTCTTGGGTTACCGATTCTCATTGGAACCAGCCGCAAGGGCTCGGTTGGCAAGATCCTCCACGACAGGTCGGTCAACGACCGGCTGTGGGGCACAGCAGCCACCGTTGCCCAATCGATCACCGCAGGAACCGACATTGTTCGGGTGCACGACGTGGCAGCCATGGCCGACGTTGTTCGGGTCACCGACGCCATCGTCAGGCGATCGACGGCTCGCTAGAGCCTCAGGAGACGGCCACCGGGCCGACTTCGAGGCCATCGCCCAACGTCGACAGTGCCCACACCCGGTAGGCCTCAGGGAGTTGGCGCATGCCGTCGACCGTGGGGTGGTCGCCCATCCCATCGAGGGCCCGCACTGCCGCTTCTTCGAACGACTGGGCTACATCGAGGGCGTATTGGACTCCGTCGGATGCGCTGACGAGCTGGCCAGCGCGGGCAGCAGCGACCGCGTCGATCGGCTGGGACAGGAGTTCGGACAGCTCAGAGCTACGGTCGTTCGAGAGCGCTCGAAGCACCGGCAAGGTGTATACCCCGGCCCTCAGATCGCTACCGATGGGCTTGCCAAGGCGCTGCGGGTCAGCAACCAGGTCGAGAACGTCGTCGACAATTTGGAACGACATACCAAAGGCTCGTGCAAACCGCCCGAGCGCCGCGACCTCATCGTCAGAAGCGCCAGCGGCGATGGCTCCAATCTGGGCCGAAACGTCGAACAACGACGCGGTCTTGGCTTCGATCGAGGCGAAATGCTCGGCAACCGTGCGTGTCTGGTCGCCAAGCTGGATTGTTTCTTGGTGTTGGCCGACACACAGCTCGATGACGGTCTGGGCCAGTACCCGAGCGGCTTGGCCGGACACGGCCGCGGCCTCGACACCAGCGCGAGCCAAGATGAAGTCGCCCGCCAGGATGGCCGGGTTGACCCCCTCGACGGCGTTGATAGTGGCCACCCCGCGACGGGTAGCAGCCCGATCGAAGATGTCGTCGTGAACAAGTGACCCGACTTGGACTAACTCGACGGCAGCACATCCAGCAATGACCCGCTCGTCAAAGTCTCCAAAGACGTTGGCCGCGGCAATCACAAGGACCGGACGAAGCCGTTTACCACCCGACAGCGCCATCCGGATCGAGGGCGACCCGAGTTCGACATCGTCGAGACCAAGCGATGTGATGAGCCGGTTCTCGACAGCGTCGATCTTCGCGGTGAGATCGTCGATTGCGAGCAACTGTGCCAGGTGGGAAAAGTCCACGACAGTGAAGCTAGCGGGAGCTACGCACAGACGGCGACTTCCCGACGGCCCTTGATTGTCACGGCAGCACTTCAGGACGAAGTGTCGGGAACAGCACCACGTCGCGAATCGTCTCGACGCCAGCGAGGAGCATCACGAGCCGGTCGACACCAATACCCAACCCGCCGGTGGGCGGAAGGCCGTACTCGAGGGCCCTCAGGTAGTCCTCATCGACCGGCATGGCCTCGTCGTCGCCTGCGTCGCGCAACCCGGCCTGGGCCTCAAATCGCCGACGCTGCTCGGCTGGATCGGTGAGCTCGCTGAACGCGTTGCACAGCTCGCGCCCGGCAACAATGGCCTCGAAACGTTCGGTGTATCCCGGTCGGTCGCGGTGGTCTCGCGACAAGGGCGACACCTCGCTTGGATAGTCGGTGACGAAGGTCGGTTCCCACAGCTCGCCTTCGACCACTGCCTCGTAGATCTCCAGCAACAGCTTTCCGGGGCCATAGATCGCCTTGACCGCAACGCCAACCCGTTCGGCGATGGCCCTCAGCTCGTCGATCGGGGTCGACAGGTCGATCTGTTCGCCGAGATGCTCGGCAATAAGTTCTTCCATCGTGGCCCGACGCCATGGGGCTGCGAGCGACAAGCTGCGACCACCGAAGGTGACGGTGGTGGTTCCGAGCAGCTCCATCGCGAGATACTCGACCAGTTCTTCGACCAGCCGTTCGATGTCTTCGAAGTCGGCGTAGGCCTGGTAGAGCTCGAGCATCGTGAACTCGGGATTGTGCCGGGTTGACACGCCCTCGTTGCGGAACACGCGGCCAATCTCAAAGACCCGCTCGAACCCCGCAACAGTGAGCCGCTTGAGATAGAGCTCAGGCGCAATCCGCAGGTACAAGTCGAGATCGAGAGCGTTGTGGTGGGTCGTGAACGGCTTGGCCAACGCCCCGCCAGCCAGAGGATGAAGCATCGGTGTCTCAACCTCGATGAAATCGCGGTCTTCGAGGAAACGCCGGGTCAGCGACAGAGCCTTGCTTCGCATCAAGAACGTGCGGCGGGCCTCAGGGGTCACCCACAAATCAACGTAGCGCTGGCGGTAGCGAGTGTCGGTGTCGCTGATGCCGTGCCACTTGTCCGGGAATGGCCTCTGTGTGGGAGCCAACAGCACCCACCGATCGACCCTGACCGACAGTTCGCCGCGCTTGGTGACCATGACGACACCGCACACCCCGATCCAGTCACCCAAGCTGAGCGAGGTGAAGCTGTCGAAGTCCGGGGTCGACTTCGAAGGTGCGAACAGCTGGATGCGGCCGGACGAATCTTGGAGCGTGCCAAAGGCCAGCTTGCCCTGCACCCGACGCAGCATGAGGCGTCCGGCGATCGACACCACGATGTCGGTCTCGGTGCCGGCTTCCAGCCCAGCGTGGGCTTCGATGATGTCGGCGACGCTGTGATCGCGTTCGTACCGGTAAGGCAGGTCGGTCATGAAGAGTTCTTCTCGTAGATGAGGCGTAAGCCGTGCAACGTCAGCCACGGTTCGTGATGGTCAACCGTTGCAGCATGGGGAACTATCAGCTCGGCGAGACCACCGGTTGCCACCACCGTGACATCGCCAATCTCGTCAACAATGCGGTCGACCATGCCGTCGAGTTGGGCTGCGAAACCAAACACGACGCCACTTTGCACCGACTGCACTGTGTTACGGCCGATCACCGTAGGCGGCGCAACAAGCTCAACACGTCGCAATAACGCAGCACGGGCGAACAGGGCCTCCAAGCTGATCTCGATGCCGGGCATGATCGAGCCGCCAACGTATTCGCCCGACGCTGAAATCACGTCGAAGGTGGTGGCGGTCCCGAAATCGACGACAACACACGGCCCACCGAACTGTTCGTACGCCGCGACCGCGTTGGCGATCCGGTCGGCGCCGACCTCGGGCGGATTCTCGACCAAGATCGACATACCCGATTTGACGCCAGGACCGACCACAACGGGTTCGATACCGACATGGCGACGGCACATGTCGCGCAACACGCCGGTCACCCTCGGCACACCAGAACACACCGCGACACCGGTTACATCGTTCGCGAGGTCGACCTGGCGCAGATCGAGCAGCTGCCGAACGAGCAGAGCGAGCTCGTCCTCGGTGCGATCAGGCACCGTTGACAGGCGCCAATGATCGATCAGCCCCGACTCGCAACGCCGGTTGGCCAACGTCGTAGGTTCGTACAACCCAACAACGGTGTGGGTGTTGCCGGTATCGATGACGAGCAGCATTGGCGCTTACAACGACCCGACGTTTCGGACCACCTGATCGGCCAGGTCGATACGCCAGTTGGGCGGAACAATGTCGGGACCGACGTCTGCGAGCGGCTCGACGACGAAACGGCGCTCCCACATCCGTGGGTGCGGCACCACCAAGCGTTCGGTGTCGATGGCGGCATCGCCATACAGCAAGATGTCGACGTCGAGTGTTCTCGGGCCCCAGTGGACGAGGCGTTCGCGCCGGGCGGCGATCTCGAGCGATTGGCAGACGTCGAGCAGGTCCATGGATTCGACCACGGTGTCGACGCTGAGCACCAGATTCAGAAACGGGTCCTGTTCGGGGCCGCCAATGGGGTCGGTCTCATAGAGGTCTGACACCGCCACCACATCGATGCCGTCGTGGGCTTCCAAGGCCGCAACAGCAATCGCTAGGTGACCCCGACGATCGCCCAAGTTGCTTCCCATTGCGAGGAACGCCCTCACCACCGCGCTCATGACCTCGTGCGATGGATTCGTACCGCTGACGTGGCCAAGTCGTGGGGAACCGGCGGGCGGAGCTTGCGAATGACAACCGTCACCGCGTCGGCTCCATCGAACGCCAGCACCTCTTCGCTGATGCGTGTGGCAACGCGCTCGAGCAGTTCGTGACGTTCGCTTTCGACCACCGCGGCAATCGCAGCTGCGACCTCGCCATAGTGGATCGTGTTGGTCAGATCATCCGTGGCACCAGCGGCCGACACATCGGTGAACACATCGACATCGACTTCGAAGGGTTGGGCTCGCTCTTTTTCTTCCGGGAGCACACCAATGGTGCCCATCAGCCGAAGACCGCGAAGCTCGATGACGTCGGGCACCGTCACGACGCTGGGGAGGTCGTTGTACCGAGCTTGGCCGCTTCACTGACCAAGCCGCGACCAATCGGTCCGAGGGGCCGTTCGAAGATGCGTTCGGTGATCACCACGGCCCGTGGCAGCTCCGGGACCATGCCCGACCACACGAGGTAGCCAGCAATGAGGCCAGAGACGTGCTCGCTGACCTCGTCTCGATGGATCAAGACCCGCTGCTGACGTTCGAGCAGGATTCGGATCTCGCGAAACATGCGCTCCATCACGGGGCCGACGTCGTCGACGGGGGGGAACGGCCGATGCAAGTACGGCATCTTCAGCTCGTCGTAGTTGTGCAAGTTGGACGGAGCTGGCGACAAGGAGATCACCAGGTCGAACTCTTGCTGGCGCAACCAAATGATCTCTTCTTGGCGCCGGACACGGCGATGGGTCGACCCGTAACCACCAGGCCGCTCGGAGCACGCAAGCTGATCCTTGATGACCCAGGCAAAGTTCCGAGGGCGGATCCCCTCTGCCCATTTGCCCTTCATTGGTCGATTCATGCCCATCCAACTTCTCGAACGAGGGGTGACACTAGCGGACAACTTCGCGGGTTTGCACCTCCGAAACAGCCACAAGTTGGCCAAAAACGGTTACAAGCTGGGATCAAACCAACGAATTTCGTCCAGATGACGGTATTCGCCGCCCGCATCGAGGCCATAGCCGACGACCCATCCTTCGGGCAGTTCGAACCCCACATGGTCGACCACGCTGGGCTTCACGCGGTGCCGCTGCCTGGCCAGCAGGCTCACCACTCGTAGGCTCCGAGGTTTGCGGGCCTCGAACGTGGTGCGGAGATATCCCATGGTGAGACCTGAGTCAACAATGTCTTCGACCAACACGACATCGCGCCCTTCGATGTCGCCATCGAGGTCCTTGAGCAACCGGACAACACCCGTTGAGTCCGTCGATCGGCCATAGGACGACACCGCGATCATGTCGATTTCGACCGGCATGTCCATTGCTCGAACCAGGTCAGCCAAGAACACAAATGCGCCCGTCAACACCCCTACGAACAAGGGGTTGGTCCCGGCCAACTCGCCGCTGAGGTCTCCGGCAATAGCCCGGACGCGCTCATGAAGTTCGGTCTGGGAGATGACAACGTCACCAACCCGAGGGTCATCGTCGAAAAAGGCCATGACGTCGGAAACTACACGCCTGGGGCGGTCTCGCTCGTCGGCGGATCGTCGACGATGAGTCGCTGCTGGGATCGCCACAGCCGCCAGCCACCCGGAAGCTCGGTGGCGAGCCGTCTCCCCCGCGCCACATCGAGCGCCCGCTCGGTGCTCGCCCGGTCAAGAGGATGATTGTGCCTCAGCCACTGCCTCAGGACCCGCCTCACCACGGTGTCGGGAAGGCCGGCGAGACCTCGACAGTCCGTTGGGTCAATCGCGTTGGCCATCTCGGCCAGCACACTGACCTCGTCGGTCGCAACATCGGCAAACCGGTCGAGCAGGGGCACGACGTCGCGTTGAGCAATATCGCTCATCAGCGGAATGAGTTCGTTTCGGACTCGAACCCGACGAAACCGAGCGTCATGGTTGTGCTCGTCGTCCACGGTTGCCAAACCCAGCGACGAGCACAGCCCACGGGTGTGCGACCGACGCAACCCCAGCAGGGGTCGCCATGTTGGGTCCATCGCCGCGACCCCATCGATCCCGCTGCCCCGCATGAGCGCGAGCAGGACCGTTTCGGCTCGGTCGTCGGCGGTGTGGCCGAACAACGCGTTCGGCGGCAGTACGGCCAAGCGAGCCTCACGGGCACGCGCTTCGAGGTTCGACCCGTCGACGAGGTCGACCCTCAGCGACACAACGTTGACGCCCAAACCCTCGGCAACCGCTCGAACTAGGTCAATTTCGGTGTCGCTGCCAGCACGAAGTCCGTGATCGACATGGATGGCGGTGACGTCTCGTCCCAACTGGGCGGCCAGAAACATCATCGCCATCGAGTCGGGCCCACCCGACACGGCACACACGAGTGGTCCCTCAGCGGGAAACGAACAGCGGCCGAGCAGCTCGTCGATGTTCACCACAGGGTGCTCAGACAGCGGCCGGCACCCGTTCGAGCCAGGTGTCGGGTGCCTTGATCTCGTCGAGCGTTGGCAGATGTTGCGGATCGTTCCAAATGATGTCGACCGCGCGGTCGCCACGCACCTGCTCGATTGACTCAATGAAGCGTTCGCCCTGTTCGTATTGGGCCAGCTTGGCTTCGATGCCGATGAGCTTCTGCATCACCTTGGCCACTCCCTTGGGCTGGGTCCGCCGTTGATGCAGCACCCGGTGGAACCGCTCGGCGCTCGGCACATGGGCCTGGGCAGCGCGAGTCATGGTGACGTCGCCATGGCCTTCAAGGAGGCTCATGAGGCCGGCAATCTGGTCGAGCACCTGACGCTGATCGTCGGTCGCGAACAGTGAGGCCAGCCCATTGTCGAGCGCGGTGGTTTCGCCGCGGCGCTTTTCGGCCATCAAGCGTTTGACGCCAGCCATGATGCGATCAGGGTCGGGGTCGACAGCATCGAGCGTCTGCTCGACGAGGCCAATGAAGTGGTGACGCATCCACGGAACGCCCGTGAACTGGGCCCGATGCGTCAGCTCATGCGTCGCCAGCCAGAGCCGGAACTCCTTGGGCGCAAACGCAAACCGCTTTTCGATCGCCAAGACATTGGGCCCGACGTAGTAGACGAGATCTTGATCTTGTGGATTGTCGTCTTCGGCTAGCAGCAGGTCGTACTGACCAAGCACGCGCCGAGACATCCAACCGAGCACGGTGCCGAGCTGGGCCGCCGCGACCTTGCTCGACACACCGGAAAACACGCCATCGTCGAGCGAATCAGTGACCTTGTCGGTCAGCGGACGCAACAGCCGTTGGAACGACGCAATGTTGGCGTCGATCCAGTCGCCCCGATCGATCACACGCGCTCGAGCGGGACCGTCAAGTGACGACAAACCGGTCTCAGCCGTCACCAGCTGTTCGGCCAGTTCGGTGGCCTCAGCAAAATCGGGGGCCAACGAGTCGTACAGGTATGACGACGCCAAGGGTTCTTGGCCAGCGACCTTGCGGGCGATCCGGGCTGCGAGTTCCCAGTCGACGGTAGCGTCGCTCACGTCAGCATCAGCGACGCGGGTACCGCGGGCCGACGACCTTCACCAGGTAACCGACGACGAGTGAGAGGACCAGCATCACTGCACCAGCGGTGAGCAGTGGAGCGATCCAGAAATGCCATTCCTGGGCGGCGAGCAACATGGCCTACATCGTAGAGCGTCAACAGCCGCGACGAAACATCAGTCCTCGAGCTGTCGCAGCCGATCGGCGATTCGTTCCATCAGACCCTCGGGAACAACTTCAACCGAGCGCTTGGCAACCACATCGCGAATCTCGGACTCAAACGAATATGTCTCGAGGCAATGACCGCAGTCATCGAGGTGCGACCGGATCGCGGAGCGCCGCTGGTCGTCGAGGGCGCCGTCGAGGAATCTGTAGAACGTGTCGAGTGCCTCTTCGAAGTCAACCTCGAGGGGATCGTCTTCGGT
>CAYGMW010000082.1:5035-12726 GCA_964350975.1 uncultured Acidimicrobiales bacterium | reverse complement strand
CCGGCGAGAGCAGTCGTCACTTGTTCCCCTCACGCGACCGAAGGCGAGGGTAGCCCCCGCCTTCGGTGCTGAACGATGAGATTTCGCTGGTGTGACGAAAGCCTCAGGCTGGAAGCTGCAGCGATTTCACTTCGAGGAACTCCTCGATGCCGAACTTGCCGAGCTCACGGCCATTGCCGCTTTGCTTGTAGCCGCCGAACGGGGCGACCGGGTTGAACGACCCATTGTTGACGTCAACCTGCCCGGCACGGATCCGCCGAGCGACCGCTTGGGCATGCTCGAGGTCGCCGCCGGTCACGGCCGCGGCCAGCCCATAGATGGTGTCGTTGGCAATGCGGACCGCATCGTCTTCG
This sequence comes from uncultured Acidimicrobiales bacterium, assembly GCA_964350975.1. Taxonomy (GTDB): domain Bacteria; phylum Actinomycetota; class Acidimicrobiia; order Acidimicrobiales; family Poriferisodalaceae; genus JAADHX01. The sequence goes on along the minus strand of CAYGMW010000082.1, from coordinate 12,373 downwards.
TCCTCGTAGCCAATGATCGACAGCACTGGGCCGAAGATCTCTTCACGGGCAATCGTCATGTCGTTGGTGACGTTGGCGAACACGGTCGGCTTCACGTAGTAGCCCTGCTCGAGGCCCTCGGGCTTGCCGAGACCACCACAGACCAGGGTGGCGCCCTCGTCGATGCCGGTCTGAATATAGGCCTGAACCCGATCCCACTGGGCTTGTGACACCAATGGACCGAGCATGTTCGCCGGGTTCGATGGGTCGCCAAGGGGCAGGTTGCCCGCAGCAACGGCCGCGATTTGGGCCGCTTCGTCCATCCGAGAGTTCGGCACCAGCATGCGGGTCTTCGCAGTGCAGGTCTGGCCCGAGTTGAGATAGCAGGCAAACACTCCGCCGCCGACGGCCTTGTCGAACGCAGCGTCTTCCAGGATGATGTTGGGCGACTTGCCACCAAGTTCGAGGTGGACTCGCTTAACGGTGCCAGCCGCCGCCTTGGTGACCGCTTGGCCAGCGCGGGTCGAGCCGGTCAGGCTCACCATGTCGACCTCTGGGTGCTCGGCCATGGCTTGGCCAACAACGGGACCAGCGCCTGAGACGAGGTTGAACACACCAGCCGGAAGGCCGATCTCGTCGCATACCTCGGCGAGGATGAACGCATTGATCGGGGCGACCTCAGAGGGCTTCAGCACGACGGTGTTGCCCGTCGCCAGCGCAGGTGCGACCTTGGCCATGATCTGGTGCAGCGGATAGTTCCACGGAGTAATACAACCCACGACGCCGATCGGTTCGCGCACGACCAACGAGTTGCCGATGCGTTCTTCGAAGGCAAAGTCCTTAACAATGCCGACGACGCTCATAGTGGTGCCGACTGGCAGACCGACCTGGATGCCCTTGGTGAGACCAGCAGGCATGCCCACTTCGCCGCTGATGACCTCGACCAGTTCGGCTTCGCGGGCCATGAGCCCTTCAGCGATGCGCTGCACATATTTGGCCCGCTCTTCGACGTCGTGTGCGGCCCAGCCTTCGAACGCGGCGCGAGCAGCGCGAACGGCGCGGTCCATGTCGACGGCCGATCCCTCGGGGATGGTGGCCATGACCTCTTCGGTGTGGGCGTGGTGAACGTCGATCGAGCCGGTGCCGTCGGGCTGAACCCAGGCGCCGTCGATATAGAGCTTGTCGTAAGTACGCATACCCCTAGTCAACTACTTTCCGAGGCGCGGCACCCAACCGGCGAGCGTCTCATGAAGCATGGGGGACGCGTCGTTGACAGAATCAATTCATGGAAACGCTGATCGGCAGTCATGTCGCGCTTCGCCCGGCAACGTTGGCCGATGTTGAAGATCTGGTCCGGATACGCAGCACCGAGGCGGTCAGTCGATGGTGGCGGGGCAACGATGTCCGCACCGACACCCTTGAGGCCATGGACGACGACGAGCGCGAGTTTCTGGCCATCGACCTCGACGGCCAGATCATCGGAGCCATCCAATGGGCCGAAGAAGAAGACCCCGAGTATCACCACGCGAACATCGATCTGTATCTCGATCCAGCGTTCCACCGTCGAGGTTTGGGGTTTGACGCAATCACCACCGTGATTCGTCATCTGTTCGACGACCTGGGCCATCACCGCATCACGATCGACCCGGCGGCCGACAACACCGCAGCGATCGCGGCGTACACCAAGGTGGGCTTTCGAACCGTCGGTGTGATGCGTCAGTACGAACTCGGCAGTGACGGGACCTGGCACGACGGGCTACTGATGGAACTGCTGTCCGACGACTACCGCAGTTCCGATCCCATCGGTGGGGCTTAGGATCGAAGGAGTGGACAGCGAACTCGACGGTGCAGCCCTCGATCGAATCTTGCGGCGCGGCCACGCACTCGACTCGACCTCCCCCGGGACTGACGTCGATTTGGAGGCGGTGATGTCAGCTGCGGCCGAGGTTGGCATGTCCCGCGACTCGCTGCTGCAATCGATTGCGACCGAATCCCTGGGCCCTGTTGAAGCACCGGGTGCAATGTCACGCCTCCTGGGCCCCGGCATCCTCGCTCAGGACCACGTGATCGACCGGCCGCCACACGAGGTACTGCACCTCGTCGACCAGTGGATGACAAAACGCCACCGCCTGAAGGTCCGCCAACGCGACGATCGCACGGTGGTGTGGACCCAACGCAGCGGCATCATCCAGGCCACGACGCGACGAGCCGCGAACGCGGCTGGAGTCGCCCTGCTTGGACGGGCCCATCGGGTGACCGCGGTTGCCGTTGCGGTCCCGCGCGAAGGACACGACCTGGCAACGATGTTGCGAATCACCGTCGACCAAACACCGGCGCGCACTCGGCGGCTGATCGTCGCCGGGACCCTCGGAGCGGCCGGAACCGCGGGCACGGCCACCACGCTTGCGGGGCTGTACCTCGCACCGGTGGCGTCAATCGGTTTCGTGGCAGTTGCCGCCGGCGGCGCGATCACCGCAGCGTCGGGCCGCAAGCGGGCGACGACACTCGACGATGAGGTCACCAGCGTCATCAGCGCGGTCGCTGAGGGCCGAGCCCCAGGTTCGCTCGGTCGCGTCGTCGGTTCACATGCCCGACGACAGGCCCAACAACGAATCGCCTCGCGGCGCAAGCGCTCTTCAGGCTGAGGCGACGGTTCAACAGCGCCCTAGTGGCGGAAGTGACGCTCGCCGGTGAAGACCATCACCAGGCCCTGCTCGTTAGCTGCGGCGATGACCTCGTCGTCGCGGATCGAGCCACCAGGCTGGATGACGCAGGCCACGCCAGCCTCGGCAACCGAGTCGAGCCCATCGCGGAATGGGAAGAAGGCGTCGCTCGCGGCAGCCCCGCCAATGGCGCGCCCGTTGGCCTTGGTGGCTGCAATCGCGGCTGCGTCCTTGCGGCTCTGCTGGCCCGCCCCGATGCCGACCGCTTGGCGATCCTTCACCAACACAATGCAGTTCGACGACACCAACGCGCCAACCTGCCACGCCAGTTCGATGTCGGCCCACTGCTCATCAGTCGGCTGGGCCTCGGTCACGACGGTCCACTGAGAGCGAGGGGCCACCAGACGATCAGGGTCTTGGACCAACAATCCGCCGTCAACGGAGCGAAGATGCCACGGCAGATCGCCAGGGGGCGGCCCCTCCATGACACGCATGTTCTTCTTGGCCAGCAAAAGTTCTCGCGCCGCCGGCTCGTAGCCGGGTGCGATGACCACCTCGGTGAACACCGGAGCCAACGCTTCGGCCATGGCCACGGTGACGATGCGGTTCGCGGCCACGATGCCACCGAACGCGGAGTCGGGGTCGCATGCGTTGGCCCGCTGATAGGCCGTAGCAATGTCGTCGGCAACGGCAACGCCGCACGGGTTGGCATGCTTGATGATCGCAACCGCAGGCTGGTCGCCAATCGAATGCGCCAACCGCCACGCAGCCTCGGTGTCGAAGACATTGAGATAGCTCAGCGCCTTGCCGCCATGTTGCACCGCAGCATCCCACCATGACGATTGTTCGATGTCGCGGTACCGGGCGCCCTGCTGGTGTGGGTTTTCGCCATAACGCAGGTCTTGAGCTCGAACGAGTGCGAAATGCAACGTGGGAGGCAGCGGGTCGCCTGCGTCGAACCAGCGCACAATGGCTGCGTCATAAGCCGCAGTGTGAGCAAACGCGTCGCGGGCCAGGCGGCGGCGGGTCGCAAACGACACCTCGCCGCTGGCCTCCAGCTCGTCGGCAACTGCGTCGTAGTCGGCCGGATTGACCACAATCGCGACGGCGTCGTGGTTCTTGGCCGCGGCTCGCACCATGGTCGGACCACCAATATCGATCAGCTCGACCGATGGATCCGACCGGAACGGGTACAGGTTGCCCACCACCATGTCGATCGGCGCAATCCCGAGTTCGACCAGACGAGCCATGTGTTCGGCCTTGGACCGATCGGCGAGGATGCCGCCGTGGATCGCCGGGTGCAGGGTCTTCACCCGGCCGTCGAGCATTTCGGGCGAACCGGTGACCTCATCGACCCCAAGCACCGGCAGACCGGCCTCGGCCAAGGCCGACTTGGTACCACCCGAACTCACGAGTTCCCAGCCAAGCGCGTCGAGCCGCTGGGCGAAGTTCACAATGCCGGTCTTGTCGTATACGGACAGCAGGGCTCTCACAGGGGGTGCTCCATCGTTGTCGAGACCAAGAACCTAGAGGCTGCGTCGCCTTTGAGCGGACACACCGTCCGAGAGGTAGTTTCTCGTCAACATCACCTATGCGAGGGGGCTCGTCGTGAACCTGAAACCAAGTGCCATGTGTCTGCTGGGCGGAGGCGCATTGCTGTTCATCGCTTCGTTCTTGAAGTGGGCGGGCAACAGCTTCGTCAGCGTCAACGGGCTCGACACCGACGTCAACGGGATGCTGGGCATCTTTACCCTGCTCATCGGGTTGGCAGTCGCCGGCATCACGGCCGCCACCACGTTCGGTGAGGTCAAGCTGCCCGAACAGGTGCTCGGATTCACTATCGACCAGATCGTGATGAAGCTCGGCTTCGCGGCGTTCTTGATCACCTTCGGCCTGCAGTTCCGCAGCAGCGCAGCGTTCGGCATCACGCTGGCGTGGATTGCCTCGGCTGCGATCGTGGTGGGATCTGTGCTCAAGCAGCGCGAGTCAGTCAGCGCCTAGTCACCAGCGCCACCAAGGTGTGCGCTCTGCGGTGTGATGGCGGCCAGGGCCTGCCATCACACCGCGTTGTCGCGTACCGGGGTCTACAGACCGGCGATGACCTCGGCCATGAGATCGCCCGCTTCGGTGGGGTTCATTCCCACGCGAACGCCAGCGTCGGCCAGGGCGTCCATCTTGGCTTGAGCGGTGCCCTTGCCGCCCGAGACGATGGCGCCCGCGTGGCCCATCTTCTTTCCGGGAGGGGCAGTCACGCCGGCGATGTAGGACGTCACCGGCTTGGTCATGTGGTGCTTGATGAAGTCGGCGGCCTCTTCTTCTGCTGACCCACCGATTTCGCCGATCATCATGACAGCCTTGGTTTCTGGGTCGGCTTCAAAAGCACGCAAGCAGTCGATGAACGACGTCCCAGGAACAGGGTCGCCACCGATGCCAACACAGGTCGTGACGCCGATGTCTTTTTGCTTGAGTTCGTACAGCGCCTGATAGGTGAGCGTGCCTGAGCGGCTCACGATGCCAACCGGACCGCCGGCCTTGGCGATATGGCCCGCCGTGATCCCGATATTGCACTTCCCGGGGCTGATGATGCCGGGGCAGTTGGGGCCCAACAGCTGAACACCGGGAAAGTCGCGGCGCAGCTTGTTGTAGAACCAGGCCTCGTCATGGGCGGGCACGCCCTCGGTGATCGCGACGATGAACTCGATACCGCCCTCGGCAGCTTCCATCACCGCGCTCTTCACGCCAGGAGCGGGGATGAAGATGCAGCTGGCAGTAGCACCAGTGGCCTCGACCGCTTCAGCAACAGTGGCGTACACCGGAATGCCATCGACATCGGTGCCCGCCTTCTTCGGGTTGGTTCCCGCCACGACCTGGGTGCCGTACGCGCGGTTCAACAGGCCGTAGTAGCGGCCCTGCGAACCAGTGAGGCCCTGATAGATGACCTTGGTGTTTTCGTCAACGAAGATGCTCATTGGTCAGGTTCCTCAGCTCGCCAATTCGACGGCACGACGGGCCGCGTCCAGCATGGTGTCTTCCATTTGCAGCGCATCGCTGAGATGCGGCCGAAGGATCTCGCGTCCCTCGTCGGCATTCGTGCCGTCGAGACGGATCACGATGGGCGAATCAATAGTGACCCGCTTCATGGCCTCGAGGATGCCGTTGGCAACCTCTTCGCCACGGGTGATGCCGCCGAAGATATTGATGAAGATCGACTTCACCGACGGATCGTTGTTGATGACCTCAAGGGCACCAGCCATGACGTCGGCGTTGGCGCCGCCGCCGATGTCGAGGAAGTTGGCCGGAGAACCGCCGACCTGGTTGACCACGTCGACGGTACTCATCGCCAGACCGGCACCGTTGGCGATCACGCCAACCGAACCTTCGAGGCCAACGTACTGAAGGCCCTTGGCATGCGCTGCGGCTTCGCGCTCGTCGCGCGGCTGGGTTTCGTCGTATTGGGCGTAGTCGGTGTGGCGGAACTCGGCGTTGCCGTCGAGGGTCACCTTGGCGTCGAGCACGTGGACGCGCTTGTCAGGAGTGAAGATCAAGGGGTTGATCTCGACGAGGTCTGCGTCGCCTTCGACATAGGCCTGATACAGCTTCATCATGATGTCGACGGCGCCTTCAGTGGCCTCTGGGTTCAGCTTGGCGGCTTCGACCCACGCTCGGGCCGCCGCTTCGCTCAACCCGTCGACCGGGTCGACCCATATCTTGGCAATGGCATCGGGATTCTGCTCGGCCACGGTCTCGATCTCGACACCACCCTCGGCGGACAACATGCCGAGGTGCTTCTTGGCCGAACGGTCGAGCGTAAAGCTCGCGTAGTACTCCTCGGCGATGTCGGAGGCCTTCTCAATCCAGACGCGCTGCACAATGTGGCCCCGAATGTCGAGCCCCAAGATGTTGCCCGCGTGTTCGCGCACGTCAGCAACGGTGGCGGCGAACTTCACGCCACCAGCCTTGCCGCGTCCACCGGTGTGCACTTGGGCTTTCACCATGCACGGCGTACCCACCTTCTCGGCCGCTGCAACTGCTTCCTCGACGGTGAATGCCACCTCCCCAGGGGACACCGGCATGCCAAAGCCGGCGAAGAATTGTTTGCCTTGATATTCGAACAGGTCCACTCGATCGCTCCCGATCGCTCGATTCCGTGACCCGCCAGTCGGAACGCCCGGGCCAGTCCGACATACTAGGCGGGTGACGGACCTACCCCCGCAGCCAACCCCAGGTCGACGCGATCTCACTGGCGAACAACGCGGCGTGTTGCTCGCCGCCGGCGTTGTTGTGGCTGTGCTCGTGATTGGCTTCATCTTGTCGGCCACCGTGCTTCGCAGCCGCGACGCCACCGACCTCGGAGACGACTTTTTCCGCAACATTCGGGCCTCTGACATCCTCCTGAGCGTCGACGTGGGAGGGCCTGTGTTCTTCGCTGACCTCACCGACGGCCAACGCGACATCTATGTAACGCACCTCGGCGACGACCCAGTCGAGGGTTTCATTGCATTCTCTGCTCGTCACCCCGACACCGGCTGCCTCGTCCAGTGGGAACCCGCCGACAATCAGTTCGTCGACATTTGCGACGACACCAACGTCATCGGACCTGACGGGTCAGGCCTCGACCAGTACCCAGTCGAGTTAGTCGACGGGTTCTTGCAGATCGACATCAACTTCGCCGATCGCACCGACTAGATCGTGTCGG
>CAYGMW010000082.1:0-4935 GCA_964350975.1 uncultured Acidimicrobiales bacterium | reverse complement strand
TAGATCGTGTCGGTATAGATCGTGTCGGCTGCTACAGCTTGGTGAGTGGCGCCCAGCCGAGCAGCAAGCGCTTCTCGCCCACCTCGGGGAACCTAACGACCACCTCAGCGTTGTCGCCCGAACCAATCACGTCGAGCACCACGCCGTCGCCGTACTTGGCGTGACGGACGTCGTCGCCGGCCCGCATCGCCAACGCCGACGTCGATGCTGCATCGGCCCCGGCCTCGATCGCCCGGTCAACAATGCGGTCGCGGTTTGCCTCGCGGCTCGCTTCGCGCCGACGCTGACGTCGCTCTTCTTGGCGCGCTGACAACCCAGACGTGCCGCGCTCGGACTGTGTGGCGGCTGCTCCGCGCCCACCAATCGGCGCAGAAAACTCCTCGTCGAGGGCGTCGAGTCGACGCAACGACGCCCGCCCCGAGCGGCGCCCATACCCTCCGGAGCGATCGTCGATCAGTTCGGCTGGGATCTCGTCGAGAAAGCGGCTTGGTGGGTTGTATTGGGTGGAGCCGAAAATGGTTCGGCTCCAGGCATTAGTCAAGAACAGCTGCTCACGGGCCCGGGTGATGCCGACGTAACAAAGCCGTCGTTCTTCTTCGAGTTCGTCGGGATCTCCCAGCGAACGCAAGTGCGGAAACACCCCATCTTCGAGGCCCATGATGAACACGATCGGGAACTCGAGCCCCTTGGCCGAGTGCATGGTCATCAAGACGGCCTGCGAATCGTCGCCGTCGAGATCGTCGGTGTCGGCAACGAGCGACACCTGTTCGAGGAACTCCTCGATCTTGTCGTGTCCAGTTGCCGAGCCCACGAGTTCGGCCAGGTTCTCAAGTCGGCCTTCGGACTCGATCGATCGCTCGGCTCGAAGCTCTTCGACATATCCGGACCGTTCGAGCGCCTGTTGAAGCACTGCGGCCGGACCCTCGCTCACCGCATCGTTGAGCCCAGCCATGAGCTCGATGAACTGGTCGATCCCGCGGCCGGCCCGCCCACTGACACCGGAATCGCCCCAGACGGCCAAAGCGTCCATGAACGTGATGTTGTTCGCCGTTGCCCAGGCGTCGATTTTGGCAATACTGCCGTCGCCGACCCCACGCTTTGGTGTGTTGAGCACCCGCTTGACCGATACCTCGTCGGCCGGGTTCACCACCGCTCGCAGATAGCTCAGCGCGTCCTTGATCTCGCGACGGTCATAGAAGCGGGTGCCACCCACCACCTTGTAGGGCAAACCCAGCTTGACGAGGTGTTCTTCGAGCACCCGGCTTTGGGCATTGGTGCGGAAGAACACCGCAATGTCGTTCCAACGGATGTCGCCGCCGTCGTGCAGACGAGCCATCTCGCCAGCCACCCATGCGGCCTCGTCGGCCTCGTCGTCGCCCTGGTATCGAACAATTTTGGCCCCACCCACCTTGTCGGTCCACAGGTCCTTGGGCTTGCGGCCGGTATTGCGCATGATGACGGCGTTGGCCGCGTCGAGGATCTTCTGCGACGAGCGGTAATTCTGGTCGAGCACCACCACTGTCGTGTCCGGGAAGGCGGTTTCGAACTCGAGGATGTTGCGGATATCGGCGCCGCGGAACCGATAGATCGACTGATCGCTGTCGCCCACCACACATACATTGCGGTGCTGGCCCGCAATCATCAGAACAATCTCGTTCTGGGCCCGGTTGGTGTCTTGGTATTCGTCGACCAGCACGTGTTTGAAGCGCTTCTGGTAGTAGCCCAGCACCTCAGGAGCCTCACGGAAGAGCTCGACGGTCACCGTCAACAAGTCGTCGAAGTCCATGGCGCCGGCCTTGCGAAGCCGGTCCTGGTAGTCGACGAAGGCATCGCCGATTTTGCGCTCGAAGATCGTTGCTGCCTGATCTCGGTACTGATGCGCCGAAATGAGCTCGTTCTTGGCCGTCGAGATGTGGTTGTGGACTGTTCGAGGCGGGAACTTCTTGGGGTCGATGCCAAGATCGCGCAACACATAGCCGGTCAGGCGGACCGCGTCGGATTGGTCATAGATACTGAACGACGAGGGATACCCCAATACCGCGGCATCGCGCCGCAAGATGCGAACACACGCGGAGTGGAACGTGGACACCCACATACGTTCGGCGACGGGCCCGACCAGCGAACCAACGCGCGACCTCATCTCATCGGCGGCCTTGTTGGTGAAGGTGATGGCGAGGATCTCGAACGGCGACACGCCGTTGTCGATCAGGTGAGCAATACGAGACGTCAGCACCCTGGTCTTGCCCGACCCGGCGCCCGCGACAACCAGCAAGGGGCCGTCTCGGTGCAACACCGCGTCGTATTGGGCCGGATTGAGACCATCGAGGGTGGGAGACGAGGGGGCGCTCATGTGGTGATCGACTCTAGCCACGGGGTGCCCCAGTCCCGTTCCTATTGCCGGGCGCTACGGTGACGCCATGACGTCCGAGCCGCCCGACTGGGTCCAGATTCTCCGCCAGTGCGGAGCCGTCGAACGTCACCACGAAGCCGGCGACCGATTGTTACGCCGCGGCGAGGTCGCCTCATCGTTCTTGGTGGTGGTGAACGGCGAGGCCGAGGTGCTTGGGCACCCCGACCTCAACACGATCGCCGCGGTAGGTCCCTATGGACTCATCGGCGAATTGGGGCTGCTCACGCGGCGGCCGCGAAGCCACGACGTCGTCGCCACTACCCACTTGCACGCGCTCCACGGCGACATCGACACCTTCACCACCGCCCTCGACCACGACCCTGTACGAACCCACTTCGGCCAGGTCGCGGCCCGCCGATTGGCCGAAGCCGTCAGTCCCATTGCGTGGACGGCCAAGGACGGCTCCGACATCATCTTGCGGCCACTGCTGCCGCGAGACCGAGACGCCTACCTTCAGGCCCTCGGCCAGGTGTCAACCGAGACCTTGCGCTCACGCTTCTTCACCCCGGTCCAACCCAGCCAAAAGGTGATCGATCATCTCCTCGACGTCGACTTCGTCACCCAATTCGCCTGGATCGTTGCCCGCGCCGAGACACCAGACGTCGGGTTGGGGATTGGCCGTTTCATCGCCGATCAGGAACACCCAGGCCGCGTTGAGCTGGCCGTCACCGTGCTTGACGGGGCTCAAGGCACGGGGCTTGGTACCACATTGGTTGGTGCCGTCGCGACTGCGGCCTACGCCATGGGGTACCGCGAAATGTCGGCCTTCGTGTTGTCCACGAACAAGCCCATGCGGGCCATCCTCGACAAATGCGGGGCCCGCTGGCGACACTTCGAACCAGGGGTCGTCGAGACCGTGGTTCCTCTCGGTGATGTCACCGCGGCGCTCACGACTGGCCTCACCGCAGAACTGGCACTCGCAACCAAGGGCCTCGCAATTGCGGCTTCGCTTGCCTTGTCGTGACCCTATGGTTTGACCCCATGGATGACCGGCGATTCCGATTTGGTGTTCATAGCAGCGCGCCCACCTCGGCTCGAGACTGGACCGAGTTGGCTCGTCAGGCCGAGGGCCTTGGCTACGACATCTTGACGATGGCGGACCACCTCGTTGACCACATGTCGATCGGACCCGCGCTTGCTACTGCTGCGGCGGCAACCACCTCGTTGCGAGTCGGCTCCGTCGTGCACTGCAACGATTTTCGCCACCCCGTCATGCTGGCCAAAGAACTGGCCACCATCGATCTGTTGTCCGATGGGCGCCTCGAATACGGCCTCGGCGCCGGGTGGATGACCTCTGAGTACGAGGCCATGGGCATCAACCATGACCCTGCCCCCGTGCGCCTGGACCGCTTGGAGGAGTCGATCGCCATCATCGGTGGGCTCATGCGCGGCAACGTCGTGGAACATGGCGGCAGTCACTACGCGGTCAGCCAGGTCTCGTTGTCTCCGCAACCCGTGCAAACACCGCCACCGATGATGTTGGGCGGTGGGGGCAAAAGGATGCTGTCGATCGCAGCCCGCCACGGCGACATTGTGGGCATCAACTTCTCGTTGGGTGCCGGCGCGATCAGCGCCGGGGTTGGGGCCGATGGCACCGCCGAACGGACTGATCGCAAGCTCGAATGGGTTCGTCACGCGGCCGGCGACCGCTACGACACGATCGAGATCCAGTCCCGGGTGCATCACACCAACATCACCAGCGACCGCGAGGCTGGTACCGCTGCGGCCCGCTCGCTTGGCTTCACCCATGACGAAGCCATCGCCAGCCCCCATGTGCTCGTCGGCACCACGGCCCAGATCGTCGAACTACTCATCGAACGCCGCGAACGATGGGACATGTCCTACATCACGATCAATGCGACCTCGTTGACGGAATTTGCCCCCGTGGTCGCATCCCTCAGCAGCACCGCATAGGTCGTCTGCGATAGACAGACCAACAATGAGACTTCTGCTGTGCATTCTGGCTGTTGTGATGGTCGCCTCTGGGTGTGGGTCAGACCAGGCCGCTACGGACTCGACTACCACCCCATCGACAGCGGCCACGCTGGCCGAAACGACCACCACGGCGGTGGTGACACCAGAGCCCGAACTGGGCGTGCCCGTCGCTCGGCAGCGTCCATGGGAAGACGGCGAGGACCGAATTCTCCACTCCGAACTGCTGGCACGGCCTGGAGTGATCGAGTTCCGTGAGCCCGGCTGCATGGTCTACACCCGGGACGAAGACGGTGCTGAGTTTGCGGTGCTCATGACTCCGGGAACGACCTACAGGGACGGCTACACCCAAGTTCCAGACGAGGACGACTCCATTTTTGAGTGGCCGGTCGGCGTGTTCTACGGAACCACAACGGTGTACAGATTGGGTGACATAGAGAACTGGTCAATCGTCGATCCGGCGACCCCGCTGCGCGAGTTCTGTCCCGGATTCGACGAGTGGATCATTCCGGACTCACGAGGCGAATGACGGCGCACGACCGCCGCTATGCATTGGGAAGGGCGAAGAAGGCAACGGCCACATAGTGAGTCGC
>CAYGMW010000081.1:8491-12743 GCA_964350975.1 uncultured Acidimicrobiales bacterium | reverse complement strand
CACTGGCGTCTCAGATAGTGAGACGGTAGTCTCACCACGTGGAACCTATCGTAAGCGGTATCGGAGTACTCGACAAGGCCATTGCGCTGGTTCAACTCCTCGAGTCGGGGCCTCAGTCGCTCGCCGAGCTCGTCAGTGCGTCCGGATACAGTCGGGCCACAACGCATCGGCTACTTCGATCCCTCGTGGACCATCAAGTTGTTCGACGCGACCAACAGGGACGCTATGACCTGGGTTGGCGTCTCGTGGGGTGGGGTCGAACCGCCGAGCAACGCTGGGACCTGGCGGTTGAGGCTCGGCCTGTGCTCGAAGCGCTGCGAACCCGTTCGGGCGAAAGTGTCCAGCTGTATGTGCGAGACGGCGACGAACGGGTGTGCGTCGTCGCCTTTGATTCGCCCGATGAGCTCCGAACCGTGGTGCCGCCCGGGGCCCGTTTGCCGCTGGATCGCGGATCGGCTGGAGCGGCCCTTCGGGGCGAGGCTGGCCCGAACGGCTGGGTCGCGAGCGTGGCCGAACGGGCTGCTGGTGTGGCCTCGGTCAGCGCTCCAGTGCTGATGTCCGACGGACGCATCGTTGCCGCGCTCGGTGTTTCGGGGCCGACCGAACGGCTGACGAATGATCCGGGTGTGTTGCACGGGGCCGACGTCGTCGCGGCCGCGACCGAACTAGCCCGTCGGATTTCTGCCGCAGCGGGGGTCTAGTTCCCTGGTGTGCTCAGGCGGGTGAGTACCGAGTCGACAGCGCGTGCCGCGGCCGGAGCGAAGCGGTCGGGGTCCTCCATGACGACGGCGTGGCCGCCGGGCACCAGGTGCAAGGTGGTGTCAGCCAGGGTGCGGTGCAGCGCGTGCTGGCGTCGCAGGCTCACCACCCGGTCGTCGAGCGTCATCACTTGGGCGGTGGGCACATCGATCGAACCGGCCCACCGGCTGCTGTCGAAGGCCCCGACCTCGGACCCCGCTTCGACGACGCGGAGCCAGTCGTGGTGCTCGATTTCCGACAGCGCCCACTGGCGAAGGTCGCGATCGTCTCGGCTGGTGACGATCTTGACGGCGGTCTGGCGTCTGAACTCTGGGGGAAGCAGTCGGGCGATGGCTGCGGTGGGTGTCAGCGAGGCGAACACCAGATGCTCAAGGGTTGATCGGCGGAACTCGGTGGCGGTCGCGCACAACACCATGCCCGCCACACGTTTGGGATGTCGCCTCCACAGCAGTTGGGCGACCGCACCGCCCATGGAGTAGCCGACCACGACTGCTGATTCGACGTCGATGGCGTCGAGCAGGGCCACGACATCGTCGGCCGCGTCTTGCAGCCGGAATCGTTTCGCAACCCGTGGGCCTCGACCATGGCCACGATGGTCCATGGCGATGACCCTCGACCGCTCAGCGAGCAGGTCATAGGAGGTCAGCCAGTTGATATCTGAGGTCGCGGACCAGCCGTGGAGGAGTAGCAGGGGAGGGGCCGCGTGATCGCCCGGCCCGGTGTCGCGCACAAACACCCGCCCCAGGGCGCCCAAGTCGACGAGCCGACCAGGGGGTAGTCGGGCGTCGGCAGGTGGCCCTGGCGGGCGCGGGACAGCGTTGTCTGTTGCGGGGATCGGATCAGGCGGCTCGTCGGACGCCACTGCCATGACCCGCTAGTTCGAAACCGAGACGAGTTCGACGCTGAGCTCGACCCCGGATGGGGCAGTGAACGTGACGGTCTGGCCCGCTGTGGCGCCTTCGAGGGCGAGCCCGAGTGGCGACCCGGGTGAGCAGATGTCGAGCCCATCGCGCTTTTCTTCAATGGAGCCGAACAACATCTTTTCGGTGACAGTGTCGCCTTCGTATCGAAGTTCGACCACACAGCCTGGAGTGACGATGCCGTTGGCTTCGGCCTCGATGATGATGGCGTTTTCGATGATGCTGTGGAGGTGGGCTATGCGCCCCTCCATCTTGCCTTGTTCCTCTTTGGCGGCGTGATAGTCGCCGTTTTCTTTGAGGTCGCCGAGCAGTCGAGCCTGCTCGATCTTGTCGGCAATGTCGATCCGGCCGCGACCGGTGAGGTCGCGGTGCTCTTCGACGAGACGGTCATATGCGGTTCGAGAGATCCGCTGCTTATCGGCCATCGCATGAATGATAGAGGGATGGTGAGACATCTGTTGTGTGGCCCCACCCAGCTGCCGTGCGCGCACACGGGGTGCGGTCTGGCAGGATGTCACGCTGAACTCACTGCTTGACTAGGGAGACCCTCGTGGCTCATCGAGTTGCCGTCATTGGTGGCGATGGAATCGGACCAGAAGTAATCAACGTCACTCTTGACGTCATTCGAGCCGCTGGTGTCGAGCTCGACTTGACCCACTATCAGCTGGGCGGCGAGCGCTACTTGACCGATGGCACAGTGCTGCCTGACGAGACGCTTGCCGAGTTGTCGGGTTTCGACGCCATCTTGCTGGGCGCGGTTGGCTCGCCGGGAGTTCCACCTGGAGTCATCGAGCGCGGGCTCTTGCTCAAGATGCGTTTCGAGATGGACCAGTACATCAATTTGCGCCCGTTCGTCACCGACACTCACGACTTCATCGTCGTGCGCGAAAACACCGAAGGCACCTATGCCGGTGAGGGTGGTTTCTTACGCAAGGGCACGGCCAATGAGGTCGCAACCCAGGGGTCGGTCAACACCCGCATGGGAGTCGAGCGCTGTATCCGCTTCGCCTTTGAGCTGGCGATGACCCGGGACCGGCGGCACGTCACCCTGGTCCACAAGACCAATGTGCTCACCTTCTCGGGCGACCTGTGGCAGCGCACCTTCGACATCGTCGCCGCCGAGTACCCCGATGTCGCAACGGCCTACAACCATGTCGACGCCGCCTGCATTTACTTCGTCGAAGACCCAGGGCGCTACGACGTCGTGGTCACCGACAACTTGTTCGGCGACATCCTCACCGACCTGGGTGGAGCCGTTTCGGGTGGTGTTGGTCGTGCTGCTTCAGGCAACTTGAATCCGTCCAAGAGTGGTCCGTCGATGTTTGAGCCCGTGCACGGCTCGGCGCCTGATATTGCTGGCCAAGGCATCGCCAACCCGGTTGCTGCCATCATCTCTGGTGCGATGATGCTTGACTTCCTCGGCGAGATCGCTGCTGCTGAACGCATCCGTTCTGCAGTTGATGCCGTCGATGACTCTGGCACCACTGCCTCGATCGCCGCCGCGGTCATTGCCCAGCTCTAAACCCAACGCCAACGAACTCGCTCTCGGGAGATCCCTGTTATGCCCATTACGCCAACGTCGAAGATCTGGATGGACGGCAAGCTCGTCGATTGGGACGATGCCCAGATCCATGTGCTCACACACACCCTGCACTATGGCAATGGCGCCTTCGAAGGCATTCGGGCCTACGAAACCGCGAAGGGTCCCGCGATCTTTCGTCTGACCGAGCACATCCAGCGCTTGTTCGACAGCTGCAAGATCTTGGCGATCGACATCCCGTTCACGTTCGATGAGCTGATGGATGCCACCAAGCAGGTGGTGCGCGAGAGCGGCTTGGCGTCGTGTTACATCCGGCCGTTGGTCTACCTGGGTTATGGCGAGATGGGCCTCAACCCGCTGCCGTGCCCGGTGAATGTCGCCATTGCGTGCTGGCCGTGGGGTTCGTACCTCGGCGAGGAGAATCTCAAGACCGGTGTGCGCATGACCATCTCGTCATGGCAGCGCCACGACCCCAACGCCATGCCGCCAGCGGCCAAGGGTGTCGGGCATTACATCAACTCCCAGATGGCCAAGGTCGCAGCGGTCAAGGCCGGCTACGACGAGGCTATTTTGTTGTCGCCCCAGGGCTACATCAGCGAGTGCACGGGCGAGAACATCTTCATCGTCAAGCGAGGCGCCATCATCACGCCACCATCGTCGGCCGGTGCCCTCGAAGGCATTACCCAGGACGCCGTGCACCAGATCGCCGACAGCCTCGGCATCGAGTATCGGGTCGGCAATCTGCTGCGGAGCGACCTCTACACCGCCGACGAAGCCTTCTTGTCGGGCACCGCGGCTGAGGTCGTGCCCATCCGTTCGGTCGACGACCGCCTCATTGGCGACCGGGGACCGATCACGACCCAGATTCAGGAGAAGTTCTTCGCCATCGTCCGGGGCGAAGTGCCCGAGTTCGAACGCTGGAACGAGCTGGTATGACGGCTGATTCCGAAGACGTTCCCGCCGTCGACCGAGGGCCCCGGTATCAATCGGGGTGGCCCAAGCGGGTCGAGATTTTCGACACGACCTTGCGCGA
>CAYGMW010000081.1:0-8391 GCA_964350975.1 uncultured Acidimicrobiales bacterium | reverse complement strand
CTGACCCTCAAGATGGGTATCGAAACCCTGCCGCCTGAGCGCATGTCTCGCCTGTCGAGCATCAGCCATCATGTCGCCGAACTGCTCAATATGCCGCCGATGCACCAGCAGCCTTATGTGGGCAAGTCGGCCTTTGCTCACAAGGCGGGATTGCACACCAGCGCCATTGCCCGTCGGCCTGACAGCTACGAACACATCGATCCGGCAGCGGTGGGTAACCACACCCGGTTCTTGGTGTCTGACTTGTCGGGCCGAGCCACGATCGACCTCAAAGCCCAGCAGTTGGGTGTCGAACTCGATGCCTTGGCTACGGGTGGTCTTGTCGATCGTCTCAAGCAGCTCGAAAACGAGGGCTACCACTTCGAAGCCGCTGATGCCTCGCTCGAGATCTTGATGCGTCGAGCGACCGGCTGGGTCCCCGGCTGGTTCGACGTCGAGTCGTTCCGGGTGGTGACGGATCGCCGGTCGGATCGTAGCTTCGACACCGAAGCAACCGTCAAGGTGCTGGTGGGCGACGAACGCCGGGTTGCGGTCGGCGAAGGCAACGGCCCGGTCAACTCCCTCGACGCGGCGCTTCGGTCGGCGATTGGTGAGTTCTTCCCCCAGATAGCTTCGATCCATCTCACCGACTACAAGGTGCGCGTCATTGACTCCAAGTCGGCCACCGCCGCGGTGACCAGGGTGTTGATCGACCAGACCGACGGTGAGCGTGAGTGGACCACCATCGGGGTGTCAGAGAACATCATCGAGGCCAGCTGGTTGGCCCTGCGCGACGGCATCTACTACGGCCTGTTGCATACCCCGGCCGATCGTTGAGCCTTCGCCGGATGCGAGCTGCTCGGCGGCCGCGACCGGTAACGTGTTGAGCACCATGGCTGCCCCTGAATACGTCCCGAAGTCGTCTGTCGCCACTGCCCCGTACTACGAGGCCCCTGACGTTGTTCCCGACAGCTGGGACGACGACCGTGCGGGGTCGCTGAACGGACAGCAGCCCACTGGGCCAATGCTCGGCTATCAGGGCCCCGACCAGGGGTATGCGCTGACGTTGGCTCGTCATGTGGCCGACCGATTGGTACTCACTGCGGGCGAATCGGCCGACGATGTTCTGGCCGGAATAGTGCAGATCGCTCTGAAGCGGGCGTCGATGTATGGACGGGCGCCGGTCATCCATGACCTGAATGTTGCGCTCGAACTGTGGGGGTACGTGTCAGAGGCTCCCGCCGATCTCGTCGCCGAACGTTCGGCCCGGTTCGAGGGTGTGGCCAATGCCCACCACTGGACTGCGATGCGGGCCCTGGTTGCGTGTGTTCCTGACTCGTCGCTTCGCCAGACTCCAGCCGACGCGGCAGCCACGAGGGCCCGCGACTGGCGTTCCCAGCTCGAGCTCTAGGCCGTGGCTGCGCTCAGCCACGTTCAATGGTTGCGGCTGCATCGCATTGCCAACCACGAGTTCGATGTTCGAGCCCGCCAGATCCTGCCCGAGTGGTGGTCGGCGTCGACTCCGTGTGAGGAGTGGGACGTCTATGACCTGTTCAACCATGTGGTCGTTCAATCCATGTGGGTGCCAGCGTTGTTGGCTGGTCATCATCCTGACACCATTGGTGGTCTCGACGGCGACGTGATCGAGGGCGACCCCCTCGATGTCTGGGAAGACGCTCGAGCGACCGCGATCGAGGCCGCTGATGCATCGGGTCCTTCAGATGAGGTCTTCTTGACCACCGGGGTGACCACGGCGGCCGACTACATCCGCCAGCGCACGGTCGACTTGGCGGTGCACGCGTGGGACCTTGGCCGGGCAACGGCGGGCGACACGGCGCTCGATTCCGAGCTGGTCGACGCCATTGCGGGGCTCGTCTGGCCGATTGCGTCGCGGTTCGCCGCCGGATCGGACGACTTCGAGCCGTCGCTTCGGCCTGACTCCACCGATGACACCTGGTCGTCGGTGCTGCGAATCTTGGGTCGCGACCCCGACTGATCGGAACCGAAGCTGTGCGAAGCCAGAGCGATCGAGACGAACACATTGCCGGCCTTGGCATTAACAAGATGACCCCGTCGGATATGGACGTCTTCTTCAAGCGACTGAGTCAGCGGGTGCCGGCTCGGACCTCGAACGAACTGGCCGATACTTTGGCGTCGGTCCGCAGACGCATCAAGCAGCTGGCTGTCGATCTCGGGTCGGTTGATGCCCGCGAGGTCGATCCCAGCAATGTCGAACGCACGTGTGAGCTGGTGGTCGATCATTTCGCCCAGATGCGGCGCCGCGACTGGAAGGCCCGCATCGACGACACCACCACGATCGACTTCGTGCGCCGGCAAGTCGGCGAGATCAGCGTCGATCTGCACGACCTGTCGGGCCGCTGACGCTGAACGTGCGTCGCGGACCCGGGCGCGGGCCCTAACCTCGGCCACCGTGACCACCACTACTTCCGATTCAGCGTCGAGCGCGGTTCCTCGCCTTCGCTTCGCTCCAGCGCCCACGGGCTACCTCCACATTGGTTCGGCCCGAACTGCGCTGTTCAACTGGCTGTACGCCCGCCACACGGGCGGCGAATTGGTGCTGCGGATCGAAGACACCAACGCTGAGCTGGCCCGACCGGAGCTGATCGACAACATCTATGAGTCGTTGCAGTGGCTCGGTATCGACTGGGACGGCGAGCCCGTGCGCCAGTCAATGCGCTCTGAGCTGTACGAGGCTGCGGTCAACAAGTTGTTGGCTGACGACCGGGCCTATGTCGATGATGGGGCCGTGCGGTTCCGCGTGGGCGACGAGGGCACCACCTCGTGGGACGACATCATTCGTGGCACGGTCACCTTCGAACACGAGCACGTCGAAGATTTCGTGATCCGCCGGGCCGACGGTTCGGCGACGTTCTTCATCGCCAACGCCGTCGACGACCTCGATTTGGGCATTACCCATGTCGTTCGGGGCGAGGACCTGGTGAACGTGACCCCCAAGGTCATCATGTTGCGCCACGCATTGGGTGCCGACGATGTGCCCCAGTTCGCCCACCTGCCCATCATCGTGAACGAGCAGCGCAAGAAGCTGTCGAAGCGCCGCGACGATGTGTCGTTGTCGAGCTATCGCGACCGTGGTGTGCTGGCCGAGGCTATGACCAACTATCTGGCCCTGTTGGGGTGGGGGCCGCCCGACGACATCGAAGTCCGCCCGATGTCGGAGATCATCGAGATGTTCGAGCTGACCGATGTCAACGCATCGTCGGCCATGTTTGACCTGAAGAAGCTCGAAGCGATCAATGGCGACTACATCCGAGCCTTGGCGCCTGCCGAGCTGGCGTCGCGCCTTCGGCCCTATGTCGACCAGCAGTCGTGGGGCAGCGACGTGAGTGACGAGGCCCTCACTGCTGTGGTGCCGCTGTTGCAGGAGCGCACCAGGGTGCTCGAAGACGGCCCAGGTGTGGTCGACTTCTTGTTCCTCGACGAGCCCGTGGTCGACGAAGACGCATGGGCCAAGGTCATGTCGACCGACACCGCAGCCTCGATGGTCGATGCCGCGATTGCGGCCTACGCCGACGTCGAGTGGACCTCAGAGGCCCTGCACGCGGCCACCGCGACGATCGGCGAGTCTCTTGGCCTGAAGCTGGGCAAGGCTCAGGCGCCGATCCGAATTGCCGTGAGTGGTCGCACTGTTGGACCGCCCTTGTTCGAGAGCCTCGAGTTCTTGGGCCGCGAAACCACGCTGAAGCGTCTGAATGCCGCAAGAACGCGTTTGACCTGATCGCCCGATCCGCTACGATGCAGGGCCGCCCTCTGGGGCACCTTTCGGGGATGGTGTAATTGGTAACACAGCTGGTTCTGGTCCAGCCATTGGGGGTTCGAGTCCTCCTCCCCGAACACCGACAGCTAGAGCGAAGTCCAACGCTAAGCTGTCGTTCGGTCCCTCTCCGGAGGGGCCACACAACACCAGCCCCCATCGTCTAGCGGCCTAGGACACCACCCTCTCAAGGTGGCGGCACGGGTTCGAATCCCGTTGGGGGTACATCGGTACAGAGCCCGGTCGTGCACAGCACGCCGGGCTCTTTGTGGTTGTGGCGCACTCGCCTGCAAACGATTCCTACTGCGGTAGGATTCGTGTATGGCTGTTCGGAAGTGGTCGGTGAGCGTCGAGGAGAAGTTGGCAGAGCGTGTGGAGGGCCGCGTCGGTGATCGCGGCCTGAGCGGCTTTGTTGCTCGGGCTGTTGAGCACGAACTCGAGCGGGATCTACTCGACGAATACCTCAACGATCTCGACGCCGAATTCGGGGCGGTTCCCGCTGAAACGATCGACGATTACGCCGACCAGTGGCCGTCTTAGTCCTTGACAGCGAGGCGTTGTCCGCATTTTGTCGTCCGCACGCCGACGAGTTTCGCCACCAGCGCGTCCGCGCGGCGATGCGATCGGCCCATGCCCGAAACGCCCCGGTGCGAGTTCCGTC
This sequence comes from uncultured Acidimicrobiales bacterium, assembly GCA_964350975.1. Classification (GTDB taxonomy): domain Bacteria; phylum Actinomycetota; class Acidimicrobiia; order Acidimicrobiales; family Poriferisodalaceae; genus JAADHX01. Next base: position 3,958 of record CAYGMW010000081.1, on the reverse strand, counting down.
AGCAGTATTGGTCGAGCTCTACCGCGGGAGTGGGTTCGACGAACCGGTCGATGCGTTGCTGGCTCGCGGATTCGTTCAGGTCGTGACGACTGGGCTCCGTATTGCGCGAATAGCTGGGCACTTGTTGTCTCGGGTCGATGCCGGGAGCGAGATGGCGATCGACGCATTGGTGGTGGCGACAGCGGTGCGATTGGGCGGGGGAATGGTCGTGACCCACGACCCCGATGACCTGTCAGCCCTCGCCGCGAATACGCCGAACGTGGCCATCGTCGGTATCTGACGATGAGCTCGCGAACGACCTCGTAGCGTCAGCGGATCATCACTGCAGGGGCGTCGAGGCGGCGGGCATAGTCGTCGCGGCGAGCCGCTCCGGTCTTGTCGTCTGACTCTGCATACTCCAGTACTGCGGTTCGCACCTCGCTCGGCACGGTGTGTCGCAGACCAAGGGCCGCCCTGATGTCTTGGCCGTGCACGGCAACCTCGGTGAGCGGCAGCTCTGGACCGAACCCCGGCGGTGTCCAATGCGATGCGGCGTTGTTGGTGAGGTGCGCGATCAGCTCCTGAACTGGCCGCTCGATCAGGCGGTCGGCGAAGAACACGTTGACCCGGTCGATGTTGCCGCGCCGTCGCAGCATTGCCACCAAGAACCGCGGCGTCGGCACCGCGAAGGGCATGACGGCGTGAGCCAGAACGTGTTTGGCAGTCCAGCCACCGAGCCCGCTGGCGGCAGCAAATTCAGCCTCGTCGATTCCGTTGAGATCGTTAGCCAGGGTGCGTCGTTCGTTTTCGATGAGGGTCCAAAGCGGGGATTCGTTCTTGCGAGCCATCACGGGTCCTTTCAGCGGCGGCCGACCAGTTCGGCCACTTACCCGGTTCACGTCGCCCATTGCCGATATCGACAGCGCGACGGCAAGAATCCGCCAAAGTTTTTGTCCCGGCCGAAACGAACGCTGCTGTCTCAGTCGCCAAGCATCGCGATGCGGCGTTCAAGGTGGCGCCGCTCGGCTCCGTGAGGCGCCAGCTCGAGCGCCCTCGCGAACGCGGCACGGGCTTCGGTGGCTCGGGAGGCCCGCCGGGAGAGCTCGCCTCGGGTTGCCCACAACAGGTGGTAGCTGTCGAGCTCGGTGATGCCATCGAGCATTTTCAACCCTGCGAGGGGCCCGTCGGACATGGCGATTGCAACGGCCCAGTTCAGCCGCACGACCGGTGACGACGACATTGCGTCGAGCTGGCCGTACAGGGCCGCGATTGCGGGCCAGTCGGTGTCGGAGGCAACAACTGCGTTGGCGTGATAGGCCGCGATGACGGCCTGAACTTGGTATGGCCCCGGCTGCATCAGGCTCATCGCCTGGCCGAGCACCGTGTTGGCGGCACCAATGTCGCGGCCGTCCCACGCGGTTCGGTCCTGTTCGTCGAGCAAGACCAGATCCCCAAGCGCGTCGACACGGGTGCTGAGGCGGCTGCGGAGAAACAGCTGGAGCGCCAGCAGACCCAGAGGTTCGGCCTCGTCCGCAGCCAGGTTGCACACCAGCCGTGTCAAGCGGATGGCTTCGTCAACAAGGTCGTGTCGAATCGGGTCGTGGTCGTCATCGTGGGAGAGATAGCCCTCGTTGAAGATGAGATACAGCACCGCGAGGACCACTCCGAGGCGGTCAGTGAATTGCTCCGGGATGCTGAGGGGAATGCCCGCGGTCTTGATCTTCTTCTTAGCTCGAACAATGCGCTGGGCCAGTGTTGCCTCGGGCACCAAGAACGCGGCGCTGATCTCAGCGGTAGTCAGCCCGCCGACGAGGCGAAGCGTGAGCGCCACCTGGGTGTCGCTGTCGAGGGCAGGATGGCAGCACAACAACAACAGACGAAGGCGTTCGTCGGCTTCAGCGCCGACGGATGCGCCCGGACCGGAGTCCGGCGGTTCGGGGTCATCGCCGAGCGGTTCTTGGATCATGTCAGTCAGCCGGACATCGGGGGGCTCACGTTGCTCGTGGATCAGATGGGCGGCTGAGTCGAGACGGTGCTGGGCCCGCTGTGCGGCCCGAAGTCGATCGAGGGCTCGACGCCTGGCTGTGGTCATCAGCCAGCCGCCAACATTCGGAGGCACCCCATCCCGGGGCCAGGTTCGCGCCGCGTCGACGAGCGCGTCCTGCACTGCTTCGTCGGCGAGGTCGAGGTCGCCAAAGCGGGCCGCCAGGACCGACAAGATGCGGGGGCAGTCGTCGCGCATGGCCCGGTGGAGGCGTTCCTCCACCGGGTCGGTGTGCTCGCGTCGTCGCTCTGGTCGGCTCACGTGAGGGTGGGCAGTGGGCCCGGATCAGGCATCGGGCCTGAACGCAATGGGACGAATCTCGAACACGACATCGTCGGCGGGCATGGCCTGGGCCAGACGGATGGCCTCGTCCAGATCGTCAGCCTTGATGACGTAGTAGCCGCCGATTTGTTCCTTCGTTTCGGCGAAAGGCCCATCGGTGATCTTGACCGAGTCACCCGACTTAGCGACCGACGTCGCGGCCGCGCTCGGGGTCAGCGACGCTCCACCGATCCAGTGGCCATTGTCGATCAGCATCTGGTTGTAGGCCATCCACTGTCCCATCATGGCCCCGAACTCAGGGGTGCCGGGGGCTGGGCCGTCGACTTCGACGCTGTGGTTGATGATCAGGTACTCCATGGCGGTTCCTTGCTGTTGGAGGTGCTCGTGTTGCACCGCTACCCATGTGACGACGCCCGATTCGAGAATCGACAGGTTCTCCAAGAATTTCTGTCGAGCTTGCCACGCGCCGCCGCAGTGGGCACGTGGCGCGAGTGTCATACCTCCTGCCATCTTGGTATGGCGATGATGAGCTGTAGCGCCGACGACGACGAGGCGATGGCTGCTCAACGCTGGGCTGAAGCACTCGGCATCGACAAGTCCGAACTGCTGCGAGACGCGCTGCATCGTCATCTCACCCGGCTCGCGTCCGAGCAAAACGTCGAACGTTGGTTGGTTGCACCACCAACTGCCGATGAACAAGCGATTGCCCAGATCGCGGACTGGGGACCTGCCGAAGAGTGGTCGGACTGGGCCGATGCAGCGCGGTGATATCTGGTTTGCCGCAACTCCTGGGAGATCGTCCGGTGCTGGTGTTGACCCGAGATCCCGTCGCCGACCGGATTGGTTCAGTCGTGGTCGCCGCGATTACCCGGACGGTTCGGGGCCTGGTCTCCGAGCTTGAGCTCACACCCGCAGACGGCGTCCCGACCGCATGTGTTGTCAACTTCGACAACATCCACACGATTCCGCGACTGGCTGCTGAGCCGGTCACGGGTGACGGCATCGCAGCGGTAGCAGCGATGACCCACGAGTAGGGTCCGGCAATGAACACTCCTGCTGATACCCCGGAGGCTCGACTGCTGCAGCTTGGCATCGAGCTGCCAGACCCGACCGTTGTTCCGCCCGGTCTGCACCTGCCGTTCACCTTCGTCAATCGCAGGGGCGATCGGGTGTTGATTTCTGGTCATCCGAAGAATGCAGCCGACGGCTCGATTGCTGGCCCCTACGGCAAGCTGGGGGCCGAGCTCACCACCGAGGAGGGCTACCGGGCGGCTCGTGACATTGGTCTGTCGGTCTTGTCGAACCTTCGAGCCGAGCTGGGGTCGCTCGACCGCATCACGGGCTGGCTCCGTGTGTTTGGCATGGTCAACAGCGTCGACGGCTATAGCGACCAGCACCTCGTCATCAATGGGTTCAGCGACCTCATCGTCGATGTGTTTGGCGCAGAGGTCGGACGCCATGCTCGGTCGGCTATCGGTGTCGCCGGGCTTCCGATGAACTTTGCCATCGAGATCGAGGCCGAGGTCATGATCTCGAAGTGACCTAGATTCGCGAAATGACTGCTGACACGAGCGTCCACCGGCACGGACCCTGGGTTGATGTTCACTCGCACCCGGGGTGTGGCTTCTTGGGAGGTTTGGCGGCCGACCACCG
>CAYGMW010000080.1:0-12762 GCA_964350975.1 uncultured Acidimicrobiales bacterium | reverse complement strand
CCAGGCCGTACGAGGTCGAACACCTGATCTCGGGTGAGGTTGCACGCAGACCACAGCTCAGGATCGTCGCTCCAGTTGAGGGTCGAATCATCAATAGGCCACCAGCCGATCAGGTTGGCGCACGTGTCGACGAGTTCGCCCGTCAGTCGCAGACCGATGTAGCCAGAACTTGTGGTCACATGGCGTACGTCGCCATAGTCGGGGGCGTCGCGATGTGGTTCGTTGAGGCGTTCATCCATCCAGTTGATGACCGGATAGGCCAGCATCGAGTCCGGGCCGAGCAGCACCCGACAGCACCGGATGATGCAGATAGCTATGGCCTCAATGTCGGCGACGTCATGGCCCGCTTCGGTGAACCGCGACACCGCTGCAGTTATGGCCGATACGGTGCTGTCCCACAGATCATCATCGGGATGTACCGCCCAGTTTGGTGCAGGCATCTCCAAGGGCCGTAGCGGCTGATGTCCTTGCGCCACCACCTTGCCGGACTCGGCGAAGATCAGGACCTTCGCGCTCTGGGTTCCGACGTCGACCCCAATGACGAACCGGCTCAACTCACGACCCCTCAGCGGGGTAGATCGTACCCAGGTTCATGATCCCGTTCGGGTCGAGGTCGCGCTTGAGTCCGGTCAACAGCCGATAGGCCGTGCCGTGTTCGGCTTCGGTCCACGGGGCGCGGTACTTGCCAATGCCGTGGTGGTGGCACATGGATCCGCCAGCCTTGAGGGCCTCCTCGACGAAGATGGCGTTGAGCGGGATGTGGTACTTCTCACGCTCTTGTTCATAGGTGCAGTCGACGACGTTGTAGTCGTACACGAAGTACATGTTCGTGCCGGTCTGATAGCTGTGCGATGAGTGACCGCCCAGCATGGTGATGTCCTTGAGGTGAGGGAACTCCTCGCGAACCCGCCGGAGGCCGTTCTCATAGATGGTGTGGATCACCGACCAGTTGCCCGATACCTCAGTCGTGTAGCCCATCCTGAGGTTGTTACGAATGAACTCTCGTTCCTCGATCAGCTTCTCGGGGCCCCAATTGAGGTGCTCAAACCACTGTCGGATGATCGAGGTGTCGACCGGGGTGCACTCCGGGTGTTGGTTGACGATCTCGGCGATGCCGTCTGCGGTTGCCTTGGACACCCCGGCGGGTCCTTCGGTGGTGAAGATGAGCACGCACTGATCAGCAGCGAAGCTGTCAAAACCATGTTGGGCGCCATCTTCGGCGTCATAGAGCCGAGCCACCGACGGCGTGTAACCAGCGGCCATCACGTTACGAAGGATCTCGAAGCCGAGCTTCATCGAGTCAAGACGCCACCCGAGGTAATGGTTGTGGTCTGGGTAGAACCTGAACAACTTGACGGTGACTTCGGTGATGTAGCACAACGCACCCTCGTTACCGATGATGATGTGGCGAATGTCGGGCCCCGCAGCGCGGCGAGGAACGTCTTTTATGCGCACCACTTCGCCCGATGGCAACACCGCCTCAAGACCCATCACCATGTCCTCGATGCCGCCATACAGGGTCGAGAACTGGCCGATGCTGCGGGTGGCTACCAGTCCGCCATACATGGCGATGGGTTTGGACTGGGGCGAGTGACCTGTGGTCAGACCGAGGGCCCTGACTTGGTCCTCGAGGTCTTGGAGCTTGACACCGCATTGCACGGTGGCCTGCATGTTGAACTCGTCGATCTCAACGATCTGATTGAGCCCGGAACCATCGATCACAATCGAGTTTTCAGCAATGGTCTCGAGTCCGCCTTCGGTGGCCGTGCCACCCGTCTTGGGCACCACATTGATGCGGTGTTCGTTGCAAAACGCCAAGACCTTCGCGACATCATCGGTGCTGGTGGCGCGGATGACAGCCGCTGGCAGCGGAAGGGTGTAGATGCCAAAGATGCTCTCGAGTTTGCGGTAGCGGTCGTGGCTGTTTTCCTTGAGTACCTGCTCGTCGGTGTCAACCTTGGCCGCACCTACCAGTTCGGTGAGTCCGGCAACGATGTCAGCGCGGGACAAGGCTTCGGTGTCGGTGGGGGGCACGGTGAGCTCCTAGTTGGGTTCAGCGGACGAGGTAGCCGCCGTCAACGGCCAAAATGTGGCCGTTGACGTAGTTGGAAGCGCGGCTCGAAAGGAACACGCAGGTACCCATGAGGTCCTGCAGTTGGCCCCACTCGCCGGCCGGAATGTGGCTGAGAATGGTTCTGTTGTACTCGGGGTTCGATCGGGACTCAGTAGTGAGGTCGGTGGCGAAATAGCCAGGAGCAATGCCGTTTACCTGGGCGCCAAAGGGACCGAGTTCGTCGGCATAGGCCTTCGTGAGTCCGGCAATCCCGTGTTTCGTTGCTGCATATGCAGGAGATCGCTGGCCACCCAAGAACGAAAACATCGAACAGACGTTGATGATCTTGCCTGAACCTTGCTCGATAAAGATCGATGACACAGCATGGCTCATGTCGAACGCGGCCGTGAGGTTCACCGCCACCATTGGGTCCCACTGCTGTCGTCCGAACTCGCGCACGTCGTCGACGTTGATCCCGATACCAGCATTGTTCACCACAATGTCGACTCCGCCCAAGGTGGCCACACAGGCTTGAACCACCTCTGCTGGAGTCCCGGCGACGGTCAGGTCGGCGGTGACGACTTCGCACCGGCGACCCTCGGCTTCGATGAGGCCAGCGGTCAGACCGCCGTCGTCGACAACGGTCGGGACAAAAACGTCAGCTCCAGCCTTGGCGAGGGCCAATGCATAGGAACGACCAAGACCCTGGTTTCCGCCCGTGACAATGGCCCGCTTGCCGGCCAAGGAGAAGTAGTCGAGCGAAAAGTCGGTGATTGGGCGGTCCGATGGTCCGAAGTTGGCCGGACGTGCGGTCATGCTGCTGGCTCCAAAGGGGGTGTGAGGACCGGATCGCTATGTACAGCGAGAAGGTATCAGCCAGCGGAGGACGAAATGATCACGGGTACTTGGCTCAGTGTCTCGGCATCTAGGTGGCATTTGGAGCGGTGGCCCGGCGCCAGCTCGATTTCGTCCGGTTCGGTCACATCGCACAACCCGATCACGACGCGATGGCACCGGGTGTGAAAGACGCATCCGCTCGGAGGGTTGGCCGGGCTCGGAATCTCGCCGATGAGCGGGATTCGCGTCCTGGTTTCGCCGTCGATACTTGGCACGGCGGACAACAACGCTTCGGTGTAGGGGTGGTTGGGACCCTTGAAGATCTGATCGGTTGTTCCGAGCTCCATGATGCGCCCGAGGTACATCACCGCAATGCGGTCGCTCAGATACCTGACCACACCAATGTCATGGGTGATGAACAAATAGCTCGTGCGTTCGTCGTTCTGGAGGTTCGCGAGCAGGTTGAGGATCGCTGCCTGCACCGAGACGTCAAGAGCACTGGTCGGTTCGTCACAGACCACGATTCGAGGGTCTCCGGCGAACGCCCGGGCAATAGCCACCCGCTGTTTGAGGCCGCCTGACAACTGCCGTGGCTTCATGTCGAGATGCCGTTGCGACAGCCGCATGGCCTCGGCAAGGTCGTTGACCTTCTTGTCGGCCTCGGCGCCGCTGACGCCGGTGAGCTTGGTGACCGATCGTCGCAGGATGCGCCGGACGGTCCACATGCGATTCAGCGCCGAATCAGGGTTCTGGAACACCATCTGGAACGCGCGAATTGACTCCACTCGTCGGTCGGTGGCCTTTGACCGTACGACCCGTCCGTCAAGCTCGATGGTTCCGCCTTCATCTGGGGCGTGGATCCCGAGCAGCGTCTTTGCCAGCGTCGACTTTCCGGAACCCGATTCGCCGACGAGACCAAGAGTTTCGCCTTCGCGGAAGCCAAGATCGATGCTGACAAGGGCGGGGACGTCGGCACCCCGCTGGCGGAACGTCTTGGAAACGCCAGCTAGTTCAACAATCGACTGTGTTCCGACGTTGAAATCGATGTCGGTGTTCGATGAGGCGTCGATGCTGGCAACGGCTTCGTGGTGGTGGCACCGGGTCCAGTGGCCGCCGCTCAGCTCAACAATCGGCGGGAGCTCGGTTCGACAGGTCGCGTCGGCCAGCGGGCACCGGTCGACGTAGACACAGGTGGGAAGGTCGGTCCCGATGAGCGGCAAGTTCCCCGGGATCGTGTAGAGCGCCCGATCGGTCTTGCGGACGCCGTGGCGGGGGATCGAGTTGAGCAGGCCCATGGTGTAGGGATGGCTCGGTCGGTCGAAGACCTCGTCGACGGTGCCTTCTTCGACGATGCGGCCGGCGTACATGACGCCGACCCGATCGCACATGGTGCGAATCACGCCGAGGTTGTGGGCAATCAGGAGGATCGCAGCCTGCGTCTCGTGGCGTAGCGCTCGGACCAAGTCGAGCACTTCGGCCTCAACGGTGGCGTCAAGACCAGTTGTTGGCTCGTCCAACACGAGTAGTTTCGGATCGCTGGCGAGGGCCATTGCGATCACGACTCGCTGCAACATGCCACCCGACAATTGGTGTGGATACCGATCGAGCACTCGGTCGGGGTCGGCGATTCGGACTCGCTTGAGGGCATCGCGGGCGCTGGCGGCTGCCTCGCTTTTTGATTGGCCCAAAATGGTGAAACATTCGGCGACCTGCTTGCCGATCTTCAGTGTCGGGTTCATCGACAGCACCGGGTCTTGGTAGACCATCGACGCCTGGGTGGCGCGGAACGTGCGTAACTCTTGCTCCGACATCTGGGTGACATCGGACCCATCAGCGAGCACTTGACCGCCTTGGACGACCGCGTTGGTTGCCATGTAGCGCATCGCGGCGTAAGCCGTGGTGGACTTTCCGCAACCCGATTCGCCCACGAGGCCATAAGCCTCACCAGGAGTTATGTCGAAGCTCACCCCTCGAAGCACCGACCGTTCGACACCTCGAACCCGATAGGCCAACTCAAGGTTCCGCACCGACAGCGCCGGTGGAGGAGTGGTGTGGCTCGGCGCTGATTCGGTCATGAACCCTCCATCACTGATTGGACGGCGTCGGCGATGAGATTGGCCGCTATGACCAAGCTGGCAATTGCCATCGCCGGGAAGAAGGTTGACCACCAATAGCCAGAGACGATCGAGTTGTAGTTGTCGGCGACCTGAGAACCCCAGTCAGGCGAAGGAGGTGGAGGACCAGCACCAAGGAACGACAAGGTGGCGATGGTGAACACGGCATAGCCGACGCGAACGGTTAACTCCACAATGATTGGACTGGTGACGTTTGGCAGGATTTCGCGGAACATGATGAACGGTGTCGATTCGCCGCGCAGCTTGGCCGATGACACATAATCGAGTTCGGCCTCGGCCAGCACGGCCGAGCGGACGGTGCGAGCGACTACTGGGGTGAACAGCGTGGCCACGATGCCGATCACGACCCAGTTCGACTTGCCGAGAGTGGTGACCGCAAGCAGACCAAGCAACACCACCGGCAACGACAAGAACGACTCGACGATTCGGCTGGCGATGGTGTCGAACAGACCTCGGATGTAGCCCATACAGAGGCCCAAGATGACACCACCGATCACACCGAGGCCAGCGGCGACCGGCGCAAGCTTCAGCACATCGCGTGCTCCGGCAATGACACGAGAAAAGACGTCCCGTCCCCCTCGGTCGGTGCCGAACCAATGGTCCCACGATGGCGACGCATTGATATCGGCCCGGAAATCAAGCGGGTGATAGCGGCCAACAAGGTCGGGGAACAAAGCGCAGGTGGTCCAGAACAGCATGATCGAGACGCCAATGACGAACGACGGTCGCCGTCGAAGGAGCCTCCAGCGCTCGCGTCGAGCCTCCTTGCGGTCATACATGCTCGCGCTGGCGTCGACGATGTCGGTGTCGTCGTCGTTGGTGTGTGCGCCATCAGGTGTTGGAGACAGATCGCTCATGCGTCAAGCTCCAGTCGAACCCGCGGGTTGAGGTAGGCGATCAAAAGATCGGCTAGCAGCGTGGACACCATGTAGATCATCCCAACAACGAGCACGCTTGCCTGAAGCACTGGGATGTCCGACGAGCCGACTGCGTTCAGCATGGTTGAACCCAGACCCGCGTAGTTGAAGACCTTCTCGACACCAACGATGCCGCCAAAGAGATAGCCGATCTGCACGCTAATGACGGTGATAGTTGGGGCCAACGCGTTGCGAAGGATGTGCTTTCGCATGACCTGCCCCGCCGGCATTCCTTTGAGTGTGGCCGTTCGGGTGTAGTCCGAGTGAAGGGCGGTGATGACCCCGGCGCGTGTCATCCGGGTGATGTAGCCAAAGTATGAGATCACCATGGCCATGGCGGGGAGAATCAGGTATTCGAGCTGGCCGAGTAGGCCGACACCATTTGGCGGGTTGGCGTAGACCTTGCCAACCTTGAAATGCACAGCAAACAAGGCCAAGAGCACGGCTGCAGTGACGAACTCGGGTATCGACGACGACGCCAAACCGACATTGACAACCACCCGATCGGACAACTTGTCCTGGCGGCGAGCTGCGTAGATGCCCGCGACAATCGAGATGGGAATCGTGATCACAAATGCCAGCAAAGCCAGCTTTGCCGATCGCCCCAGCGCGGGGATCACGAGATCAAGAACGGGAGCCTGCGACTGGAAGGAGTTTCCGAAGTCGAGGGTGAAGACGTTCGTGACCGATCGAACATACTGCTCGATGAGCGGATCGTTCGCACCGAGCAATTCGTTGTAGGCACGAACGTCCTCAAGCTGTGCCGTGGGCCCAAGAACCTTGCGGCCGATGTCGCCACCAAGAACATTGACCAGCACAAACACAATGGTGGCAAGTAGCCACAAGTTGATGATGATCGCGCCGATACGTTTCAGTAGATACTGGCGCACGAGCTTGCCCCCAAACTCACATGAGCTGCCACAGCGGCCCGGCACCTAGACAGGTGCCGGGCCGCTAGAGCAGACGGCGTCATCACGCCGTAAATCCTGCCTTGCCGCAGTAGTAGTGGCCAAGGCCGGTGCTGACGATGCCCTTGACGTTCTTCTTGTACGCAGTGAGCGTGTTGTAGAAGTAGGGGATCACGTACGGGATATCGCGGTTGGCGATTTCCTGAACCGCCTTGATGGCTTCCTTGCGGGACTCAAGGTCGACGGTGGCCTGGTAGGCCTTCACCGCCTCGTTGAACTCCGCTGAGTTGTAATGAGCCGAGTTCCACTCGCCAGTCGCGTACGCGGCCACGAGGTATCGGTCAGGGGTACCTCGGTTGCCGTAGTCGACGATTCCGAACTCCTCACCTCCGTCACAACCTGCAGGCTCGTTGGTGGAGTCATACACGTTGCACCAGCGGCTATAGAAGGTGTCGGTGCTCTCGACATTGAGGGTGATGTCCATGCCGATGTCTTTGAGCTGCGACTGCACCACCTCGGCCAACAGGGGGATTTCCTGAAGGTCAGGGGCGTGCATGGTGATCGCAAGACCAGCGGCACCAGCCTCTTCGAGCAGCGCCATGGCCCGTTCGACGTCGCGTTCGCGCTGAGGCTGGCTCGAATCCCAGAACTCATAGACGGGGGCGATTGGATGGTCGTTGCCAATGTCGCCACGACCTTGCAGGACCTGATCGACCAAGGCCTGACGGTCGATGCCAAGAGCGACCGCCTCGCGGATCTTTTGACCGTTCTCGCCAGCGAAGGTGCCTTCGCGAACGTTGAACCAGATCTGGCGGTGACCGGCACCACGGATCGATTCGACCGTGACGTCGTCGTTGTTGAACAAGGCGTCGGCGTCGCTCACCGCAAATTGGATGACCGCGTCGGCTGCGTCGCCCAACAGACCATTGATCTGGGTGGCGTTGTCGTCGGAGAACAAGATCTCCAGACGATCAAGGTATGGCACGCCTCCCCACCAGTCTGGGTTCGCATTGTACGTTGCCGACGTTGCGACATCGTAGGTGTCAAGGATGAAGGCACCGGTGCCGTTTGGCACCTGGTCGAACAGCGTGCCGAGCTCGTAGTCGGCGGGTGTCATCAGCGCCTGGGGGTTGTAGGGCGAGAGCTGGTAGGCGAATTGGCCGTCGGGGTTCAACAAGGTGACCTCGACGGTGTAGTCGTCAACAGCGACCGCAGATTCGGTAGTGAGGTACGACGACAGGTTGGCACCGGCGAGACGACCAAGAGCCGCTACCACGTCGGCTGACGTGAAGTCTCCGCCTTGGTGCCACTTGACACCCTGGCGCAGGTTGAAGGTCCAGACGCTTCCGTCGTCGTTGGGCGACCACGACTCGGCGAGCATCGGGGCAAGAGCTGCACCTTCGCCCTTGCCGCACAGGTACTCAAAGGACTGCACCACAGGGGTGTAGCTACCAATGTTGTCCATCGCTACTGGATCGAGTGGGCTGCCGGGGCGCTGGGATGCGAGACGCAGGGTTCCGCCCTGCTGGATCTCGCCAGTTGCGGCCGCAGCGGTTGTCTCGGACCCGCCGTCAGCGGCGTCGTCGTCGCTGTCGCCGCCACACGCGGTGATGATGGAACCCATCGTGCCAACGCTCAGGCCCATGACCGAGCCGCGCACCAGGAAGTCCCGTCGCGAGATTCTTCCGCTAGCGAACGAATCCACCAAGCCTTGTTCGAGAGCTCCTAGCTCACCTTCGGCATGACGTGAAGATCGACCCATGTTGTTATCCCCCTGCAAGTTGGCGGTGTCGCGGTCACAATTCATTGCGACGGGGAGGCACCCTAACGCGCGTCGGTGGGCTCTTCAACCACTCTTGGTGCCAGTGACCCGCGCAACGACATTGTGAACGCCTAGAGCGCCGACCGGGACAGGCGCTCGCTGAGGGAGACGACGAGACCGGCCTGGACCCGCAAGATGTACTCGTGGAGCTCGAAGGCGAGTTCGGGCGCAACGGTGCGAAGCTCTCGATAGCGATCGGCCGACAGCCACAGCACCTCGGCATCGCTGTCCGCAACAATCTCCGCAGTTCGGGGCCCTGCGAGGATCAAACCGATCTCGCCCACCAGCGCGGCTTGGCCGAATCGACGCAGTCGGTGACGGGTGCCGTCGGGGTTGACTTGTACTGCTGTCATCGTGCCTTTGACCACGACGAACATCCCGTCGCTGGTCGCTCCCTGCTCAATCACCAGTTCGCCGGAGGAAAACGTTCGGGGTGTGAACTCTGCGAAGAGCTCGGGGGAGAACTCGATCTTGGTGTCCGACGGGTGCTCGGTTGCATCGGAAAGCCGATGCAGTTCGACGCGCTCGCAGACCTCGAGCGCCTCATCGAGGGTGGCCGTCCACGTCACCGCGCCGAGCGACTCGGGCTCAGCGGAGTTCAAAGCGTCGCGCAGGTCAGGATTCACCGACGACATCACGACCAAGGCTCCGATGCTGGTGATGTGCTGGGCCATCTGTCCGATCAGTTCGTAGCCCGATGTGTCGATACCGGTCACGGCCCGAAAGTCGAGGATCAAGGCGTCGAGCTCGATTTTGCCGACAGGGTCGCTGAGCGCCCGGATGCGATCCTCAAGCGACGCGATTGATCCAAAGAACAGGTATCCGTGCAACTCGAACACCACTCGCCGGTCCGCGCGCTGGGCCAACAACTCGAGTTCGGCCTGATGACGGTCGACGCGACTGTGCCTGTCACGACCTGAGCCAACAGAACGGATCGGGTCGACGCGGCTGTAGCGGACAACAAATACCGCACAGGCCGCAACCACACCGACCGCGATGCCTTCGAGGATTCCCACCGCGGCGATCACCACGACGATTGCGACGCTCAGCAGCTGTTCTGTTTTGTTGACCGACCGCTTCAGGTCGCAGACCCAATCCGCGAGCAGCGCCAGGCCGACTGTGATGAGCATCGCGCCGACCAAAAGCCGGGGTACCAACCCAATGATGCCGACACCGAACGCGCCGAACACCACCAGCAGCGCCCCCGCCGCTACGGGCACCATGCGTCGTGTGGCTCCGAGTTGTTTGATGAGCGTGGTGTCTGCCAGGCCGTGGAAGCCGGGGGCGACGCCGAGCGGAGCGCACAGGACGTTCGCAACTCCGGCCGATCGAAGTTCGGCATTGACATCGAGCCTCTGTGCCGACTTGGACTCAAGGGCTGTCACATTGAGCAGGACCACCATGATCGACACAGCCACCACGCTCGCAATGCCCGGGAAACTGGTGAGGATCTCACTCCAGCCAGCATCGGCGAGCTCCTGGGCTGTGACGATGCTCGGCTTGGCGCCGTCGGGGAAGGGGCCGATCAGCCATCCGCCCGACTCGACCGCCGAGAACGACGAAGCCATTGCGACCACCAGATAGAAAACCCCGAGCGACGCCAGGATCGTCATGCTCATCGCGCTGAGCGGAAGCCGGTCCGAACGCCCGATGAGCCAGATCAGCACACCAAGCGCGACTCCGGGAACCCAGAACTTTGCGACGTCGACGGTGAAGAGCTCGCCAACGTCGCCGAGTTCAACAGAGAACCCGGCGGCGACATCGAGCCCTCCTTTGGTGAGCAGCCAGCCGGTTCCGGCCATGAACGCGCCTACCACCGTCGTTGGCATATACCGAACAAGCGCCCCGAACCGGATTCGGCCAAGCAGCCACATCATGGAGCCCGTCAGAGCGCCCGTGAGGGCCAACATCACGAAGACGTTCGACACCGGATCCGGCCCGCCTCGGGCGGCGACCGATGCCGCAACCGCCACCAGCACAATGGCCGGGCTGTCTTGGATCACACTTCCCGCCGGCACCAACCGACTCGTCATCGCGATATAGGCGCTGACGATTCCGCCGGCGATGACGAACGCTGCGATTGCGCGGGGGAGTCCTTCGTCAAGCGAACCGGAGAACACCAGCACCGCCATGGAGACCGCTTGCCCGACCGCGGACAGGCTCACGGCCAAGATCGCGACGAGTTCGCGAAACACCGCACCGGCCGTTCCCGCGTCGGCGGCAGCCTCACCCGCCTCGCTCACCTCGCCCGAGATCGGACCGTTCGGCGAGTCGTCGGTCGTGATGCTCTCGGCTGCGGTGTTGGTCACCCGACAGTTCTACTACCGATCTCATCAAGCATCAGACGGTCGCTCAGGCGAGGTTGTGGCCCACTACTCTCCTGCGAAGCGAGGGGGCACATGAACGATTTCGACACTGGCAATTCAGGCGCTGGCTACTTCGATCTGGGCGCGTACACCCGTCCGGTCACCACGACGTCTGCGGAGGCCCAGACCTGGTTCGACCGAGGGCTGCTGTGGACCTATGGGTACAACCACGAAGAAGCCGTCGAGTGCTTCCGCAAGGCCGTAGCTGCTGACCCGACGTGCGGCATGGCGCACTGGGGCCTCGCGTATGCCATTGGGCCGAACTACAACAAGTCATGGGACCTGTTCGAGCCCCACGACAGGGTCGCGGTGCTGACCGAGGCCCATGCGGCACTCGATACAGCCCAGTCGTTGCCCATGATGTCGCCGGTGGAGGCAGCCATGATTCAGGCCCTCGCCGCGCGCTATCCAACTGACCCCGAGATCGAGGACTTCGGTCCGTGGAACGATGCGTTCACCGACGCCATGCGCTCGGTGTACGAGGAGTTTCCCGACGATCTCGAGGTGGTGACGATCTTTGTCGAAGCGGGCATGAACCGGACCCCGTGGCAGCTGTGGGATCTCACAAAGGGGGCTCCAGCCGAGGGCGCATCGACCGTTGAGGCTCGCCTTGCCCTTGAGACCGCCTTCGATGCTGCGCCTGCTGCGTGGGATCATCCCGGGCTGCTGCACCTGTATATCCATCTGATGGAGATGTCTCCGTGGCCTGAGCTCGCCCTCAGCCACGGCGATCGCCTCCGCGAGCTGGTACCAGACAGCGGCCATCTGCAACACATGGCCACCCACATCGATGTGCTGTGCGGCGACTACCACAACGTGGTCACACGCAACCACCACGCCGCGGTCGTCGATCGTAAGTACGAGGCCTATGCCGGGAGCGCGAACTTCTACACCCTGTACCGCACCCACAATGTGCACTTCGAGGCCTACGGCGCGATGTTTATGGGTCGCAAGACTCAGGCCCTCGCCGCAGCCGACACCTTGCGCCAGATGCTCCCCGACGAGATCGTGGCGTTCCTGCCTGACGTTCTTGAGGCTTTCGTCGGCGTCCGCCAGCACGTCCTGGTCCGTTTTGGAATGTGGCGGGAGATCCTCGACCAGAAGTTGCCGACAGACGCTGAATTGTTCACCTTCACGACTGCGCTCCAGCGCTACGCCCGAACTGTTGCGCTGGCAAACCTTGGCCGGATCGCCGACGCTGAGGTGGAGATGGATCTGCTTCGCGAAGCAATAGCAGCAGTGCCAGAGACCAGATATATGTTCAACAATCCGGCCAAGGCGGTCCTGGTGATTGCCGAGAACATGGCCCTCGGAGAACTTGCCTACAAGTCAGGCCGCATCGAGCAAGGGCTCGATCACTTGCGTGCCGCTGTGGTTGCGTCTGATGAGCTGCTCTACGACGAGCCGTGGGGTTGGATGCAGCCACCACGGCACGCCCTCGCGGCGCTGTTGCTGGACCAGGGTCGTCACGACGAAGCCGAAGCCATCTATCGCTGCGATCTCGGCCTCGATGACACGCTCCCGCGCGCTGTCCAACATCCCCGCAATGTGTGGGCGTTACATGGTCTCGACGAGTGTCTCGGGGCTCGAGGCGAGACGGTGGAACGCCCCCACGTGCAGGCGCTACTGGCACAGGCGCTCGCGAGGTCCGAAGTGGCGATCCGGTCGTCGTGTTATTGCCGTAGCGCCAGCTGACGCCGCCGGCGCAGGTCTGTATCTACTGG
>CAYGMW010000079.1:0-12780 GCA_964350975.1 uncultured Acidimicrobiales bacterium | reverse complement strand
TTCAACGTGGACAACTGGAGCAACTTCTTCACGAGCCAGTTGACGCTCGCTGCTGTGGTCTTGTTGCTCATCGGCATCGTCGTCGGCTTGGTCACAGGCAAGAAGCAGGGTTATGGCTTCGGCCGAAGTGGAGGCTCCCTTGCCCCGATCGCTGTGGGTACCTTCCTCGCCGCGACGGCGCTCATGACCGTGCTGCGAGGCACCCTGTTCAACAACATCTGGTGGGTGTTCACCGTCACCTTGATGTCCACAGGCCTCGGACTCGCTATTGCCGTGCTCTCCGACGGGGCTCGGTTCGAAAAGGTAGCGAAGGCCTTCATCTTCATGCCGATGGCCATCTCGTTCGTTGGCGCCACCATCATCTGGCGTTTCATGTACATCTCACGGCCACCGGGTCAGGCCCAGACCGGTGTCATGAACTCCCTGTGGGTTGCTCTCGGCGACCTCAGCACATCTGACTCGTGGCCCAAGACGGTTGCGACGATCGTCATTGTGGCGGTGATCGCTGCCCTCGTGATGGTTGCGGTCCAAGGTTTCAAGGACAATCGATCGAGCACCGTTGGCGGTGCGATCGGTGCGTTGCTGGTGTTTGGCTACCTGTCGATTGAATTCTTGAGGTCGAGCCTCGGAGGTATCACCGGCGAAACGACTGTCGACTTCATTCTGTTCGTGCAGAACGCACCGTGGAACAACGTGTTCTTGATGGTGGTGCTCATCTGGATTCAGACCGGGTTCGCCATGGTCATTTTGTCGGCAGCCATCAAGGCCGTGCCGACGGAGTTCATCGAAGCCGCATCCGTCGACGGGGCCACCGAGTCCCAGATTTTCTGGCGGGTCACCCTGCCCCAGATCGCGCCGACGATCGGCGTGGTGACCACCACCATCATGGTGCTCGTGATGAAGGTGTTCGACATTGTCAAGGTCATGACCAATGGCCAGTTCGGTACCCAGGTGCTGGCCAACGACATGTTCACCAAGGCGTTCAGCAACTTCAACCAAGGGCTCGGTGCGGCGCTCGCGGTGCTGATCTTCGTCCTGATCCTCCCGATCATGGTGCTCAATGTCCGACGTATGCAGCAGGCGGAGGTCTGACATGGCAACAAAAATGGCAGGCTCATCACCTACATCGAGCACCGGCATGGCCGGTGTCATCTACCGAACGCTGAGCAAGATCCCCACGTGGACGCTGTGGCTCATCGTGTTGCTCTGGACGGTTCCGTCGTTCAGCTTGTTCGTCAACGGTTTCCGCGAGCGATCCGATCAGCGCAATAACGGCTTCTGGACCTTCTTCACCGATGCGGTTGGTCTATCCGACATCAACGCCAGCGGCGCAACGCTGAACAACTATCGCCAGGTGTTCTCAGCCGATGCCACTGCTGGCATGTGGGACGCCCTTGGTAACTCGTTCGCGGTTGCTATTCCGGCGACGATCATCCCAATCTCGTTCGCGGCATTTGCGGCCTATGCGTTTGCCTGGATCGACTTCAAGGGTCGCGAGTGGTTGTTCATCGGCACGGTGTCACTGCTGGCCATCCCGCTGCAGGTTGCGCTTATCCCGCTGCTGAAGCTGTATGTCGGTGGTGCCCATCTGACGATCCCGTTCACGGCCAAGACCATGACGCTGATTCCAGACCTCGATTTGTCAGGTACCACCACCGCGGTCTGGCTCACCCATACCGGTTTCGCGATGCCGTTCGCGATCTTCTTGCTCCACAACTACATCCAGAGCTTGCCATCGGACGTGTTCGAGGCTGCCCGTATCGATGGTGCGGACCACTTCACCATCTTCTGGCGGATCGTGTTGCCGCTGTCGGTGCCCGTCATCGCAGCATTTGGCATCTTCCAGTTCCTGTGGACGTACAACGACTTCCTGGTCGCGAACACGATGGCTGGTGGTAACCCAGACTCGATCACGTCAACGATGCGGCTAGCCAACCTGGCTGGCGACTTCGGCGAGCGAGAACACTTGCTCTCGGCTGCAGCCTTCGTGCAAGTAGCGGTTCCGCTGGCCGTGTTCTTTTCGTTGCAGAGGTACTTCGTGCGAGGCCTGTTGGCAGGTTCGGTCAAGGGCTAGACACCTAGCTTCCGCTCGATTGAGAGGCCGGTCCGAAAGGGCCGGCCTCTGGTTGTTTTCGGGTGCCATATCCGTTGATGAACTGAACGAAGTCTGAACGCGGGCACTCAGCGAAATTGAGGTCGTTCGGAGGGGCTTTCCACTGCCGAGTGCTGAACAACGGGTTCGGCCGACACTCCACTGGAGAATCTCAGATGCCCCTTCTACATCCATCACTTCGGGTCGTCGCCCTCGCTGCCTCGATGGCCATCGTGGCCGCAGCCTGCGGCGATAGCGACAGCGCGTCGGACCCCGCGGCCGACACCACCCAAGCCGCGGCAGTTTCGACGACCGCGGCGCCAGCCGACGACATGGCTGAAGACGACATGGCTGAAGACGACATGGCCGAAGACGACATGGCTGGCGAGATGGGGGCGGTGCGGTTCACGGTGACCGTCGAGAATCTCACCGGCGACCTTGGTGATATTCGCCGGGTCGGGGTGTTCAACACTCCCGACGGCGCCGAGGCCCCTGGACCCCTGCTGCCAGGCGAGGCCTATCGCAGCGCCTTCGCTGCCGCTGCCGGCGAACGACTCAGCTTCGCCACGATGTTCGTCCAGTCGAACGACTGGATTATTGCCCCTGGCGCTGAGGGGATCGAGTTGTTCGACGCTGACGGCAACCCGATCGAAGGTGACATCACCAACCAGTTGGCTGTGTTTGATGTCGGTACCGAGATCGATCAGGTCCCGGGCGAGGGTGCCGATCAGGCCCCTCGCCAATCCGGACCTGATACCGGCGACGAAGACCCTAACGCTGTCGTTCGCGACCTCACGGATCGCAGCGCTGCCGACTATGTGAACGTGAGCGTTGTGTCGTTGGGTGATGGCAATTTCGAACTAGTCATTACCAATGTGAGCAGTGGTGCGGCGCTGACGACTCCATTCGCCCCGGGCGTCACCGTCGTCCATGAGGGCAGTAACCCGTTGTTCACCCTCGGCGACGCTGACCTAGGCGAAGGCCTTGAAGCCTTGGCCGAAGATGGCAATCCGGCACCGCTGTTTGCATCGCTTGACGCCCGCGCCGGTGTTCCGTCACCGATCGCCCCGGTGGCCGCAGTAGTTCATCAGTCCGATACCAACCCCATCTTCGTCGTTGGTACCGACATCAAGGCCGAAGGTCTTGAAGGCTTGGCCGAGGACGGGGGCCCCGGCGGCTTGGTTGACAGCATCGGCGCCATCGCAACCGCTGTTCCCGTCGGTGGCACCGATCCAGGGCCGGCGGGCCCTGGGCAGAGCTACACCTTCGACATCGAGGCAACTGAGGGCGACCGACTCAGCCTGGCGTTCATGTTTGTGCAGTCCAACGATTGGTTCTTCGCCATTGACGGCCTGGAGCTGTATGCCGACGGTACCCACATCGAAGGCGACATCAGCGATGCGGTGAATCTGTACGACGCCGGCACGGAAGCCGATCAGGTCAGCGGTGTTGGTTCCGACCAAGCGCCGCGACAGGCCGGACCGAATACCGGCGAACCCGACGCTGACACCACGGTCCGCTTGATCGACACCAACGACGGCCTGGTACGGGTCACCATCGCAGCCAACTGAGGAGGCCTGGCCGATGTTGCTCTGGGGCACCACATTTCGGAAGATTCGCTGAACACGGCGGATTTTGCTGGTGTGGTGCCCCAAAGTTGTTGACAATGAACCCCATGACCCCACACGTCCTCGTCGTCGACGACGAACCAACGGTTCGATCCGTCGTCGCCGAATATCTCCGAGCTGACGGATCACGGGTCACCGAGGTTGGCGACGGACGCAGCGCGCTTGATGTTGTGGCCAACGACCGCCCCGATGTGGTGGTGCTCGACGTCATGTTGCCCGAGATCGACGGCTTCGAAGTCCTGGCCCAGATCCGCCAACTGGGCGAACTTCCGGTGATCATGCTGACGGCTCGGGTGGGCGAATCTGACCGGGTGCATGGCCTCGACCTGGGTGCGGACGACTATGTCATCAAGCCGTTCTCCCCTCGTGAACTTGCAGCCCGCGTCCGATCGATACTTCGACGCACGAGGGTGCAAACCGGGGGAGACGTGCTCGATCTTGGTCGCATCGTGGTCGATGAACGCTCCCGAGAGGTCTCCGTCGATGGCGTGGTGGTCGACACCACGCCGCGTGAGTTTGAGCTGCTGGTCTACTTCGCCCGCAACCCTGGACGCGCGTTCTCGCGGGCTGAGCTGCTCGAGGCAGTGTGGAAATCGTCTGCCGAGTGGCAGGACCCGTCGACTGTCACGGTCCACATCCGGCGCCTGCGCCGCCAGATCGAACCCGATCCCGACCAACCTCAACATCTCCTGACCGTGTGGGGCGTCGGCTACCGGTTCGAGCCGTGAGAGTGCAACCCGTGAGAGTGAACCCATGAGAGTGAAAACTGTCCGCAGCATCGTGTTGTCGGGTTCGGTAGCTGCCATTGCTACCGCGCTGATCGCCACGTTTGTCGCGACCGAACAGATGCTGCTGTCGGGGTCCGAGAGAAATCTGATGGCCATGGTGCTGCTTGGTGCGTTCGGTTTGGCCGTGGTCGTGGCCCAACTCATGACGAGGCGTCTGGTGCGCGATCTCGACCTATTGGCGGCGACGGCGGGCCGGGTCGCCGAGGGCGACCTGTCGGTCCGGTCCGGCGTGCAACGGCGAGACGAGGTAGGCGCGGTTGCTCGGTCCTTTGACGACATGGCGGCTCGCCTCGAACTCAGCGAGCGCCGCCGGACCGCCGAAGAAGCCGAACGGCGGTTGCTGATCGCTTCGGTCGGCCACGATCTGCGAACCCCGATCGCGGCAATCAAGGCCGCTACCGAGGCCATCCAGGACGGCGTCGCTCCTGACCCGGCTCGTTATATGGCCGCGATCCGTCGAGACGTCGACCACCTGGGGCGCCTGACCGACGACCTCTTCATGCTGGCCCAGCTCGACGCTGGCCGCTTCGAAGCCGGACGCGACCTGGTCGACGTCGTCGAACTGGGCGACGAAGCCGTCGAGGCCCTCTTGCCCGCAGCCGCGATGCGCGGGGTTGACCTGAGCCTCGAAACCAACCTGGCCCACGCCCGAGCCGGGTTCGTACGCGGGACCGCCCACGATCTCGGTCGGGTGCTTCGGAACCTGGTGGACAACGCCATTCGTCACGCTCCAACTCCCGGGCATGTCCGCCTCGTGGTGTCAACAGACGGAGCCCATGTCGTGTTGCGAGTGCTCGACGATGGCCCTGGTTTCCCAGCCGAATTCATCTCACGAGCCGTCGAGCCGTTCGCTCGCGCTGATGACAGCCGAGATCGAGCCCGAGGCGGAGCGGGTCTGGGCTTGGCCATTGCCAAGGGTCTCACCGACGCCCACGGAGGCGAACTGCGTATTGCCGAAGGCCCCGGCGGTGATGTTGCCGTGTACCTCCCGGCCGCTGCAACCTCGGGCTGACTTTGGCGATTCGTGGTACCAGCGCGCCAAAACAACCACTACGATGTTCTGCCGTGCGGGTGTAGCTCAATGGCTAGAGCCCCAGCCTTCCAAGCTGGTTATGCGAGTTCGATTCTCGTCACCCGCTCCACGACTTGCATGCCGATTTTGGACTTGCATGCCAAAACTGAACAACTCCTCAACTGTGAGGCGGCTCAGCCGATGGAATAACTGTCCAGTAACACGGACCTATTGCATCAACTGCGATTGCCACACACACCGGATACAGCCCCGCATCGGTTCGCCGAGAGCGGGGCTGTGTCTGTTTTCTGGCTGTGTCGGTTTTCTGGCGTGTCTGTTTTCTGGCGTGTCTGTTTTCTGGGGGTGGTGAGGGGATTCTCGTAGCGCCGATACACTCGCCCGACTGTGAGCACACCTAACGTCACGTCGACAGTCGAAGCGCTGGACGACAACAAGGTCAAGTTGCACGTCGAGGTCGATGAGGCCACGTTCGAAGTCGCACTCGACGCAGCATTCAAGAAGCTGGCCCGCGAGGTTCGCATGCCGGGATTCCGGCCAGGCAAGGTGCCCCGCAAGGTGCTCGAAGCCCGCGTTGGCGTCGAATACGCCCGCGCTGAAGCGATCCAGGAAGCCATGGGCTCCTACTACGCCGCGGCACTCAAGAACCACGACGTTGATGCGATCGCCCAACCCGACATCGACCTCGAATCAGGCGAAGAGTCCGGTCCGATCGTGTTCGACGCAACTGTTGAGGTTCGTCCGGTCATCGAGTTGAGCGGCTACGACGCCCTCGAGGTCGCGATCCCGAACCCCGTGGTGTCAGCCGAGGCCATCGACGACCAGATCGATGCCGTTCGTGGCCGATCGGCCGAACTCGTCGAGGTCGAACGACCAGCCCAAGACGGCGACCTTGTCACCATCGACATTGCTGGCACCGTCGACGGCGAACCGCTGCCCGGTCTTGTTGCCGACGACTACTCCTACGAGGTCGGTTCTGCCGCGGTTGGACCCGAACTCGACGAAGAGTTGATCGGCGCCACCGCCGACGACGAGCTCGACTTCACGTCAGAACACCCGGTTCAGGTCGGCACCACCATCGACTTCCACGTCGTGGTTCACGCTGTCAAGGAACGTGTGCTGCCCGAACTCACCGACGAGTGGGTCGACGAAAACACCGAGTTCGACACCATTGCTGAGATGCGCGCCGACGTCGAACACCGTCTCGGCGAAGCGGCGCTGCGCCGAGCCCGCCAGGCGCTGCGCGAAAACACTGCAGCCAAGCTCGGCGAGATGGTCGAAGGCGACATCCCTGAGTCCCTCATCTCAGCCGAGATGAACGAACAGCTCCAGAACGTCAGCTACAGCCTCCAGATGCAGGGCATCTCGTTGCAGCAGTGGCTCATGTTCAACGGCAAGACCGAAGCCGAGTTTGCCGAAGATCTCAAGGACGGTTCTGAGCACTCGGCTCGCGTCGACTTGGCCCTTCGTGCCATCGCCGCAGCTGAGGGTCTGGCCCCATCCGACGATGACATCGACGACGAGGTCGCCCGCCTCGCAGTGCAGGTCGGCGACAAGCCCGCATCAGTGCGCGCTCGCCTCATTGAAAACGACAACCTGTTGTCGCTGCGCGACGACCTCAAGAAGCGCGCAGCTCTGGAGTGGTTGATCGAGCGTGTCGCTATCGTCGACGAGGACAGTGGCGAAGCAATTGAGCGTTCGCTGCTTGAAGAGCCCGACGACGGGCCGACGGGTTCCGACGAAGTCGAGGCCGCCGGTGCCGACGACACACCGGAGGTCGACGAGTGAGCTACATCATCCCGAGCGTCATCGAGACAACCAGCCGCGGTGAGAGGTCCTATGACCTCTACTCCAAGCTGCTCAAAGAAAACATCATCTTCCTGGGCACCCCGATCGACGATGGTGTTGCCAACGTCGTGTGCGCCCAGTTGCTGCATCTCGAGTCGGAAAACCCCGACCGCGACATCAACATCTACATCAACAGCCCTGGTGGCGACATCACCGGCCTGTTCGCGATCTACGACACGATGCAGTACATCAAGAACGACATCGCCACCATGTGCCTCGGCCAGGCTGCTTCAGCTGCAGCCGTGCTGTTGGCAGCGGGCACCAAGGGCAAGCGTCTGGCCCTGCCACACGCCCGCATCTTGTTGCACCAGCCCTACGGACAAGCCATGGGCCAGGCAACCGACGTTGAGCTTGCAGCCCGCGAGATCGGCCGCATGCGGATCCTGCTCGAAGAGATCCTCGCCGAGCACACCGGCCAGTCGCTCGAGAAGCTGCACGCCGACACCGACCGCGACTTCGTGATGGATGCCGAAGCTGCGCTGGCCTACGGGGTCATCGATCAGGTCATCAACACCCGCGGCGACGTCGCTGACGGCCCGATCCGCGCCGCGTAAACCCAACCGCTCAAACCCTCAGCGAAGCAGCAACGAACGCGCCATACTGGCCCCCGGGCTGTAGCGCTCGCCGATACCGGAGGCTCGAAAACACGTGGCGAAGTTTGGAGAAGGCGGCGAGCTGCTGAAGTGCTCGTTCTGCGGCAAGTCGCAGAAGCAGGTGAAGAAACTCATCGCAGGACCAGGTGTCTACATCTGCGACGAGTGCATTGACCTGTGTAACGAGATCATCGAAGAAGAGCTCGCCGAAACCAGCGAGGTCAGCTTCGACGAGTTGCCCAAGCCTCGCGAGATCTTTGAGTTCCTCAACGAGTTCATCGTTGGCCAAGAACAAGCCAAGAAGGTGCTGTCGGTAGCGGTATACAACCACTACAAGCGGGTCCGGTACGGTTCGAGCATCGGCGACGACGTCGAGCTTGGTAAGTCCAACATCATGCTGTTGGGCCCCACGGGTTGCGGCAAGACCTATCTTGCCCAGACCCTTGCTCGCATGCTGAACGTTCCGTTCGCCATCGCCGATGCCACAGCGCTCACCGAGGCCGGTTACGTCGGCGAAGACGTCGAGAACATCCTCCTGAAGCTCATCCAGGCTGCTGACTATGATGTCAAGAAGGCCGAGATGGGCATCATCTACATCGACGAGATCGACAAGGTTGCTCGCAAGTCCGAGAACCCGTCGATCACTCGTGACGTGTCAGGTGAGGGAGTGCAGCAGGCGCTGCTCAAGATCCTCGAAGGCACGACGGCGTCGGTGCCGCCTCAGGGCGGACGTAAGCACCCACATCAAGAGTTCATCCAGATCGACACCACCAACGTGTTGTTCATTTGCGGCGGCGCCTTTGACGGCCTCGACAAAATCGTTGCCGACCGCGTTGGCAAGCGCGGCATGGGCTTTGGGGCCGATGTCCGCAGCGCCAGCGAAGCCCCCCGAGCAGATCTGTTGCCCCAGGCCCTCCCAGAGGACCTTCTCAAGTTCGGCCTGATCCCCGAGTTCGTCGGCCGGCTCCCGGTCACAGCAATCGTGCGAGAGCTCGACAAGGATGCCCTTGTTGAGATCTTGGTGGCCCCAAAGAACGCGTTGGTCAAGCAGTACAAGAAGATCTTCGAGCTTGAAAACGTCGAACTTGAGTTCACCGACGACGCCCTCGAAGCCGTGGCCGAACAGGCGATGCTGCGCAAGACAGGTGCCCGGGGTTTGCGAGCCATCCTCGAAGAGGTGCTCTTGGGCATCATGTACGAGGTTCCTGGCCGCGACGACGTCGAGAAGTGCATCATTGACCGCAGCGTGGTGCTGGACAAGGTCAACCCCACGTTGGTGTCTCGCCGACAGCCCGAATCGGGCCCGACGCGACGTGCTGCGTCGTAGCTGAGCCCACGCCCGACATGGACTACAACGAGGCGCTCGACTATCTCGAACGCCACTACAGCCTTGAGCTGAACCCGGCGACGCGGGCCACCGCACCCAACCTGTCTCGAATGTGGGACCTCGCCAACGCGCTGGGCGATATCCAACACGGCATTCCGACGATCCACATCACCGGCACGAACGGCAAGGGCTCGACGGCCCGTATGGCGGTTGCATTGGTTGCAGCTCACGGCCTACACGTTGGTTGTTACACCTCGCCGCACTTGCAGCGCGTGAACGAGCGCATCAGCTCCAACGGCGTACCGATCGACGACGCGGCCTTTGCCGAGGCCATCAGCGACGTCGCCGCGATCGAGCCCTTGTTTGCCGATCGCTGGGATCGCAGCGCGACCTACTTCGAGGTGCTGGCCGCAGCCGCACTGTCGTGGATGGCGACCTCAGCTGTTGATGTGAGGGTCATCGAAGTCGGCATGGGTGGCCGTTGGGATGCGACCAATGTGGTCGATGCCGATGTTGCGGTCATCACCAATGTTGGCCTCGATCACGTCCAGACGCTCGGGCCAGAACTCACCGACATCGCACGTGAGAAGTCAGGCATCATCACCCCGCTCTCAGTAGCCGTGGTGGGCGACCTCGACGACGAACTTTTCGACGTTGTGTCCGAGATGCCAGCCTCAGCGACGCTGCGATGTGGTGTCGACTTCGAACTCGAGTCGAACCACCTCGCGATCGGTGGCCGCTCGATCACCCTTCGCACCAGTCGTACCCGTTATGAGGATGTCTTTGTGGCTCTCAACGGGGCCCATCAGGGCATGAATGCCGCGCTGGCAATCGTGGCGGTCGAAGAGTTCTTCGACCGGGCCCTCGACCCCGAGGTTGTTGCCGAGGCTCTCGGATCAGTGGTGGTACCCGGTCGTTTCGAGGTGGTGGCTCGCGGCCCCTTGACCATTCTTGATGGGGCCCACAACCCCGACGGCGCCAAGGTGGCGGCGGCCACCTTGGCCAACGATTTCGACACCGACGGCGATCTCGTGATGGTGGTTGGGTTCAATGCGCCGCGCGATCCGGCCGAAATGCTCGCCGCGTTGCAGGCAAGTCGAGCATCGACGCTGGTGTGCACCCAGCCCGATTGGGCTCGACGGATACCTGCCGACGTTGTGGCCGAAGCGGCCACGAGTCTTGGTATCGCCAACGTGGTCTGGGAGCCTGACATCGGCCGCGCCGTTGATCGGGCTCGCGACCTGGCAGGTGAAACGGGCACGGTGCTGGTCACCGGTTCGCTGTATGTCGTCGGACCAGCACGGACCCACCTCGGCCTGTAGTCAACTGCTCGCACTGACGGTGTGTGCATTGCGGAATCATGACGCTAGTGTTGCGGCGCTCTTGGCGCGGCGCGCCGAACCTTTCTCACTACTGGAGACCTCTGTGCCTCAGCAGACCTATGTCATGTGTAAGCCCGATGCCGTCGAACGCGGCCTGGTCGGCGAGATCATCAGCCGCTTCGAGGCCAAGGGCCTCACGTTGGCTCGCGCTGAGCTGCGCACCATCGATCGCGACACCGCCAGCCGTCACTATGCAGAACACGATGGCAAGCCATTCTTCGACAGCCTGCTTGAGTTCATCACTCGTGGTCCGTCGATGCTGTTGGTGCTCGAGGGCCCTGACGATGCGGGCGACGATGTATTTGCTCTCGTGCGCACCATGATGGGGGCCACCAATCCTGCCAAGGCTGCTCCCGGAACCATCCGTGGCGACTACGGGATGGTGATGACCGAAAATCTCGTTCACGGCTCCGACTCAGCTGAGTCCGCCGAACGAGAAATCGGCATCTTCTTCGGCTGATTGGCTACCTGTGTCCGACATCGAACATCACCAGAGCGACGCCTTTAGCTCCATTGATCGGCTCCACCGCGACGACTCGATTTCTGGGCGCGGCTTGAGTGGACCTTCGGGCTCCCATAGGCTCACCTCAGCGGTTGCCCCGCGGAGGAGTCGCATGGCCGATTCGATGTTCACAGGTTTCGTCGGACGCGACATGGCGGTCGACCTCGGAACCGCGAACACACTTGTGTACGTTCGCGGTCGAGGCATCGTGCTGAACGAGCCGTCGGTGGTTGCCGTCGACGTCACCACTGGGCGTCCATTGGCGGTCGGGCTCGAAGCAAAACGAATGATTGGCCGCACCCCGGGCCACATCCAAGCCATTCGACCGCTCAAAGACGGCGTGATCGCCGACTTCGATATCTGCGAAAAGATGTTGCGGTACTTCATCCAGCGGGTGCACAACCGTCGCTGGGCCAAACCGCGCATGGTCATCTGTGTCCCGTCGGGTATCACAGGTGTCGAACAACGAGCCGTCCAAGAAGCAGCCGAATACGCCGGGGCGAAGCGGCCCGCGTTCATCATCGAAGAACCAATGGCAGCTGCGATCGGCGTCGGGCTACCCGTCCAGGAGCCGACGGGAAACATGATCGTCGACATCGGCGGCGGAACCACAGAAGTCGCCGTCATCTCCCTCGGGGGCATCGTGGCCAGCCAATCGGCTCGCATCGGCGGCGATGGTCTCGACCAGGCCGTGATCCAGTTCGTGAAGAAGGAATACAACCTGGCCCTAGGCGAGCGCACCGCTGAAGAGATCAAGATCCAGATTGGTTCGGCGTCACCGCTTGATCATGAGCTCTATGCCGAGATCCGAGGACGCGACCTCGTATCGGGCCTCCCGAAGACCGTCGTCATCAGCTCAACGGAGATCCTTGAGGCCCTCTCCGAGCCAGTTGCGTCGATCGTTGATGCCGTCAAGGTCACCCTTGATCAAACCCCGCCCGAGCTCGCAGCCGACATCATGGAACAAGGCATCGTGCTCGCTGGCGGTGGGGCCTTGCTCAAGGGTCTCGACGTTCGTCTTCATGCCGAAACCGGCATGCCCATCCGCATCGCCGACGACCCGCTCAACGCGGTTGTTCGAGGATCTGGTCAGTGCCTCGAAGAGTTCGAGACGCTGCAGGGTCTGTTGTACTCGTCGTCGTACGATCGGTGAGCGGCCCAGCCCGTTGAACCGTGTTTCCTGCGTCGCGTGAGCCAAGGCGTCGTCGACCAGCGCGCGGTCGAGTTCGCCTGATCCTGTTGTTGATTACGGCCCTCGCCCTGATCACCATCGACTTTCGGGGCGAGGGTGCGGGCGGCCCCCGCGACGGCGTGCTCGATGCTCTTGGCCCTGTGAGATCGGTGGTCGAGTGGGTTGCGTCGCCGTTCCAGAACGCGTGGCGCGGCATCACCGACTACGACGAACTCGAAGCCGACAACGCCCGTTTGCGCGCGGAACTGGCCGAACAGACCGGCGAGACACTCGAAGTCGCCGAGTTGCAGCGCCGACTGCTCGCGCTCGAGCAACTCCTCGACGTTCGTGGCACCGAAACAGCGGTGCAGCGGGTGGTTGCATCAGTGATCGAAGCACCGCTGTCGAACTTTGAGCGG